>JALOOQ010000011.1 GCA_025454305.1 Cyanobium sp. Prado107
CGTCGATGGCGCTCTTCTGCCGTCGTGCGGTGAGGATCGCCGCCTCGTTCAGCAGGTTGGAGAGATCGGCGCCGGAGAAGCCGGGCGTGCGGCTGGCCCAGTCGGAAAGCGACACCTCCTCGGCCAGGGGACGGGTGCGGGCGTGCACCGCCAGGATCTCCTCGCGGCCGCGCCGGTCCGGGAGATCCACGGTGATGCGCCGGTCGAAGCGGCCTGGACGCATCAGGGCGGCGTCGAGCACATCGGGGCGGTTGGTGGCCGCCAGCAGGATCACGCCCGAGTTGTCGGCGAAGCCATCCATCTCAGTGAGCAGCTGGTTGAGGGTCTGCTCGCGTTCGTCGTTGCCGCCACCGATGCCGGCACCGCGCTGACGGCCCACCGCATCGATCTCGTCGATGAAGATGATGCAGGGAGCCTTCTCCTTGGCCTTGCGGAACAGATCCCGCACCCGGCTGGCACCCACGCCCACGAACATCTCCACGAACTCGGAGGCGGCGATCGAGAAGAAGGGCACCCCCGCCTCGCCGGCGATGGCGCGGGCCAGCAGGGTCTTGCCCGTGCCCGGCGGACCCACCAGCAGCACCCCCTTGGGAATGCGGGCACCGATGGCGGTGTAACGCTCCGGCGCCTTCAGGAAGGTCACCACCTCCTGCAGTTCCTCCTTGGCCTCGGCGATGCCGGCCACGTCCTCGAAGCGCACGCTCACGCCGCCTTCGGGCTGGAGCCGCGGCTTGCTGGCGCCGAACCCGATCGCCCGGTTGGCCACCTTGGCGGAACGCTGCAGCAGCAGGGCGAGACCACCCAGGAGCAGCAGCACCAGCAGCCCGTTGGACACCAGCGAGGCGGTGGCGGCGTCCGCCCGGTCGTCCCGCACCGACAGGGGCACGGCGGCCTGCTCGGCGGTGCGCAGCAACTGCTGGTCGTTGGCGAACACCGGCACCCGCTGCTCGCGGCCGTCGTCGAAGCGCACCCTCACCTCCCGCTGGCGCGGGGAGAGCTCCAGATCCTTCACCCGGCCCTCGCGGATGTCGCGCAGCAGCTGGCTGTAGGACGGGGGCGGGTTCTCAGGGTTCAGCAGCCTGGCGCCATGCGCGGCGGCCTGGGGCTCAGCACCCGCAGCGCCAGCTGCCGAGGTGCCTGCTGGAACGGGTGGCGTGCCGGCCGCAGCGGGGGTCGCAGCGGCTGCTGATGCGACGGTGTTGGGGCTGACGCTCACGGCAATCCGACGCTGCCGCGAGCCTAGCGATTTGACGGAGGGCAAGTCCGCAGCCGAAGATCCTTGTTTGGCCGCGAGCGTGAACGGGGATGGCTGTTCCCAAGAAGAAGACATCGAAAGGCAAGCGCAACCAGCGCCATGCCCACTGGAAGGCCAAGGCCTCCGTGGCTGCGCAGCGCGCCATGTCCCTCGGCAAGGCCGTGCTCAGCGGCCGCGCCCAGGGCTTCGTCTACCCCATCGACACTGAGGAGGAAGGCTCCGAGGACTGATCAGGACGAGGACTGATCAGGACACTGAGACGTCCGAGCGGTTCGAAGGCTCAGGGGTCAGCAGACTCCGTGGTTGGAGGCTGGCTGTCCTGAGCTGGGAGGCAGGTCGGAGTCAACTCCCCGACCCACACACCCGACCCAAGCACCCGAGCCACACCAGACAGTCACGCAACAGAGCCCCCTCAACAGAGGCCCTGCGCGCCGATCAGCCGGCGCCTGCCATCGAGCAGGCCCACGGCCACCGCCTCAACCCCGGCGGTGGCATCCGTCGGGTGCGTGAGCAACGGATCCTGGTAGAGCTCGGGAGGCAGGCTGCAGAGGCTGGCGCGCACCAGCCGCTCGACAGCCTCTGCGGCGAGCGTGGCTCCGCCGGCCCGCCGCTGCCGGGCTTCCGCCTGGAAGCGCCAGCGGTGCGGCAGGCTCCAGCTGCGCGGCCGCAGCAGCCAGAGCTCCTCCAACCGTCGCCAGGCCGGCTGGTACGCCTGCAAGGCCTGGTCCCAGCGGGGCAGCCAGGCCCTCTCGTCGGCGCTGAGAGCCAGCTGCGCCCCCGTGTGTGCGCCAACCGTCTCCAGGTCCACCTCCGCCAGGGCCGCCCCCAGCGGCCGGCAACCGAGCAGCCAGCCCTCCAGCAGCAAGGCGTCGGCCGGCTCCATCTGCTCGCCGCAGCGGTCCCCCGCCCCGTCCCGCAGGGTCTTGTCGAAACGGGGCAGACGCAGGGCTTCGCCGACCCGCCAGCGATCGAGGCTGCGGCAGAGCAGGTCCACGTCGTGACTGCCGGGAGGCACGCGGGTGACCGCGAAGGGATTTCCCTGCAGCGCCCGGAGGCGCTCCGGCCAGGGCAGATAGAAATCGTCGATCGAGGCCACCGCCAGCCGCAGCCCCTGCGAGGGGGCGAGCTGCGTCAGGAGGCGGCAGAGCGTGCTCTTGCCGGCCCCAACCGGCGCGTTCAGGCCGATGGCCGGGCGCTTCCCCCCGCGGGCCAGCAGCCGCAACCGGCGCAGCAGCGGCAGGGCGAACTGGCGGATCAGCTCCGGATCGATGCCGACGGCGGCCTCCAGGCCGTCCGGCAAGGAGGGCCCCCAGGCAAGCGGGTCGGCGATGCCGCAGTGGCGCGCCAGACGCGCATCCATCAGGTGCCCAGCTTGTAGGCCTCGAGCGCAACCGCGTACACCAGCCCCATGCGCAGGTTGTCGATCACTCTCCAGCCGATACCGGGCTGCTCCTGCACCAGGCGGCCCCGCAGGCGCACCACCAGCTCCAGCAGCAGCACCACAGCCAGCACCATCGCCGGGCGACCGCCGGGGAACAGGGGCAGAACGTAGGAGGTGAGGTTGCCCCCGGCGTAGAAGCCGAGCAGCAGCGCCAGCAGCACGGCGCTGCGGTGGCGCCAGCTGCCGCGCAGCTGGCCGGCGAGCAGATCGCCCAGCGCCGCGCTGAGACGCTGGAAACGGGTGCGCTGCAGGGACGTGGGACTCATCGCAGGTGCAACAGATAGGAGAGCGTGATTCCCTCAGCCGGGCAAGCGGGTCCGCGCAGCACGCGGCCGGATTCGCCCAGTCCGGACACCACCGCCCGGGCTGCCGTGAAACGCTCCAGGGGCTCGCGGCGGCCGTAATGGCTGAGGGTGAGCAGGCAGGGCAGCCCGCCCGCCGTGGCCGCCGCCAGACCCGCGGGGGAATCCTCGATCGCCAGGCCGGCCGAACCCTCCAACCCCAGGCGCCGCAGGGCCAGAACGTAGGCCTCGGGATCGGGCTTCTTGCTGACCACGTCCTCGCCGCACACCCACAGCTCGAAGGCTTCCGCCAGGGAACCGAGCAGCCGCTCGGCCAGGGCCTGCACCGCAGCGCGGCCACTGGTGGTGACGATCGCCTGGCGCAAACCCGCCGCCGCCGCCGCGGCGATCAGCGTGGCCACGCCCGGCCGCAGGCCCAGGCCGCCGCCGGCCACCAGGGCGGCGTAGTGGCGCTGCTTGCAGGCCTGCAGGGCCTCAACCCGGCTTGGATCGGGCTCGACCCCCTCCAGAGCGGCGAGCGCCGCGTGGATGCGTTCACGGCCGCCGGTGATCCGCAGCCAGTCGCCGTAGCCCTCGGCATCCCAGTGCAGCGGCAGGCCGTGCTCGGCGAAGGCCCGGTTGAAGGCCAGGCGGTGACCGTCGCGCTCGGTTTCCGCCAGGGTGCCGTCTACATCCCAGAGCAGGGCCCTCAGGGCCATCGGCAAGCCGTGCACGCTGGCTCACCACCCTAGGCAGGCCGCCCGGACACTCCACAATGAGGGCCGAACCGCCGACGCCGCGTTGCTCCCCGCCCTTCACGAGCAGCGCTGGCAGCTTCCCGCGGCCCTGGGGCCGCTGAGCGATCCGGCAGCGCTGCGGCAGCTCAACCCGCCTGAGGCCGAACCACTCCCCGAGCCGCTGCTGGCCCTGCTGGCGCGGCGGGGTCACACCAGCGCCGAGGCCGTGGCGGCCCTGCTCACACCCCCGGCGGCCCCCGAGCCGCTGGAGCACTTCGCCGATCTGGCCATGGCGGCGGCACGGCTGGAGAGGGCCTGCCGCAGTGGCGAGGCGGTGGCGATCTGCGGCGACTACGACGCCGACGGCATGACCAGCACGGCGCTGCTGGTGGGGGTGCTGACGCGCCTCGGGGCCACACCCCGGGGGGCCATCCCCAGCCGCATGGAGGACGGCTACGGCCTCAACACCGCCATGGTGGAGGAGCTGGCCGGCGAAGGTGTGGGCCTGCTGGTGACGGTCGACAACGGCGTCTCGGCCCTGGCGGCCCTGGAGCGGGCGCGGGATCTGGGGCTGGAGGTGATCCTCACCGACCACCACACCATTCCGGCGGCACTTCCTCCCCACCTGGCCCTGCTGCACCCCCAGCGCACGCCAGAGGGCTCGCCCTTCCGCGGCCTGGCCGGCGTGGGGCTGGCCTATGTGCTGGCGGCGGCCCTGTGCCGGCGGATGGGCAGCGCCGAGGGGCTGCGCATGGCCCTCGACCTGTTCTGCGTCGGCACCATCGCCGACATGGCGCCGCTGCGCGGGGTAAACCGGCGCTGGCTGATCGACGGGCTGCCCCGGCTCAGCCGCAGCGGCCTGGCGGGACTGCAAGCCCTGCAGCGCCTGGCCGGCATCGAGGACCAGCCCCTCGATGCCGAGGCGGTGGCCTTCCGCATCGCCCCCCGCATCAACGCCGTGGGACGCCTGGGGGACCCCCGGCTGGTGGTGGAGCTGCTCACCACCGGCGAGCCGGAGCGGGCCCTGGAGCTGGCCCGGGAGTGCGAGACGCTCAACCGCCAGCGGCGGGAGCTCTGCGAGGCGATCGAAGCCGAGGCGCTGGCACTGCTGGAGGCCGATGGCAGCGAGCGGCCCGCCTTCCTGCTGCTGGCCCAGAACCACTGGCACCACGGCGTGATCGGCATCGTGGCCGCGCGGCTGGTGGAGCGTCTCAACCGGCCCTGCGCCCTGCTGGCGGGGGAAGGCAACGGCTGCCTGCGGGCCTCGGTGCGCGCTCCGCGGGGGTTCGCCGTGGATGGGGCCCTGCAGGAGTGCGCCGACCTGCTCGAGCGCTACGGCGGCCACCCGGCCGCCGGCGGCTTCACCGTGCGCGCCGAGCGGTTCGAGGCGCTGCGGCAGCGCCTCGAGGAGCGAGCCAGGCTGTGGCTGCAGGAGCGGGGGGGCAGCCATCCGGTGGAGCCGGAGGCGCTGCTGCGGCTGACGGCGATCGACCGGGAGTTTCTGCGTCAGCAGCGGCGGCTGGAACCGTTCGGCATCGGCCACCCCCAGCCGGTGTTCTGGAGCAGCGGCTGCGAGCTGGTGAGCCAGAAGCTGCTGCGGGGCGGTCACCTGCAGCTGGAACTGGCCCAGGACGGCGCCCGTCTGCGGGCGATCGGCTGGCGCTGGCAGGGTGATGCCCAGCTGCCGCGCTGGCTGGACGTGGCCTACAGGCTGCGTCTCGACCGCTGGCAGGAACGGGAGCGGCTGCAGCTGGAGCTGGTGGGAGTGCGGCCGAGTGCGGTGGGCGAGCACGGCGACGGCGAGGTGATGCTGCAGCGTGGCGAGCGCTTCTACTGGTGCCGCCGCGAGGGGGAGGCGATGGTGATCCGCAACGCTGCCGGGGAGGAACTGCACAGCGGCAGCAGCCCCGATCACCCCTACCTGCGGGCCCTGCTGCAGGACGCGGCCCTGGCCCTGGGACTGGCCGCCTGAGATGCGCGTCAGCCGCCATGACCTGCTGATTCTGGCCCGGCTGCTGCTGCTGGGGGCGCTGGTGGGCCTGGCCTGCTGGCCCCTCAACCTGATCGACGCCGCCCAGGACAGGCTGCTGGGGGTGCTGCCGGGCTTCTCTGGCACTGGCTGGAGCCTGCACAGCCTCTTGATAGCGCTGGCGCCGCTGGTGGTGCTTCCCCTGTTGCTGGGGCTGCAGAGCGGTGCCTGGGCCGCCGGGGCCGGCTCAGGCATCCCCCAGACGATGGCCAGCATCGAGAACGAGGACGCGGCCCGGTCGCTCCTGGCGGCCCGGCCCACCGCTGCCAGGCTGGCCCTGTGGACCATCGCTAGCCTGGCTCTCCTGCCCCTGGGCCGGGAGGGCCCGCTGGTGCAGCTGGGGGCGTCGGTGGCGGCGGCCTTGCGGCGCTGGCTGCCGCGTCTCGCGCCGCCTCAGCAGCCGCACCTGGTGCTGGCCATGGGGGCTGGGGCTGGCCTGGCGGGGGGCTTCAACAGCCCTCTGATGGGGGCACTGTTCGTGATGGAGGAGCTCACCCGCCGGTTCCACCCGCGACTCCTGTGGCCGTCCCTGCTGGTGTGCGGAGCCGCGGCCCTGGTGAGCAACCTGGGCGGCGTCCCCATCTTCCCCCTGGGGGTGGTGAGCATTCCGGCCCCGGAGTGGCAGCAGCTTCCCTTGGCGCTGCTGGTGGGGTCCCTCAGCGGCATGCTCGGTGGACTGTTCGCCCGGGCCCTGCTGACGCTGCGGCACTGGCTGCGGCCCCGGCTCGGGCGGGCGCCACTGATCTGGGGGCTGGCGCTTGGAGCAGGTCTGACGCTGATGGGCCTGCTCAGCGGCGGCTGGAGCGGCGGTGACGGCGAACTGCTGATGCAGCGGCTGCTCGTTCTGCAGGGTCCACTGCCGGTAGCGGGCTCACCGCTGGCGATGGCTGGCTGGCTGCAGGCGCTGCTGGGACGCCTGGCGGCCCCGGCGCTGGTGCTGGCGGCGGGGGTGCCTGGCGGCCTGATCGATCCCTCACTGACCTTGGGGGCTCTGTTCGGCGGCGGACTGCTGCACCTGCTGGGGGGAGAAACGGCGCTGGGGGTGGCCCTGGGCATGGCAGGTGCCCTCGCAGGCACCACGCAGCTGCCGCTGATCACGGCGGTGTTCGCGATCCGGCTGGCCGGCGACCAGCAATGGCTTCTGGGGATTGTGGTGAGTTCCGCCCTTGGAGCCCATGCGGGCCGGCGGCTGCAGCCCGAGCCGATCTATCACGCCTTGGCGGACGGCAGCCTCAGAGAGCGCCGCGGCGGTAGAAGAGGATGAAGATCACGGCCGGACCGGCCAGGGTGATCAGGGCCAGAGCGGTGAAGTTGGCGATCAGATTGAAGTCGATGCCCATGGGTGCCGGCGCGCTGTCGCAAATAGCTGCAGGCGAGAGTAGGACCCTGCCAAGGCCTCGCCGGCGGCAGCGCATGCTCCGTGACCGCTTGTCACGCGAGGCCCCTCGCAGACTCGGCCGCCAGAGCCCCACCCTCCTGAGCGCCAATCCGTGAAGCCCGCCCCCACCTGGACCTGCATCGCCGGCTGCGGCGCCTGCTGCCGTCTGGATCCAGAGCTGCGGCAGGAGGCCCTGGCAGCTCTGGACGCGGAGCAGCGGCGGCAGTACCTGGCGATGGTGGGCGCGGACGGCTGGTGCCGCCACTACGACACCGGCGGCCGGCGCTGCCGGGTATACGACGGCAGGCCGGACTTCTGCCGGGTGAGCAGCCTGATGGGGCTGTTCGGGGCCGAGGGCCAAGCGGCCGACGCACTGGCGATCGCTTGCTGCAAGCAACAGATCCGCAGCGAGTACGGCGGCCGTGGCAGGGTGATGCGCCGCTTCCTGCGGGCGATCCACCGGCCATGACCAGCAGCGAGGACTCCAGCAGCCCCCAGGATCCATCCGGCCAGATGCCATCCAGCCAGATGGGTTCCAGCCAGAGCGAGCCGGGGCCGCCGGCCGATGCCGGCCCGGGCGGGGACGGCACGGCAGCCTTCCTCGGCGTCCTGGCCACCACCTTCACCACCGTGTTCCTGGCCGAACTGGGCGACAAGACCCAGCTGGCGGCGCTGCTGCTCTCGGCGCAGTCCGGGCAGCCGCTGCTGGTGTTCCTCGGTGCATCCCTGGCCCTGATCAGCTCCAGCCTGGTGGGGGTGCTGCTGGGCCGCTGGCTGGCGCGGCTGCTGCCGGCCCACGAGCTGGAACGGCTCGCCGGCCTGCTGATGGTGGGACTCAGTCTCTGGCTGGGCCGCCAGGCGGTGCTGCACCTCAACGCACCACCCCCTGACCTTCCCCTGGGCTGAGTGCATCCCCGTAGAACCCACACACCGCACCGATCGCCCCGCTGATCCACCAGCCCCGCCGTTTCCCCCGCCAATGGACGTCAGCCTGCTCGCCTCCACCTTCGTCACCGTGTTCCTGGCGGAGCTGGGCGACAAGACCCAGCTTGCGATCGTGAGCATCAGCGGCACCTCCAGCCGGCCGCTGGCGGTGTTCGCCGGCAGTTCCCTCGCCCTGGTGCTGGCCAGCCTGCTGGGGGCGGCTGCCGGCGGATCCCTGTCGGCGGTGATCCCCACCAACCTGCTGCAGCTGGCGGCCTCAGGCGGTTTCCTGGTGCTCGGGGTCCGCCTGATCCGCAAGGCCGCCAGGGCGGAGGCCGGCGAGGGCGGTGCGGCTGACCCAGAGCGGGGCTGAGGCGCCCGCCTGCATACAATCGGACCAGTTCGAGGAGGAGGGTCGTGGGCATCGCTCCGAGCCCGGACCCGCCACTCCCGATCGCCATCCCAGCACGTCCCCTGGGGCGATTCCCGATGGCCACCGCCAAACAACCCGATACCCCATGAAGTTCACGGTCGCCGACCTGCTCGACCAGCTTCCCGCCCACGAGGCCCTCCCCCTGGCCAGGCTCGAGAAAGCCCTGGGGCTGAGCCACACCACCGACAAGCACCAGCTGCGCATCGCCCTGGACGCCCTGATCAGGCTGGGCCTGGTTCAGGAGAGCGAAGCGGGGCTGCAGCGATGTGAGACCACCGACCTGATTCCCGCCCGGCTGCGCTGCTCCAGCAAGGGCTTCTGCTTCGCCCTGCGCGAGGACGGCGGCGAAGACGTCTACATCCGCGAGCATCAGCTCAACCACGCCTGGAACGGCGACCGGGTGCTGGTGAAGGTCACCCGCGAGGGCGGGCGGCGGCGTTCACCCGAAGGTGGGGTGCAGTGCATCCTCGAACGCCAGACCCCATCCCTGCTGGCCCAGGTGGAGCAGCAGCAGGACCAGCTGGTGGCCACCCCCCTCGACGACCGGCTGCTCACCAGCGTGGTGCTGCCGGCCGGGGACGCCGAGCACCTCGACCCCGAGCAGGAGTCGGTGGTGGAGGTGGTGATCGACCGCTATCCGGTGGCCCAGTTCTCACCCCAGGGGCACGTGGCCCGGCGGTTGCCGGTGAACGGTGGCGAGGCCGCCGACCTGGAGCTGCTGCTCACCAAGCACCGCCTCAACAGCCGGCCGGCCATCCCCCGCACCAGCCTGCGCACCCCGGTCGCCGCCGAGCGTGAGGACCTCACCGGGCAGGCGGCGCTGCTGCCTCAGCTGTGGTCGGGGCAGGGCGCCCCGCCCCTGCCGGCGCTGGCCCTGGAGGCGCGAGACGAAGGCTGGACCCTCTGGCTGCACAGCCCCGCGGTAGCCGAGCGCCTCAGCGGCGGCGGCAGCCTCGACCAGTGGTTGCGGGATCAGGGTGATGCGCTCTGCGTGGGGCGCCAGTGGCTGCCCCTGCTCAGCCCTGCCCTCACCAAGGCGGCGGCGTTCACGGCGGGAGAGGAGCAGACCGCGGTGTCGGTGGCCCTGGAGCTCGACGGAGACGGCCGGCTGCAGGACTACCGCTTCTGCCGCAGCCGGATCCGGCCCGTGGCCAGCGTCGACCAGGCCGCTCTCGCCGCCCTGGTGGAGCGCAAGCCGAAGAGCCGCACCGTGCCGGCGGCGCTGAAGGCGCTCAAGAACGAACTGGAGCAACTCGAGCAGCTGGTGGACCTCAGCCAGCGCCTGCGCGAGCGGCGGCTGGACAGCGGCTCGATCGAGCTCGACCTGGCGATGCCGCCGATCGACTGCCTGGCCGACCTTGCCGTCCCTTCCCCGAGTCCGGCTCAACAGGGTTGGCTGGTGGCCCTGCCGCCCCACCATCCCGCCGCCATCCTGCGCGAGGCGGTGCTGCTCGCCGACCGGGCTCTGGGCGAGCATCTGGCGGCCCTCGGGCTGCCGGCGATCTTCGCGATCAACCCCGCTCCCGACAGCGGCGATCTGAACGATGTGGCCAAGGCGGCTCTGGCGCTGGAGATCCCCCTGGAACTGGGCGAGGAGGGCCATGCCGGAGCCGCCGAGCTGGCGGCCGCCTTCGCCGCCTCCAGCCGCAGCCGTTCGCTGCAGCAGCAGCTCTCCGGGGTGCTCCAGCCCGTGCAGCTGAGCGCCAGCCCGGGCGGATTCGCCCTGGCCGGACTGACGGGCGAGGACGCGGCCCTGGCTCCCTGGAGCTGCCCGGGACTGCACTACGCGGACATCTGGAACCAGCGCCTGCTGGTGGTGCTGCTCACCCAGGGCAAGGACAGGCCCAGTCCCCGCCACAAGACCAGCGTGGATCTGGCCTCGCCCGCCTGCCACGGCGCCATCGACTGGCCCCTGCTGGAACCGGACCAGCTCGGCGAACTGCAGCAGGCCCATGAGCACGGCCTGGTGCAGCGGCTCAACGGCCGGCGCCGGTTCCAGGCGGAACTGGAGGCCGACCTGCTGGCCATGGCCCAGGCCCGCCAGGCCGAACCGCTCGTGGGCCAGGTGCTGCCCGGGGTGATCAGCGGCGTGCAGAGCTACGGCTTCTTCGTGGAGGTGCCCCCCTCCAACGTCGAGGGGCTCGTGCACGTGAGTTCGCTCAAGGACGACTGGTACGAGTACCGGTCGCGGCAGAACCGGCTGGTGGGCCGCAAGAACCGTCGCACCTACATGCTCGGCGACGCGGTGGAGGTGGAGATCCAGAAGGTGGATGCCCTGCGCCATCAGATCGATCTGGCCGTGGTGCAGCCGGAGATGGAGCCCCTGGACGAGCGGGAGCCGGACGCTGAGGACGGGGACATCGCTGCGGCCAGCGTGGCGGAGGCTGAGGAGGAGCGCGAGCGCTTCGCGCCGGTGCCCGTGCTCAGCGAGGTCTGAGCGATGGCCCCGGGAGCGCCGGTCGTGCTGGCCATCTCCGGCGCCTCGGCCCAGCCCCTGGCACAGCGGGCCCTGCAGCTCCTGCTGGAGGCCGGCGAGGCGGTGGAACTGGTGACCAGCCGGGGAGCCATCGGGGTGTGGCAGGCCGAAATGGGCCTCTCGGTACCCAGTGATCCGCGCGCCCAGGAACGCTTCTGGCGCGAGCGCATCGGCTGCAGCGACGGCCAGCTGCGCTGCCATCGCTGGAACGACCAGGCGGCCGCGATCGCCAGCGGCAGCTACCGCACCCGCGGGATGGTGATCCTGCCGGCCTCGATGGGCACCGTGGGCCGCATCGCCACCGGCGTGGCCCTCGACCTGGTGGAGCGGGCCGCCGACGTGCACCTCAAGGAGGCCCGGCCGCTGGTGATCTGCCCGCGGGAGACCCCCTGGAACCTGGTGCATCTGCGCAACCTCACCACCCTGGCGGAGGCGGGTGCACGCATCGCGCCGCCGGTGCCCGCCTGGTACCACCAGCCCCGCACGATCGAGGACATGGTGGACTTCCTGGTGATCCGGGTGTTCGACATGCTCGGCTACGACCTGGCGCCACTGCGCCGTTGGCAGGGTCCGATCCGGCATGCAGACTCAGGCCCTGGCCGCCGCGACGCCGCCTCTTGAGCCTGCTGCGCCGACTGCTGCTGCTGCCCCTGCTGGCCCCGCTGCTGGCGGTGCTGGTGATCGGAGCGGTCAACCCACGGCCGGCGGTGCGGATGCGGCTGCTCACCTGGACGTCGCCGCCGCTGCCGATCGGGGTGTGGCTGCTGCTGGCCTCCGGCGGCGGGGCGCTGCTCAGTGCGGGCGCCACGGTCCTGGCCCTGCAAGGGCAGCGACAGCCGCTGCAACGCCAGGTGTTCCGGGAGGTGTGGCCGGACGCGGAGGAGCGGCGAGCTGCGCGCAAGGCACCACCGCCACCCCCAGCCCAGGCACCGGCGCCTGCCGGGCCCGGAGCCGGCCCCAGCCGTCCGCCGGGGGAGCCGGCGCCCACCGTGGCGGTGACCTACCGGGTGATCCGGCGCCCTGCGGCCGCCACTGCAGCCTCCGCCCCGGCAGCCTCCGCCCCGGCCCAGGCGCACGGCAGCGAGCGGCAGGGCACCGCTGGTGCCACCGCTGGCGGGTCCGATGGCTGGGATTCCCTTCCGGGCGAGGACTGGTGAGGCGGGTGCCCTGACTAGATTCGGGTCGCCGACGCGCGGGGCCCTGATTCCGGTGAGCGATCCCACTCCAGCCGAAGCTGCCAGCGAGGCGGCAGCCGCATCTTCGGCCGCCAGGCCAGACGCCAAGGCCACCGCCAAGCCCGCGGCGAAGCCCGAAGCCAGGCCGGCCAAGCCGCCGGCGCCGGAGGACGCCCCCTTCAGCACCTTCATCCCCGACTCGCTCCTGCCGGCGCTGGCCAAGGAGATCCGCAGCTACGGCGGACCGGAGCCCCAGCTGCGCTTCGAGCAGGGGAGCATGCCCGTGGTGGGCGGCAGCTGCTGGATGGTGGCGGGCGAGCTGCCGGGAGAGCGGCGCTTCTGGCTCTGCTTCACCGCCGAGGACATCGGCTCGGCCAAGGCGGTGGCCCTGGCCGAATCGGGGAGTGAACCCAGCCTGCTGGAGCCGTTCCTCTCCGATGAGAAGAAGATGAGCCAGGCGCTGCTGGTGTCGCGGCTGGTGCAGCGGCTCAACGGCCAGAAGTGGCTCGGGCCCAACTGAACGGCACCGGCACTGCAGCGAGGCTTTACATCCGCCACCCCCGTCGGCTGGATGGCCCTTACGATGCCGTCACCGCCCCGTGCAGCTCCTCGATGGTGCCCCCCTCCGCAGTCGCTCCCACCGCTGCCCCGGCCGGCCAGCCGGTCGGCACCCCCGACGCCCCGGCCATCAAGGACCCGGTGAAGGACACGATCCTCACCCCCCGCTTCTACACCACGGATTTCGACGCCATGGCGGCGATGGATCTGCGGCCCAACGAAGCCGAGCTGGAGGCCATCTGCGAGGAGTTCCGCAAGGACTACAACCGCCACCACTTCGTGCGCAACGAGGAGTTCGTGGGCGCGGCCGACAAGCTCGACCCCGAAACCCGCAAGGTGTTCGTGGAGTTCCTCGAGCAGAGCTGCACCTCCGAGTTCTCCGGCTTCCTGCTCTACAAGGAACTCAGCCGTCGCATCAAGGAGAAGAACCCGCTGCTGGCCGAGTGCTTCGCCCACATGGCCCGCGATGAGGCCCGCCACGCCGGCTTCCTCAACAAGGCGATGAGCGACTTCGGGCTGCAGCTCGATCTGGGCTTCCTCACCGCCAACAAGGCCTACACCTTCTTCAAGCCCAAGTTCATCTTCTACGCCACCTACCTGAGCGAGAAGATCGGCTACTGGCGCTACATCGCCATCTACCGCCACCTGGAAAAGCACCCCGAGAGCAAGATCTTCCCGATCTTCAACTTCTTCGAGAACTGGTGCCAGGACGAGAACCGCCACGGCGACTTCTTCGACGCCCTGATGAAGGCCCAGCCCGACACCGTGCGCGGCTTCACCGCCCGGCTGTGGTGCCGCTTCTTCCTGCTGGCCGTGTTCGCCACGATGTATGTGCGCGACGTGGCCCGCAAGGAGTTCTATGAGGCCCTTGGGCTCGATGCGCGCGAGTACGACAAGTACGTGATCGACAAGACCAACGAGACCTCGGCCCGCGTGTTCCCGGTGGTGCTCGACGTGCGCAACCCCAGGTTCTGGAATGGACTGGAGCGGCTGGTGGCCAACAACGCCAGGCTCACCGCCGCCGACGAGAGCGGCGCTCCCGGCCCCCTGAAGACCTTCAGGAAGCTGCCCTACTGGGTGGCGAACGGTCTGCAGATGGCCCAGCTGTTCCTGATGAAGCCGATCCGCAGCGAAGAGTTCCAGCCCGCCGTGCGCTGAACCCTGCCCCCGGCCCGGGCGCTCCGGCGTCCACGGCCACGACGCTGGGGCGTCCAGGTCAGGGGCGCGTTTGCTAGGACGACCTGACCGCGCCCGATGCCGATGGTCGTCACCGCTCCTCCGCCCCGCCTGCAGCACCTCGACGCCGGCTGGCGATCCAGGCTCGAACCCCTGCTGGCCGCCGGCCGGGCCGCCGGGGCCGACCTGGTGGAGGTGTTTCTGGAGCGCATCGATCACATCGGCGTGCTCGCCGAACAGGACGGCATCACCAGCGTCAGCCCGGCCTTCGGCATGGGAGCCGGGCTGCGGGTGTTCCGCGGCCTGCGCGACGGCTTCGTGAGCACCAACGACCTCAGCCAGGCCGGCCTGATGGCCGCTCTGGAGCAGGCCCTGGGCATGCTCGGGCTGGAGCTCAGCAGCGCCGGCGCCAGCGGCTTCGAAGGCCTGCCGGACCTCCGCGACCACGGCAGGGCCAAGGGCGACTGGCTGCAGCGCTGTCCCGGCCTGCCCGAGGCCACCGGCCGGCTGCTGGAGGGCACCCGGCGGCTGGAGCAGGTGGGCCGCCACCTGCAGGTGCGCCGCGGCAGCTACGCCCGCGACTGGCAGGAGGTGCTGGTGGCCGCCAGCGACGGCACCTTCGCCCGCGACGTGCGCCTGCATCAGTCGCTGGGGCTGAGCGTGCTGGCTGCCGACGGCGAGCACCGCGCCAGCATCGGCCGGCGCTACGGCAGCTCAGGCCGGCCCGACCAGCTGCGCGAGTGGGATGTGGACGCCAGCGCCCGGGAGGTGTGCGAGAGCGCCGGCACCATGCTCTACGCCGACTACGTGGAGGCCGGCCAGATGCCGGCGGTGCTGGCCAACCGCTTCGGTGGGGTGATCTTCCACGAGGCCTGCGGCCACCTGCTGGAGACCACCCAGGTGGAGCGCGGCACCACCCCCTTCGCCGACAAGGTGGGCGAAGCGATCGCCCACGAGGCCGTGACGGCCATCGATGAGGGCGTCAGCGACGGTGCCTTCGGTTCCCTGTCGATGGATGACGAGGGCATGGAGCCGCAGCACACCGTGCTGATCGAGAACGGCGTGCTGCAGCGCTTCCTCTCCGACCGCGCCGGCGAGCTGCGCACCGGCCACGCCCGCACCGGCAGCGGCCGGCGCCAGAGCCACGGCTTCGCCGCCGCCAGCCGCATGCGCAACACCTACATCGCCGCGGGCCCCCACACGCCCGAAGAGCTGATCGCCTCGGTGGACCGGGGCCTCTACTGCAAATCCATGGGGGGCGGCAGCGTGGGCCCCACCGGCCAGTTCAACTTCTCGGTGGAGGAGGGCTACCTGATCGAGAACGGCCGGCTCACCAGGCCGGTGAAGGGGGCCACCCTGATCGGCGAGGCCAAGGACGTGATGCCGCGCATCTCGATGTGCGCCAACGATCTCGAGCTGGCCGCCGGCTTCTGCGGCTCGGTGAGCGGCAGCGTCAACGTCACCGTGGGCCAGCCCCACATCAAGGTGGACACGATCACCGTGGGGGGTCGCTGACCATGACACCGACCACCGCAACCACCAGCGCCGGCACAGCACCCGCGTCGGGCACGGCCACCGCGGCCGGCCTGGACGCTCCGGCCCTGCGCGAGACGCTCGAGCGCCTCGCCGCCAGCCACGGCATCCGCCAGTGGGACCTGGGCGCCTCCTGCAGCACCGACGTCTCGGTGCAGGTGGACCGCGGCGAAGCCAAGCAGATGAAGGGTGCCCAGCGCAGCGCCATCACGGTGCGGGTGTGGAACAGCGAAGGGCTGGTGGGGGTGACGAGCACCTCCGACCTCTCCGACACCGGCCTGGAGACGGCTCTGGCGGGCGCCCGGGCCGCCAGCGCCTTCGGCAACCCCGACGACACCCCCGCCTTCTCGCCCCTGGCCACCGCGCCGCTGCCGGAGCTGCAGCAGCCCCTGCGGCCGGAACGGCCGATCCTGCAGCTGCTCGACACCCTCAAGGACGCCGAGCGGCAGCTGCTGGACCGCCACCCCGCCATCGGCACCGTGCCCTACAACGGCCTGGCCCAGCGACTCAGCGAGCGCATCTACCTCAACAGCGCCGGGGCCTGCCGCCAGCAGCGCCTGAGCACCGCCAGCCTCTACCTCTACGCCCGGGCGGAGGAAACCGGCCGCAAGCCCCGCAGCGCCGGCGCCGTGCGCATGGCCTACGGCGTCGACGACCTCGATGTGGCCGGCTGCATCGACGAGGCGGCCGAGCGCACCATCAGCCACCTCGACTACGGCCCGATCGACACCGGCCGCTACACCTGCGTGTTCACGCCGGAGGCGTTTCTCGATCTGATCGGCGCCTTCTCGAGCCTCTTCAACGCCCGGGCCGTGCTCGACGGGGTGAGCCTCAGCGGCCGCAACGCGATCGGTCAGCCCCTGGCCGTGCCCTTCCTCTCGATCCACGACAACGGCCTCCATCCCGGCAACGTCGGCGCGCCGGCCTTCGACGGCGAAGGCACCCCCACCCGCCGCCTGGCGCTGGTGGAGGGGGGCGTGCTGCGCCACTTCCTGCACTCCGAGGCCACGGCCCGTGCCTTCGGGGTGGAGCCCACCGGCCATGCCGGCATGGGCGCCAAGGTGTCGGTGAGCCCCGACTGGTTCGAGGTGGGTCCCACCCCCGGCAGCGGTGGCGGCCAGCAGGGGCTCGACCACGGCGCCGCCGGCCAGAGCGACGGTCCCGGCCTGGTGGTGATCGACTCCCTCTCGGCCCTGCACGCCGGCGTCAAGGCCAGCCAGGGGAGCTTCTCGCTGCCCTTCGACGGCTGGCTGGTGCGCGGCGGCGAGGCCCGATCGATCGAGGCCGCCACGGTGGCCGGCGACATTCGCCAGCTGCTGAACGCGATCGTGGGCTTCGAGGGAGAGGCGACGATCACCCCCGATGGCCTCTGTCCGCACGTGTGGGTGGAGGACCTGTCGATCACCGGCGACGCCTGAGCCGGGGCTGCCGGGCATCGCAAGCTGGGGGAGATGAAGATCCTGTTCTGGGGCACCCCGGCCTACGCGGTGCCCAGCCTCGATGCCCTTGTGGCCGCCGGCCACACGCTGGTGGGGGTGGTGAGCCAGCCCGACCGGCGCCGCGGCCGCGGCAAGGCCCTGATGGCGAGCCCCGTCAAGGCGCGCGCCCTGGAGCTCGGCCTGCCGGTGTTCACGCCGGAGCGCATCCGCCGGGAGCCGGCCATCCAGGCCGAGCTGGCGGCCCTGGGAGCCGACGCGTCGGTGGTGGTGGCCTTCGGCCAGATCCTGCCGCCCGAGGTGCTGGCGCAGCCGCCGCTGGGCTGCTGGAACGGCCACGGTTCGCTGCTGCCCCGCTGGCGGGGGGCAGCACCGATCCAGTGGAGCCTGATCGAGGGCGACAGCCACACCGGTGTGGGCATCATGGCCATGGAGCCCGGGCTGGACACCGGTCCGGTGCTGCTGGAGCGGCCGATCCCGATCGGCCTGCTGGAGAACGCCGGCCAGCTCGCCGGACGGCTGGCGGCGCTCACCGCCGAACTGCTGCTGGAGGCCCTGCCGCGAATCGAGGCGGCCGGACCCGGCCCGGAAGCCGAGCGACTGGCGCGGCTGGGGGTGCGGCGCCAGAGCGAGGAGGGCGTCACCCACGCGCGGCTGCTGACCAAGGAGGACTTCCAGATCGACTGGCGTCAGCCGGCGCTGACCATCCACCGGCGGGTGATGGGGCTCCATCCCGGCGCCTACACGAGCTGGGGTGAGGAGCGGCTGCGGCTGCTGGCCACCGAGCCGCTGGTGCAGCGGCTGGCGGACCAGCTCAGCCCGGAGGCTGCGGCCCTCTGCGGCCGGAACTGGCCAGGGCAGCAGGCCGGAGAGCCGCCTGCGGCGCTGCCGGGCAGGGTGCTGGCGGTGGAGCCCGGCGTGGGCGCGGTGCTGGCCACCGGCGGCTGTCCGCTGCTGCTGCGCCAGGGGCAGCTGGCGGGCCGGGCGGCCTGCGCGGGCCGGGCGCTGCTGCAGCAGCTGGGCCTGCGGCCCGGCGACCACCTGGGGGCGATGTCTCGTTCTGTGTTGTCAGGGGTCCCACACGTCTCAGACGCCGGCGGGGACCGCTAGAGAGGTGTCAGATCAGGCTGCAACGCGGGGGCACCAGCCATGACCACCGGCACCGGCCCACCAGTCACCACCCGAGCCTCAGCCAGCGTGGCGTGTGGAGATCTGCACCCTGCAGAACCTCAGCGGGCTGCCGGCCAGCGCGAAGGTGCTCAACGTGCCGCCGGCCAGCGCGCAGCGGGTCAGCTTGCCGGGGATCGCAGCAGCCTGTCGCTGGTGGCCGAAACCGGTGACGGCTGCCGCATCTACCGCCACACCAGCGGCCAGTACGCGGTCTGCGCGCCTGGCAGCGACCTGCCGGCACGCACCGCGGCCACCCTGCCCTGCGCCTATGCCACCTGTCAGGACATGACCCGGATGACGGGCTGATCGGAGCCGAGCTGGGGCTGGGAGCGGCGGTAGCGGCCGTGCAGATCCTCGAGCTGCTGGTGCACGGCTCTGAGCTGTTCACGGATCGGGCCGCTGTCCTCGATGCGGCCGAGCGCCAGCAGCATCGACTCCACCTGGCTCTTGCAGTCGATCAGCACGCGGCACTGGGGTGATCCGGGCTCGTAGGGCATGGGACGTCGGAGGCGGGAGGGCTGCGGTGTTCACACCATCCGAGCGGAGGTCAGCGGTTGCGGTTGTGTCGGTTGTTGCCGTTTGCAGACCGACGGCTGCGGGCGGGAGCAGACGGCTGGCGCCCGGTCCTCCCCCCCCGGCCACGACCGCCGCTGAGATCGAGGGGTGGTGCCGTGAGCACCGTGGGCTCGAAACCCGGCACCTCCTGGCTGGGCAGACGGCTGCCGAGCAGCCGTTCGATCGCCCGCAGCAGCTCGTGCTCCTCCGCCGCCACCAGGGAGATGGCGTGGCCCGGATGGCCGGCCCTGCCGGTGCGGCCGATGCGGTGCACGTAGTCCTCGGGCTGGTTGGGCAGATCGAGGTTGACCACGTGAGGCAGCTGGTGGATGTCGATGCCGCGGGCGGCCAGGTCGGTGGCCACCAGCACGCGCAGCTCACCGCTCTTGAAGCCCGAGAGGGCACGGGTGCGGGCCCCCTGGCTCTTGTTGCCGTGGATCGCGGCCGCGGCCATGCCGGCCTGGCTGAGCTTCTCGGCCATGCGGTTGGCGCCGTGCTTGGTGCGGGCGAACACCAGCACCTGCTGCCAGTCGTTGCTGGCGATCAGGTGACAGAGCAGATCGGGCTTGCGCCCCATGTCGCAGGGATGAAGCAAATGCTCCACCGTGGGGGCGGCCTGGTTTTCCGGCGTCGCCTGCAGCTGCACGGGCTGGTGCAGCAGGCCGTGGGCCAGGGCCTTGATCGGACCGCTGAAGGTGGCCGAGAACAGCAGATTCTGGCGCCGCTCCGGCATCAGCGCCAGCAGGCGGCGGATGTCGCGGATGAAGCCCATGTCGAGCATCCGGTCGGCCTCATCCAGCACCAGGATCTCGATGCGATCCAGGCGGACAGCCCCCTGCTGCTGCAGGTCGAGCAGGCGGCCGGGAGTGGCCACCAGCACATCGGTGCCGGCCCGCAGGCGGTTGATCTGGGGGTTGATCTTGACCCCGCCGAACACCACATCGCTGCGCAGATCGAGGAAGCGCCCGTAGGCCGCCACGTTCTCGGCCACCTGGGCGGCCAGTTCGCGGGTGGGGGTGAGCACCAGCGCCCGCACGACGCCGGAGCGGGCGTGGGGACCATGGCGCAGCCGCTCCAGCATCGGCAGGGTGAAGCCGGCGGTCTTGCCGGTGCCCGTCTGGGCCGCCGCCATCACGTCACGGCCCTCGAGCACCGCCGGGATGCACTGCAGCTGAATCGGCGAGGGCTGGCTGTACCCCTTGGCGGCCACCGCCTTGACGATCGGCAGGCCCAGTCCCAGGTCGGCGAAGGCCGCGGCGGCTTCGGCGGGCGGATCGGCGGCACGGCGCAGCGGGCTGGTGCCCCGCGTGTCGGCCCGCTGCGGGATGCTCCGCTGCTGGCTGGAGGGCTGCGGGGTGGCTGCCAGGCTCGCGCTGCCGGAGGGCTGGCGCCGGCGCCGCGCGCTGGGGGTGGTGCTGGTGATGGGGAACGCAGGTCAGGTTGCCTGTCACCCTACGGGCTGGATCCCTGTTGGTCTGCGCTCGAGCATCCAGGGGATTCAGGTGTAGAGCTGCCGGGCCGTGTCCAGCACCGCCAGAAGTTCGGCGTCCTCCAGGTCGAGCAGATCGGCACAGCCCTGGGACGCCAGCCAGCGGCGCAGCGCCGGCGCCGCGGCTTCCCCCTCGAAGCCGGAGAAGAAGCTCTCCTGGGCGGCCAGCACCCGGAACTTGAGGAATTCCAGCAGGCGGCTGCGCAGGCGCGCCGGCTCGATCAGCCGGCAGCGCCGGCTATCCACCCCCAGCTCCAGCACCGCACACTGCTGCACGGCCTCGATCCAGGGGGTCAGCACCTCCAGCTGATCCTCCGGCTGGTGGTGGCGCTCCTTGGTGGCGGGGTCGGGCCGGTAGATCCAGCCCGCCACCGTGCCGGCAGGCAGCGGGGCGGCGGTCGGTGGCGACCAGCGCAGGAGGCAGGGCCAGAAGGAGAAGGTCTCGGGGGGATGGAGGGGGGTCCAGGCCAGATGCTCCACATGCCAGGCGGGCTGGCGCAGCTGCCAGCGCCCGCCGGCCACGCGCAGATTGAGGGTGCCGGGATGGCAGCCGGAGAGATCCAGCCCCAGCCGGGCGAAGTGGGGGGCCTGGAGGGCGATCGTGCCGGCTGGGTAGGGGCTGTCGGCGGCAGTGCCGGAGGCCACGCCGTGGCCGCGCACCCGCTGGCAGCGATGCCAGCGCAGGGCAGCGGCCGGAATCGGGTGCGGGTCGGCGGGCGCGGCCGCCATCAGCCCGTGGCGGCGGCGAGCGGGCTGAAGTGGCTGCAGCGGTCGCAGGGCCCCTCGGGCAGCACGGCGCAGCGCAGCAGGGGGCTGCGGGCATTGAAGCGGCAGCGGGGATCGCCGATCACCCAGCCGCCGCCCCAGCGTCGGGCGTCATCGGGACGGCGCTGGATCTTCACCTCCAGCGCCACCGCCGCCAGCTCGTAGCGGCCGGCGCGCAGCCGGTAGCGGTGGCGGCGCTGCAGCACCAGGAAGCTGCGCGGGCCGCACTCCAGCCAGCGGCCCGGCTGGGGCACCTCGCTGAGCGCCTCAACGTCGAGGTGGTCGAGCAGCTGATCACTGCCGATCTCGCGCAGCTCCACACGCATCGCCGCTTCTCAGTCGGCCTCCGCCAGCACACGGCGGGCCGGATTGCGCTCGGAGAAGCCCCAGAGGAAGAGGGCGCCCACCACAGCCAGCAGCAGCCATTCGGGCTGCACCAGATCCGGCAGCCCCAGACGCAGCAGCAGGCGCAGGCCCACCAGACCCACCGCCAGGTAGCCGGCGGTCTCCAGATGGCGGTAGACCTCGAGCCAGCGGATGAACAGCTCGGCGGTGAGCCGCAGCGCGATCACACCGATCACGCCCCCGGCGATCACCAGGCCGATGCGGTCGCTGACCGCCACCGCCGCGGCCACGCTGTCGAGGGAGAAGGCCAGGTCGGTGAGGGCCAGGGTGGCGATCACACTGGGGAGGCTGGCCGTGAGGTGCTCCCGGGGATGGCCACCCACATGGGGCCGGGAGCTGTCGGCGGCGCAGGCATCGGGCTCGAACCCCTCCTCCCGGCCGCCGAACACCAGCACCAGGTGGCGGCCGCAGAGCCAGAGCAGGTAGCTGGAGGCCGCCAGCTGCAGGGGCCAGAAATGGAGCACCCACCGGGCCGCCAGGATCAGGCCGATGCGGAACACCAGCGCCAGCAGCAACCCCAGGTTGAGGGCCATCTCCTGGCGGGAGCGATCGTGCAGACGGCGCGAGATGGCGGCCAGGGCGATGGCGTTGTCGGCCGAGAGCACGGCCTCGAGGGCCACCAGCAGGGGCAGCAGCAGCAGCAGTTCATGCCACTGATCCGCCGCCTGCAGGATCGGCGTGATCGAGTCGATCGTTCCGGCTTCCATCTCGATGGGCGGGGGCATCACTCTAGGAATGGGATTGACGGACGGTCAGCGATGCAGTTCCTGGCACGCCTGGTGCATGCCGAACCCGGCACGCGGGTGGTGGAGGTCACCGCCCAGCGGGATGGGCACACCCTGGGCAGTGCCCTCGGCGAAGCGGCGACGGCGGAAGCGGCTGAGGAGCGGGCGCTGCAGCGCCTCAGGCAGCGGCTGGGGAGCGCCGCGAATCCCGGCAGCCCGGGGCTGGAGCTGCCCATCCCAAGGCGCTCCGGACCCACAGCCCCACCGACCACACCGGCTGCACCGGCCCCACCGGTCCCACGGCACCCGGACGGGCCTCCTGAGGCCCGGCCTGACGAACCCCCGGCAGGAGCACCGGAAACCCGGCCGGCGGACCCACCGCCGGCGGAGGAGCCCCCCCCTGATCCGGAGGACTGGAGCGCGGAGCTCACCCGCATCGACCTGCAACTGCAGCGCATCGGCTGGCAGCGCGAGCAGGAGGCCACCTTTCTGGAGCGGGCCTTCGGCCACCCCAGCCGCTCCCGCATCACCACCTACCGCGACCTGATGGCCTACCTGGAGCTGCTGCAGGGACTGGCGGAGGGCAGCGATCCGGCTCAGGCGCCCGTGCCGCTGCGCCGGTCGGAGCTGCTGGGGCAGTGCGATCAGCTGCTCGGGAAGCTGGGCTGGAACGCCGGCCGCGGGCGGCAGTTCCTGGAACGGCACTTCGCACTGGGCAGCCGCCAGCAGCTCAGCGATGCCCAGCTGCTGCAGTTCAACATGCTGCTGGAGGAGGCGCTGCTGTCAGGAGATGGCGAAATCCAGGGAGGCTGAGCCGGCCGCGGGCACTGGGGCCACCGCAGGCGCTGGGGCTGCCGCAGGTGCTGGGGCTGGGCCGGCAGCGGCGGGGCGGCAGTGGAGGCGCAGCAGCGTCGCCCCATACCCCAGCCGCTGCTGGTTGGCATAGGCCTCCCGCTCCAGGCGCCGCTCCAGCGGCGAAGCCTGGCTGTAGAGGGGGTCGTTGAGCACCGGCTGGAGAGCGGGCGGCACCTGCTCGCTCAGGCCCAGCGGCCGCGGCGAGGCGCGCAGGTGGCCATTGCTGCAGCTCTGGGCCACGTGAATGGCTTCGTGGTTGAGCACCTGGAAGAACTCCACGCTGCCGCTCCGCGTCACCGCGGGCTTGATGCGCAGGCTGCGCTCCCGGGGATCCCACTCGCCCGCCGCCCCCTGTTTGAGGGGCTGGCTGAGCTGGATGCGCACGCCGACGCCGGCGAGCTCGGCGAGCAGCTCCCGGATGCCCTCCCGCTCCTGGCCGAAGCTCGGCGGATTGAGGATCAGGGAGCGGATCTCGGCCACCGACAGCTGGGGGTCGCCGCTGCGGCGCTTGTAGTGGTAGCGGGTGCGGCCGTCGGGGAGTGGTTCGGCCCGGGGGATCCAGGCCGCATCGGCTCGGGCCAGCTGGTCCATGAGTGTGGACTCGTCGATCCCCTGCAGGCCGCCGGGGCTGGGGGGTGGCAGCAGCGCGGCCAGCGGCGGCGGCGGATCGAGCGGCAGCGGCAGGTCGTGGACGGCCGGCAGCTCCAGGCCGCCGAGGCCCTCCAGGCCGGTGAGACGCTGCAGAACCTCCGCCGGGGGAGGCGGAACGGTGAGACCGAACCCGAGCGCCACCAGCGCCCCGGCCAGCAGCGGCAGCGCACCCACGCCCCTGCGCCGCTTCAGGGGGGCGCCGCAGTGCTGGCAGATCCAGACGCCATCGTCACGGCGTCGCATCGCCAGCGGCCTGGCGCGGCAGTGAGGGCAGCGGTAGCGCGACACAGAGCGATTCTGACCACGACCTGGAGCGGGCGGCGGCAATGGCCCCATGGCGATTGCGAAGATCAGGGGCCGCTTGCCTGTCACCCATGCCCCTCTCCCCCCTGGTGCGCCAGCTGCAGCAGGTGCCCCTCACCGGGGAAGTGCTGGCGCGGATCGGGCGCAGCGAGCGGCTGCGGCTGAGCGGCGCGGGCCGGGCGGCGCGGGCCCTGGTGAGCAGCGCCCTGGCGGCCCAGGCCAGCGCCGCCGCCGAGG
>JALOOQ010000012.1 GCA_025454305.1 Cyanobium sp. Prado107
GCGGAGCACTGGGCGGAGCTCTTCCCCCACTTCCGCATCCATCCAGCCGCCCTGGCGCAGGATCTGGGCGAACTGCTCCGTCAGCGGCTGGCGAGCCTGCTGGAGGATGCCGGTGTCGAAGCGGATCTGGTGCAGGCGGTGGCCGGCGAGACCGTACCCGTGGAGCGCCTGCTTCGCGATCCCGCCGATGCCAGGCAACGGGTGGATCTGCTGGTGGAGCTGCGCGAGAACGGCCGGCTCGAGGCTGTGCGCGCCGTGGTCACCCGTGCCGCCCGGCTCGCCGAGAAGGCTGAGCTCCGCGGCGATGTTCTCGCCGCCGAGGGAGTGGTGGACCCGAACCTGTTCGAGAAGCCCAGCGAGGCGGCGATGCTGGACGTGCTTCGGCGGCTCGAGCCCGTGGCGCGGGCCGGTGATGCCCACAGCTATGCGGAACTGGCCGAAGCCCTGGCTGAGAGCGCCGGAACGCTGTCAGCGTTCTTCGACGGCGAGCAGAGCGTGATGGTGATGGCCGACGACCCTGCCGTGCGGCGCAACCGCCTGCATCTGCTGGCGGTGCTGCGCAATCAGGCATCGGTGCTCGCCGAGTTCAGCCGCGTCACCGGCTGAACTCGGCGGCTGAAACCGACTGGCCCGTCGACGGTCAGGCCACCCCGGCCGGCTCGCGCTCAGCGTTGCGGCGGTCGACGGCCTCGTCTGCTCCAGCCGCATCAGCTGCTGCTTCAGGCGCATCAGCCGCAGAGGCGGCCGCCTCTGCGGCCAGGCGCTTCTCACGTGAGGCATTGATGCCGCCCTTGATGCTGCTCACCGCCAGCATCGCGTTCACCTCCTCATCGCTGCGCACCGTGCTCGGCACCGGCTTGTAGCCCTGGGGTGCCAGGGCGTTGCCGCGCAGCACCGCGCCGAGGGTCAGCAGGGTGAGCTTGAGTTGCTGCCAGGGATTCATGGCCACAACCCGCTTGTAGAGGTAGCTGTCGAAGGTCAGACGCTGCACGTCTTTGTCGTCGCACATCTCCACGAAGGCTTCTCGGGCTGCATCGTTGCGGTAGAAGATGTTCTGCAGGATTTCCAGCACCTTGTAGGTGGCGCCGTACTGACGGTCCCACGTCTTCAGGTACTTCTTCAGATCGGCTTCGCTGGGAATCCGCGTGCCGCCCTGGCTGGACTCCACGATCTGCTCGGCGCACATGCGGCCGCTCTTGGCGGCGAAGTAGATGCCCTCGCCCGAGCTCTTGGTGACATAGCCGGCGGCGTCGCCCACGAGGGCCATCCGCCCCACCACCCGACGCGGGCGGGGGTGCTCGGGGATGGGATGGGCCTCCACCTTGATCACCTCACCCTTGACCAGCCGTTTCTTGGCCCGTTCGCGGATGCCCACCTGCAGACTCTTGATCAGAGCCTGGTTCTCCTGCATCGTGCCCGTGCCCACCGCCACATGGTCATACTTGGGAAACACCCAGGCGTAGAAGTCGGGCGACACGTCGGTGCCGACATACATCTCGGCCAGATCCTCGTAGTAGCTCATCTCCTCGGGGGGCAGCTTGATGCGCTCCTGGAAGGCGATCGCCACGTTGTAGTCACCCGCGTCCATGGCCTTGGCCACACGGCTGTTGGCGCCGTCAGCGCCGATGATCAGGTCCACCTCGAGGGAGCAGGTCTCGCCGGTGGCTTCACCGCCGCTGTAGTCGGAATAGGTGAGGGTGTAGGGCCCCTGCCGGTTGTTGCCGGTGTCGATCTTGGTCACCAGCCCGTTGATCAGATGGGCTCCGAGCTCGGCTGCACGGTTGCGGAGGAAGGAATCCAGCACTTCCCGGCGACACATGCCGATGTACTCCTCCTCGTTGTCGAGGTGAATGTCAACTTCACGGTTTGATGGAGAGATCATGCGCATGTTGCGCACCTTCCTGTCGATGATGGAATCGGGAAGGTCGAATTCGCTGACCATGCAGAGCGGAATGGCACCCCCACACGGCTTGGCGTTATCGAGCTTGCGCTCGAAGATCCAGGTTTCGATGCCGGCCTTGGCCAGTATCTCGGCGGCGCATGATCCGCTGGGGCCACCACCCACAACTGCCACTCGCAACATCGAAAGAGCGCCCCGCAAGGAGTTGGAAGTGGGCGGAACCTAACACCGTTGCACGGGCGGTCGGGGCCTGCTCGCCGCTTCCCAACTAGGATCTTCACCGTGTGTTGTCCACGGGCGGCACACCGCAGCAAGCCCACTCGCCCTCACCGCCAGCCATCGCTCCGCATCCGCCAGCTCCCCAGCCCGGAGGCGTCCGCCGGCTACGAGCCCTGTCCGGCGGTCCCGCCCCCCCGGCTGCTGCCGATGACATCCCCGTTGCCCGCCGCATCCGGATTGACACGCCAGTCCGCCTGGGGCTGCTGAGCCGACTCGGCCTGCTCGCCCTGGGGGTGTCGCTCACGGGTCTGGCAGTGCTGCTGCTGTTCCCCGAACCCCTGCGCCTCTGGCTAAGTCCTCCTCCCGTGGACGGCCTGGATGCCCGCACCACCCCTGATGGACGACTGCTGGGTCACTTTCCCTATGCAGAGGCATCTCCGCAGAACCTGGTGGAGGTTGCCCCTGGCAAGGCCCTGCACCGCGATGCGGCACAGGCCCTGCTGGGCATGCAGCGGGCCGCCGCCGCGGACGGAGTCCAGCTGGTGGTGCTGAGCGCCTTCCGTCCCGTGACACTGCAGAAGGAGCTCTTCTTCGACGTCAAGTCGGAACGCAACCAGAGCGCCAGCGAGCGGGCCCAGGTCAGCGCACCGCCCGGTTTCTCCGAGCACAGCACCGGCTACGCCGTCGACCTGGGGGATGCACTGGCACCCCAGAGCGATCTCTCGGTGAGTTTCGAGTCCACCGCTGCGTTCGCCTGGCTCAAGGCCAACGCAGCCCGCCACCATTTCATCCTGTCCTTTCCGCCCGGCAATGCCCAGGGAGTGAGCTACGAGCCCTGGCACTGGCGTTTCGAGGGCTCCGCCGATGCCCTCAAGCTGTTCGAGGCGGCTCACCGTCTTCAGCGAGACTGACCACCGCCGGAACGACGCCGGGCTCATCGGTTAGGGTGAAAGCTTGGCTACAGCCCAGAACGCAGGAATTCTTAAAGTATGAGCGCCGCCCATCCCGGCACGCCGATTCGCAATATCGCGATCATCGCCCACGTCGACCACGGCAAGACCACCCTGGTGGATGCCTTGCTGGCCCAGTCGGGAATCTTCCGCGACAACGAGGCGGTGCCCACCTGCGTGATGGACTCCAACGACCTGGAGCGGGAGCGCGGCATCACCATCCTCTCCAAGAACACCGCGGTGGACTACGAGGGGATCCGCATCAACATCGTCGACACCCCCGGCCACGCCGATTTCGGCGGCGAGGTGGAGCGGGTGCTGGGCATGGTGGATGGCTGCCTGCTGATCGTGGACGCCAACGAGGGCCCCATGCCCCAGACGCGCTTCGTGCTCAAGAAGGCCCTGGAGAAGGGGCTGCGCCCGATCGTGTTCGTGAACAAGATCGACCGGGCCCGCGTCGATCCCGAGGTCGCCGTCGACAAGGTGCTGGATCTGTTCCTTGAACTGGGCGCCGACGACGACCAGTGCGACTTTCCCTATCTGTTCGGCAGCGGCATGGGGGGCTACGCCAAGCCGGACATGAAGACCGAGAGCGACACCATGCGGCCGCTGTTCGAGGCGATCCTGCGCCACGTGCCGCCGCCGGTGGGCGATCCCGCCAAGCCCCTGCAACTGCAGGTCACCACCCTCGACTACAGCGATTTCCTCGGCCGGATCATGATCGGCCGCATCCATAACGGCACGATCAAGGCCGGGCAGCCCGCTGCCCTGATCCGCGACGACGGCTCCGTCAAGCGTGGCCGCATCAGCAAGCTGCTGGGCTTCCAGGGCCTGCAGCGGGTGGAGATCGAGCAGGCCAGCGCCGGTGATCTGGTGGCCGTTGCCGGTTTCGATGAGGTGAACATCGGCGAGACGATCGCCTGCCCGGACAACCCCGAGGCCCTGCCCCTGATCAAGGTGGACGAGCCCACCCTGCAGATGACCTTCGTCGTCAATGACTCTCCGTTCGCCGGCAAGGAGGGCAAGTTCGTCACCAGCCGCCAGGTGCGCGACCGCCTGCAGAAGGAACTGCTCACCAATGTGGCCCTGCGGGTGGACGACACCGATTCCCCCGATCGCTGGTCCGTGAGCGGCCGTGGCGAGCTGCACCTTGGGATCCTGATCGAGACCATGCGCCGCGAGGGCTATGAGTTCCAGGTGAGCCAGCCCCAGGTGATCTTCCGCACCATCGACGGCACCCCCCACGAGCCGTTCGAAACCCTGGTGCTCGACGTGCCCGAGGAATCCGTGGGCGCCTGCATCGAGAAGCTCGGCATCCGCAAGGCCGAGATGCAGAACATGGAGAACACCAACGACGGCCGGACCCAGCTGGAGTTCGTGGTGCCGTCGCGTGGTCTGATCGGCTTCCGCGGCGAGTTCATCCGCGCCACCCGCGGCGAGGGGATCATGAGCCACTCGTTCCTCGACTACCGGCCGATGCAGGGCGAGTTCGACGCCCGCCGCAATGGCGTGCTGATCGCCTTCGAGGAAGGCACGGCCACCTTCTATGCGCTCAAGAACGCCGAAGACCGCGGCCAGTTCTTCATCACCCCCGGCACCAAGGTCTACAAGGGCATGATCGTGGGCGAGAACAACAGGCCTCAGGACCTCGAGATCAACGTCTGCAAGACCAAGCAGCTCACCAACATGCGCTCCGCCGGCGCCGAGGAGCTCGACACCCTGCAGGCGCCGATGCAGATGACCCTGGAGCGGGCGCTGGAATACATCGGTCCCGACGAGATGCTCGAGGTCACGCCCGAGTCCATCCGGCTGCGCAAGCTGCCGGCCAGGAAACCGGCCAAGCGCTGAGCCCGGCAGCCACTCCCCACGCTTCGGCAACCCCAGCCCTGCCGTGCCGCCGTCGCCGGATCCCGATGAGACGCCCGATGAGACGCTCCTGATGGCCGACCCTCGCTTCCGAGAAGCGGTCGGACTGTTCAATGCCGGCCAGTGGTATGCCGCCCACGACGGCTTCGAGGAGCTCTGGCATGAGACGGCCGGACCCCTGCGCTCCATCCTCCAGGGGATCCTGCAGCTGGCCGTGGCCCAGCTGCATCTGGAGCGCGGCAACCTCCGTGGCGCCACGATCCTCACGGGCGAGGGGCTGGGTCGGCTGCGCTCCGCCCCGGAGCGTGCCCTGGGACTGGATCTGGCCGCGTTGCGGCTCAGCGCGGGGGCCTGGCTGCAGGTCCTTCAGCAACAGGAGCACGCGGCGCCTGGGGAGTTGCCACCGCCGCGGCTGCACCCTGCCGAGCCCCCCGTCCACTCCGACGGCAACGCTGCGGATCGGTAGATTTCCAGCACAGTCGGCCATCCGGCCCGGCCGCTGCTCCGCCCTTCCCTTGCCCACTGCAACACCACTGCACAGCTCCCCACTGCACAGCTCCCCCCAGCACCGATCGCCGCTCACCAGCCTGGCGCTGGCCGGGCTGGTGCTCTGGGGGGCCCTGGCTCCCGCAAGGGTGCTCGCCCAGGGCCGTGAACCTGTGGTGACCCCCACCAGCGGCATCGTGACCATCGAGTCGGACCTGCAGCGCGCCGACAACCTCACGGGTGTGGTCACGGCCAGCGGCAATGTCCGCATCGTCTATCCCGACCGGCGCGTTGTTGCCACCGCCCGCCAGGCGCAGTACTTCACCCGGGAGGGCCGGGTGGTGCTCAGCGGCGATGTGGATGTGATCCAGGTCGATGGTCCCTCCATCCAGGCCGACCGCATCACCTACCTGGTGGATCAGGAGCGTGTGATCGCCGAACCCGCCCGGGGTGGTCAGGTGCTCAGCCGCTTTCCGGTGCCACCGGAGCGCCGGGAGACGGCTCCCCCCCCTGCCCGATGACACTGGTGCTGGACGACGTGCTCCTGGCCATCGGCGGTCGGGTGCTGGTGAACCGCGTCTCGATCGAGCTGGAACAGGGCGAGGTGGTGGGTCTTCTGGGACCCAACGGCGCCGGCAAGACCACCACCTTCGGCCTCGTGACAGGCCTGCTGCGCCCCGATGCCGGTGAGGTGCTGCTGGACGGACAGGAGATCGGCCGCCTGCCGATGCCCCAGCGCGCCCGGCTCGGGATCGGCTACCTGCCCCAGGAGCCCAGCGTGTTTCGGCAGCTCAGCGTGCGCGACAACCTGCGCCTGGCTCTCGAGCAGAGCGGCACACCCCGGTCCCTGCGCCGGGAGCGGCTGGAGAGCCTGATCACCGAGTTTCACCTCACCGCCTTCCAGCACCGGCGCGGGTATCAGCTGTCCGGGGGCGAACGCAGACGCTGCGAGGTGGCCCGGGCCCTGGCGGTCGGTGTCAGCGGCCCCCGCTACCTGCTCCTCGACGAGCCCTTCGCCGGCGTGGATCCCATCGCCGTGGCGGATCTGCAGGAGCTGATCGCCGGCCTTCGCCGCCGCGGCATGGGCCTGCTGATCACCGATCACAACGTGCGGGAGACCCTGGCCATCACCGATCGCGCCTACATCCTCTCGGAGGGCTCGATCCTGGCCTCGGGGAGCTCCCAGGAAGTGGGGCACGACCCCCTGGTCAGACGCCACTACCTCGGTGAGGGGTTCCGCCTGTGAGTGCCCTCCGCCGCCTCGTGCGCCCGCTGCTGGCCCCCTGGCGCTGGCTGCCGCTGATGGACCGCTGGCTGCTGGGGGAGCTGATCGGTCCCCTGCTGTTCGGCATCGGTGCCTTCACGGCGGTGTCGCTGTCGGTGGGAGCGGTCTTCGATCTGGTGCGCCGCATCGCCGAGTCGGGGCTGCCGGTGGGCATCGCCCTGCAGGTGCTGGCCTTGGAGCTGCCCTCCTTTCTGGTGCTCTCCTTCCCGATGGCCACCCTGATGGCCAGCCTGCTCACCTACAGCAAGCTGTCGGGCAACAGCGAGCTCACGGCGCTGCGCAGCGTCGGCGTCAGCGCCTGGCGGATGGTGTCTCCTGCCCTGGCCCTGGCGCTGGTGATGACCCTGCTCACCTTCGCCTTCAACGAGGCGGTGGTTCCCCACACCCTGCGGCAGGCCGAGGCCACCCGGGACCGGGCCGTGGGCAAGGCGGTGCTGGGGGAGGACCGGGAGCGGGTGAGCTACTCGCGCTTCGGCAACGTGACCCAGCCCGACGGCAGCCGGGATCGCACCCTCACCCACTTCTTCTACGCCCAGCGGATGAACCAGGGGGTGATGGAGCAGGTGACCGTGCTGGACCTCTCCCAGCCTGGCCAGCGCCTGATGCTCACCGCCAAGGAGGGCCGCTGGAACGAGCAGGAGGCGATGTGGGAGTTCCTGGACGGCAGGCTCTATGTGGTGAGCGAGCAGGGCGGGGAGAACATCACCTCGGCCACCTTCGACCGCTATCTCTATCCCCTCGGCAACCAGCCCCTGAAGGTGGCCAAGCTGCCCACCGACGCCGAGCTGCTCACGATCGGCCAGGCCCGCACCGCCGAGAGGCTGCTGCGGGAATCGGGGGACCCCCAGGCCGCCCGCAAGCTGCGGGTTCGCATCCAGGAGAAGTTCTCCTTCCCGGCGGTGTGTCTGGTGTTCGGCCTGCTGGGCAGCTGTCTGGGGGTGCGGCCGAATGCCCGGCGCAGCCGCAGCCAGGGGTTCGGTCTCAGCGTGCTGCTGATCTTCGCCTACTACGTGGTGGCCTTCAGCTTCAGCGCCATGGGCGTGAACGGAGCGCTCACCCCCCAGCTCTCCGCCTGGCTGCCGGTGGCGATCTTCCTCCTGATCGGAGCCGGCCTGCTGCGTCAGGCCAGCCGCTAACCGGCAGACTGGCTGCAGGAATTCCTCCGACCTTGCCTGATCTGCTCCATGACCCGGTGACGGCCCTCGGCCTCGCCGCCTTCGCCCTGCTGTTGATCGTTCTGCCGCTGGCCTTCTGGTCGCTCAGCGGCGAGCGGAGCAGCGCCAGCGTGCGCCTGCTGGTGGCTGCCGCCAACCTCTGCCTCACCGCCCAGCTCCTGCTCCGCTGGATCGGCTCCGGCCACTTCCCCATCAGCAACCTCTACGAGTCGCTCTGCTTCCTCGCCTGGGGCTGCACCCTGGTGCAGCTGCTGGTGGAGCGCAGCTGGCCGTCGCCCCTGGTTCCCGCCGCCACCACTCCCGTGGCGCTGGGATGCGTGGCCTTCGCCAGCTTCGCCCTGCCGGAGCGGCTGCAGGAGGCCTCACCGCTGGTGCCGGCCCTGCGCTCCAGCTGGCTGGTGATGCACGTCAGCGTGATCATGCTCAGCTACGCGGCCCTGCTTGTGGGCTCCCTGCTCTCCCTTGCCGTTCTGTTCACGGACCGCGGCCAGGATCTGCAGCTGCGCAGCAGCTCGATCGGCAGCGGTGGCTTCCGGCAGGCCCGCCTGGCCAGCGACGGCCCAGGGGCCATGGCCGCTCCCCTGCAGCTGAGCAGCGTCTCGATGACGATGGCGGAGCAGCTCGATTCCCTGAGCTACCGCACCATCACGGTGGGTTTCCTGCTGCTCTCGGTGGGACTGGTGAGCGGCGCGGTGTGGGCCAACGAGGCCTGGGGCAGCTGGTGGAGCTGGGATCCGAAGGAAACCTGGGCCCTGATCTGCTGGCTGGTGTACGCGGCCTACCTGCACACACGCCTGATCAGGGGATGGCAGGGCCGCAGACCGGCGCTGCTGGCCAGCGCCGGTCTGGTGGTCATCGCCGTCTGTTACATCGGCGTCAACCTCCTGGGCATCGGCCTGCACAGCTACGGCTGGTTCTTCGAGGGCTGATCGGCGCAGCTGATCAGACAGCCACCGGTTCGGGGCGCCGGCTTTCGCGGATTCCCCGGATCGCGCCGGCGTAGTCGCTGGCCCCGAACACCCCTGAACCGCTCACGATCGCGTTGGCGCCGGCCTCGATCACCTTCCAGGCGTTCGCGGGCTTGATGCCGCCGTCCACCTCGATCCAGGGATCGAGACCCTTCGCGTCGCACATCCGGCGCAGATCGCGGATCTTGTCCACCTGGCTGTCGATGAAGCTCTGCCCCCCGAAGCCGGGGTTGACGCTCATCACCAGCACCAGGTCGCAGAGCTCAAGGCAGTACTCGAGGGTGTCGATGGGGGTGCTGGGGTTCAGCACTGCTCCCGCCATCTTGCCGAGGTCGCGGATCTGGGCGAGGTTGCGGTGCAGGTGCGGGCAGGCCTCCACCTGCACGGAGATGATGTCGGCGCCGGCCCGGGCGAAGTCGGCCACGTACTTCTCGGGCTCCACAATCATCAGGTGCACGTCGAGCGGCTTACTGGTGACGGGCCGCAGGGCCTCGACGATCAGGGGACCGATGGTGATGTTGGGAACGAACCGACCGTCCATCACATCGACGTGGATCCAGTCGGCTCCGGCCTGATCCACCGCCCGCACGTCCTCACCCAGACGGGAGAAGTCCGCCGACAGGATCGACGGGGACACGACCAGGGACTTCGTGCTCATGGGGGATGCCGGCATGGGAGGGAGCGATTGTAGGAACGGGGCCTGCTCCTCCCCAGCGGCCTGCCGCCCGGAGCCGCTGATAAAGTTGCTCCGCTTCAGGCCTGGGAGTGAGCGCAGGGGCAGGGGTCAGGGTTCAGGGCTGAGGGGTCACCCGCTCAGCGATCCCAGCACCGCTTCTGAGGCCCGTCCCCTGCCCCTGCATCGCTCTCCCCTGCCGGAACACCGTGGATCGCACCCTCATTCAGGAAATTCTCGAGGTCGTTGAACAGGCGGCCATCGCCTCGGCCAGGCTCACCGGCATGGGCCTCAAGAACGAAGCCGACGCCGCGGCCGTGGAGGCGATGCGCGAGCGCATGGGCCAGATCCAGATGCAGGGCCGCATCGTCATCGGCGAGGGCGAGCGCGATGAGGCGCCCATGCTCTACATCGGCGAGGAGGTGGGCAGCGGCACCGGCCCCGGTGTCGACTTCGCCGTGGATCCCTGCGAGGGCACGAACCTCTGCGCCAACAGCCAGCGCGGCTCCATGGCGGTGCTGGCCGCCTCCGACCGCGGTGGCCTGTTCAACGCGCCCGACTTCTACATGAACAAGCTGGCGGCGCCGCCGGCCGCCAAGGGCAAGGTGGACATCCGCAAGTCGGCCACCGAGAACATCGAGATCCTCAGCCAGTGCCTGGGGGTGCCCAAGACCGATCTGGTGATCGTGGTGATGGACAGGGCCCGCCACAAGGGCCTGATCGCCGAGATCCGCGCCACCGGCGCCCGGGTGCAGCCGATCTCCGACGGCGACGTGCAGGCCGCCATCGCCTGCGGCTTCACCGGCACCGGCACCCATTGCCTGATGGGCATCGGCGCCGCTCCGGAGGGTGTGATCTCTGCCGCCGCCCTGCGTGCCCTGGGCGGGCACTTCCAGGGGCAGCTCGTCTACGACCCCGCCGTGGCCCAGACCAAGGAGTGGGAGGGGCTCACCCGCGAAGGCAACCTGGCCCGCCTGGCCGAGATGGGCATCGGCGATCCCGACAGGGTCTACGAAGCCGAGGAACTGGCCTGCGGCGAGAACGTCGTCTTCGCCGCCTCCGGGATCACCGACGGCCTGCTCTTCGACGGCGTCAAGTTCGAGCCCGACTGCACCCGCACGAGCTCGCTGGTGATCAGCACCCTCGACAACACCGCCCGCTTCACCACCACGGTGCACATGAAGGAAGGCGCCAGGAGCATCTCCCTGCGCTGAGGTTCTCCGCCTGCCAGCTGAACGGCTCCATCACTCTTCCTCCATGCACATCGCGGTCGTCGGACTGAGCCATCGCACGGCTCCGGTGGAGATCCGGGAGCGGCTCAGCATCCCGGAGCAGACGATGGAGGACTCCCTCCAGCGGCTGCGCAGCGATGAGCAGGTGCTCGAGGCCTCCATCCTCAGCACCTGCAACCGGCTGGAGATCTACACCCTGCTCCGCCATCCGGAGCAGGGCATCACCGCGGTGGGGCAGTTCCTCAGCCAGGTCTCGGGGCTGGCGATCGAGGACCTCTCCCCCCACCTGTTCACCTACCACCACGAGGACGCGGTGGGCCACCTGCTGCGGGTGGCCGCCGGCCTCGATTCGCTGGTGCTTGGAGAGGGCCAGATCCTCTCCCAGGTGAAGCGGATGGTGCGCCTGGGGCAGGAGCACCGCTCCCTGGGGCCGATCCTCAACCGCCTGCTCAACCAGGCGGTGAGCACCGGCAAACGGGTGCGCACCGAAACCAGGCTCGGAACCGGAGCGGTGTCGATCAGTTCGGCGGCGGTGGAACTCGCCCAGCTGAAGGTGGGCCAGGCCCGCGGCCAGGACGAGATGGTGCCGCTCGACCAGGAGCAGGTGGCCGTCGTGGGCGCGGGTCGCATGGCCCGGCTGCTCCTTCAGCACCTGCAGGCCAAGGGCTGCCGGGGCGTGGTGCTGCTGAACCGCACCCTGAGCAAGGCCGAACTGCTGGCCGCCGACTTTCCCGAGCTGCCGGTGCAGTGCCGGCCCCTCGAGGATCTCGACCACTGCCTGAGCACCTGTTCGCTGGTGTTCACCAGCACCGGCGCCGAGGATCCGATCATCACGGCCCAGCGGCTCTCGGGGCTCAACCGGCGCAGCTCGCTGATGCTCATCGACATCGGCGTGCCCCGCAACATCGCCGCGGACACCGGTTCGCTCGCGGGTGTGCAGGCCTTCGACGTGGACGACCTCCAGGAGGTGGTGGCGCGCAACCAGGAGGCACGTCGCGAGATGGCCGCCGAGGCCGAAGCCCTGCTGGAGGAGGAGGCCCGTCTGTTCCTGGAGTGGTGGGACGGGCTGGAGGCGGTGCCGGTGGTGAACCGGCTGCGCCGCCTGCTCGAGGACATCCGCGAGCAGGAGCTGCAGAAAGCGCTCAGCCGCATGGGACCTGACCTCTCGGCACGGGAGCGCAAGGTGGTGGAGGCCCTCAGCAAGGGCATCGTCAACAAGATCCTGCACACCCCGGTCACCAACATCCGGGCTCCGCAGCCTCGTCAGCACCGCCACACCGCCATGCGGGTGCTGGAGGATCTGTTCGAACTCCATGACCCCGTACAGTCCGACTGATCCCGGCCGCCGGGATCACCGCTGTGCTGCCTGCAACAGTTCGTGCCCCTCGCCCCTCTCCCCCCTGGCCTGATGACCGGGCCGTCCCCTACGGTCGCCGCAGCCCATCAACGGGGACGGCTGGCATGAAACGGGTACTGGCGATCATCCTCGGTGGTGGAGCGGGCACGCGCCTCTACCCGCTCACCAAGATGCGGGCCAAGCCTGCCGTGCCCCTGGCGGGCAAGTACAGGTTGATCGATATTCCCATCAGCAACTGCATCAATTCCGAGATCAACAAGATCTACGTTCTCACGCAGTTCAACAGTGCTTCGCTGAACCGTCATCTGACGATGACCTACAACCTCTCCGCCGGCTTCGGCCAGGGGTTCGTGGAGGTGCTGGCTGCCCAGCAGACCCCCGACAGTCCCAGCTGGTTCGAGGGCACCGCCGATGCGGTGCGCAAGTACCAGTGGCTGTTCCAGGAGTGGGACGTGGACCATGTGCTGATCCTCTCCGGCGACCAGCTCTACCGGATGGACTACAGCCGTTTCGTGCAGCACCACATCGACAGCGGGGCCCAGTTGTCCGTGGGTGCCCTGCCGGTGGATCCGCAGCAGGCCGAGGGCTTCGGGTTGATGCGTACCGATTCCTCCGGTCGAATCCTGGAATTCAAGGAGAAGCCCAAGGGTGATGCTCTCGCGGCCATGCGGGTGGACACCCAGTGCCTGGGCCTCTCGGCCGAGGAAGCCCAGCGCCGGCCACATCTGGCCTCCATGGGGATCTATGTCTTCAGCCGCGACACGCTCTTCGATCTGCTCAACTCGCATCCCGGTGCCACGGACTTCGGCAAGGAGATCATTCCGACCGCCCTGGACCGTGGTGATCGACTGCAGAGCTATCTCTTTGATGACTACTGGGAAGACATCGGTACGATCGGGGCCTTCTATGAAGCCAATCTTGCGCTCACTCAGCAACCCAATCCTCCGTTCTCCTTCTACGACGAAAAATTCCCGATCTACACGCGTCCCCGCTATCTTCCGCCCAGCAAGCTGCAGGATGCTCAGGTCACCGAGTCGATCATCGGAGAGGGATCGCTGCTGAAGGCCTGCAGCATCCACCGCTGCGTGCTCGGTGTTCGCTCCCGCGTGGAGGATGAGGTCGTGCTCCAGGACACCCTCGTGATGGGTTCCGACTACTTCGAATCCTCTGAGGAGCGCTCTGTGCTGCGGGAGCGGGGCTCAACGCCCGTGGGCATCGGCCGAGGCACCACCATCCGCGGAGCGATCGTGGATAAGAATGTGCGCATCGGTCGGAATGTGACAATCACCAACAAGGATCGAATCGAGGAGGCGGATCGCCCGGAGCTCAACTTCTACATTCGCAACGGTATTGTCGTGGTGGTGAAGAACGGCACCATTGCCGATGGCATGGTGATCTGAGATTCTGATTTCGAAGGCATCAACTCTGCCTGTCCGACTGCTGACGGAATCGACGACGAGACCACAGGCGGATGCCCGGATCATGTGGTCGTTCAGGCTCACGGCCCGAACCCGTCTCCACCTGCTCACCTGTTGTGAATCCGTGACATGACTGCCCATGTTGTGACGGATCTGGACGTCGCCCACGGGAGCTGTTCACACTGACGGAACACCGCACGCACATTGCATGGGAACGGCACATTTCGGCCTGATCGGGCTGGGTGTGATGGGGGAGAACCTGGTGCTCAACGCCGAGCGCAACGGGTTCTCCAGCGTCGTCTACAACCGCACCTGGGCCAAGACGGAGGCCTTTCTGTCCGGTCGCGGAGCGGGCAAGGAGATCAGTGGTGCCCGCAGCCTGGAGGAGTTCGTGGCCTCCCTGGAACGGCCTCGCAGGATCCTGATGATGGTGAAGGCGGGGGAGCCGGTGGACGCCATGATCGCCACCATTTCTCCGCTGCTCGAAGAGGGTGATCTGCTCATCGACGGCGGCAACTCCCTTTACGCCGACACCGAGCGCCGGGTCAAGGAGCTGGAGAGCCGCAGCTTCGGCTACATCGGCATGGGCGTCTCCGGCGGCGCCAAGGGTGCACTGGAGGGGCCCAGCATGATGCCGGGCGGCACCCGCGCCGCCTACGACGCCATCGAACCCCTGGTGCGCAAGATGGCCGCGCAGGTGGAGGACGGTCCCTGCGTGACCTACATCGGCCCCGGTGGTGCCGGTCACTTCGTGAAGACCGTGCACAACGGCATCGAATACGGGATCGAGCAGATCCTGGCGGAGGCCTACGACCTGATGAAGCGCATCGCCGGCATGAACGGTGACCAGATGGCCGATGTGCTGGCGCAATGGAACGAGACCGAGGAACTGGCCTCCTATCTGGTCGAGATCACCGAGGTGTGCCTGCGCACCAAGGATCCCGAGACGGGCGGCGACCTGGTGGAACGGATCGTGGATGCCGCAGGTCAGAAGGGCACGGGCCTGTGGACCGTGGTGAGTGCCCTGGAGATGGGCGTGCCCGTGCCCACCATCTATGCGGCCCTCAATGCCCGGGTGATGAGCTCCCTGCGCGACGAACGGCTGGCTGCCGAGGCCGTGATCCCGGGGCCGGAGAGCCACAGGTTCGACCTGGGCAGCCCAGCCGATGCCATGGCCCCTCTGCGCGATGCCTGCATCGCGGCCTGCGTGGTGAGCTACGGCCAGGGCATGGCCCTGATGCAGGAGGCCTCCCGGCTGCACGACTACAAACTTGATCTGGCCGCCATCGGCCAGATCTGGAAGGGCGGCTGCATCATCCGCGCCCGCCTGCTGCAGCGGATTCAGGACGCCTACAACGCCAGTCCCCAGCTGGCGAACCTGATGCTCGATCCCTGGTTCGCAGCGCTGATCAACCGCTGCCTGCCCGGGCTGCGCCAGGTGGTGGCCGGTGCCGCGCTTGCCGGCATCCCGGTGCCCTGCCTCTCCAGCACCCTCGACTACATCGACAGCTACCGCAGCGGCCGCCTGCCCCAGAACCTGGTGCAGGCGATGCGGGATTGCTTCGGCTCCCACACCTACGAGCGGGTCGACCGGCCGGGCACGTTCCACACTGAGTGGTTGAGCTGAGTCGCGCGATGACCACCATCCAGTTCCCATCACCCTCCGCTGCCCGCTACCGCCTGGAGGTGGTCGATTCGCCGGACGTGATGGCCCGCCGCTGCTCCGAGACGATCGCCTCGGCCATCGACCTGGCCCTGGCCGAGCGGGACCGCTGCCAGATCGCCCTGGCCGGTGGCCGCACGCCCGCGGCCACCTACAGCCAGCTGGGTCAGGAGCATCTCCCCTGGGAACGGGTGGATCTGCTGCTGGGGGATGAGCGCTTTGTTCCGGCCGACGATCAGGCCAGCAATGCACGCCTCCTGCATGAGACGTTGATGGCCGGCGGTCCCGGCCGGCAGGCCCGGTTTCATCCGGTGCCCACCCAGCTGGCCAGTCCGGAGGAGGCAGCCCAGGCCTACGCCCGGACCCTGGCCCAGCTGTGCGGTGACCATCCGCCTGTGCTGGATCTGGTGCTGCTCGGCCTCGGCGATGACGGCCACACCGCGTCCCTGTTTCCCGGCACCGCCGCCACCACGGTGATGGACGAGACCGTGACCGTGAGCGAGGGCAAGGGAATCCCGCGCATCACCCTCACTGCCCCGGTGCTGTCGGCGGCGCGGCGGGTGTTGTTCCTGGTGAGCGGCGCCGACAAGCAGCAGGCCCTCGGTCGACTTCTGGATCCAGCGGAACCGGCGCAGCGAACCCCGGCGCGGCTGGTGCAGCCCGCCGCTGAAGTGCTGGTGTTCGCCGACCGGGCGGCGGCGCAAGGACTGGAGGCCTGAGCCCCATGCCGCTGAACCAGGGCGCTCAGCACCAGGGCCCTCAGCCGCAGCCTGAGCACGCGCTGGAGATCGTGTCGGGAGCCGGCTTCAGCGGCTGGACCACCCTCAACGACACGATCATGGGTGGCCGCAGCTCAGGCCGGTGCAGCGCCGGCTCCGAGGGGCTGGTGATGGAGTCGCAGGTGGTGGAGGAGGGGGGCGGCTTCGTGAGCTGCCGCTCCGCCGACTTCGTGCCGCCGCTGGATCTCTCTCCCTACCGGGGGCTGGCCCTCGAGGTCGATGGCGATGGCCGCCGCTACAAGCTGGCTGTCGCCTGCGCCGACCGGGTGACGGGAGCGGCGGAGCTCATCCCCGGCGGTCTGCGCTGGGTGGCTGAGTTCGACACCGAGCCGAGCGGCACCACCCGGGTGGTGGTGCCCTTCCAGCGGCTCACCGCCAGTGTGCGGGCGCGACCCCTGGGCCTGCCTCTGCGCTTTGACCCCCGCCGGATCAAGCGGCTGCAGATCCTGCACTCCAGGTTCAACGACAGCGGGGGCCTCAACCCGGGCTTCCGGGCGGGGCCGCTGCGGCTGAGGATCCGCCGGATCGAGGCGGTGCCCTGAACCCCATGGCCGAGGAGCTGAGCCTGTCGTTGGAGCAGCTCGCCCGGGCGGCGGACCTGAGCCTGCCCCCCTGGCGTCACGCGGTGCGGCGCGACGAAGCTGCCGCCCAGACACCACTGGACTGCACGCTGCGGATCGAAGCCCGTGACGGCGACGGCGCTCGCCAGCCTTGCCACGACCTGGAACTGGAGATCTACCGCAGCGGCGAGGAGCTCAACCTGATGCTCAGTCGCGTGGCCGACGGGCAGGCCCCCCTGCTCTGGCATGGCCGTCACCCGGTGTGGTTGCATCCGGACACCGGCGAGCGCTGCGAGCGGCCCGGGGATGGAGCGGGGTTGGAGGCTCTCTGCCGCCGGTTGCGGGCGCTGCTGGCGGCGGAGCGACACCACGGAGCCGGGGGCCGGAGCTCAGCGGGTTGACACACCCGTACTATCGACGCTAGTACGGGTGTACTGCATGCCAGTTTCGCTGGCTTCTCCCATGGCTGTCGTCGCCTCGCCCTACGCTCCCTTCCGCGCCGCCGAGTGGATGCGCATGCCTCCCTCGGCCGCAGCCAGTCCCCAGCCTGGCTGCGGCCAGCCGGCCAGCACCCTGCCGCCACCGGTACCGCTGCCAGGACCAGCCGGGAAGCGGCTCTGAGCCGGACATCTGCGCGTTTCGCTCAGATGTCCGGCTGATCGGTCACGGCGCCCTTGCTGCTGGAGCTCACCAGACGGGCGTACTTGCCCAGCACGCCGGTGCGGTAACGGGGCTCGGGCTTCACCCAGGCGGCCCGGCGGCGGGCGATCTCCTCGTCGCTCACATTCAGCTGGATCAGCAGCCGATCGGCGTCCACGGTGATGCTGTCGCCCTCCTGCACCAACCCGATGGTGCCGCCGACGGCGGCCTCGGGAGCCACGTGACCGATCACCAGACCGAAGGAGCCGCCCGAGAAGCGGCCATCGGTGATCAGGGCCACCGAATCCAGCAGGCCCTGGCCCACGATCGCGGCGGTGGGGCTGAGCATCTCGCGCATGCCGGGCCCCCCCACCGGTCCCTCGTTGCGCACCACCACCACATCGCCGGGGTTGATGCGCTTGTCGAGAATCGCGCCCAGGCAACTCTCCTCACTCTCGAACACCCGCGCCGGGCCGGTGATCACCGGGTTCTTGACGCCGCTGATCTTGGCCACCGCCCCCTCTTCGGCCAGGTTTCCCTTGAGGATCGCCAGGTGCCCCTTGGCGTAGAGCGGGTTGCTCAGCGGTCGGATCACCTCCTGGCCGGCGGGAGGCTCCGACGGCACCTCGGCGAGCACCTCGCGCAGGGTCCTTCCCTCGATCGTGCGGCAGTCGCCGTGGAGCAGGCCCGCATCCAGCAGCAGCTTCATCACCTGGGGGATGCCACCGGCCTGGTGCAGGTCCACGGTCACGTAGCGGCCGCTGGGCTTGAGGTCGCAGATCACCGGCACCCGCTGGCGGATGCGCTCGAAGTCGTCGATCGCCAGGTCCACGCCGGCGGTGCGAGCCACCGCCAGCAGGTGCAGCACCGAGTTGGTGGAGCCGCCCACCGCCATGATCACGCTGATGGCGTTCTCGAACGCCTCACGGGTCATCAGGTCGCGGGGGCGGATGCCGGCCTGGTGGGCCTGCACCAGCACTTCGGCGCTGCGGGCGGCACTGTCGGCCTTTTCGGGATCCTCGGCGGCCATCGTGGAGCTGTAGGGCAGGCTCAGGCCCATCACCTCGAAGGCGGCGCTCATCGTGTTGGCGGTGAACATGCCGCCGCAGCTGCCGGCGCCGGGGCAGGCGTTCTTCTCGATGGCGGTGAGCTGCTGCTCGTCGATCTGGCCGCCGCTGTACTGCCCCACCGCCTCGAAGGCGCTCACCACGGTGAGGTCGCAGGCGCCGAGCTTGCCGGGCCTGATCGTGCCCCCGTACACGAAGATCGAGGGGATGTTCATGCGGGCCATGGCGAGCATGGCGCCGGGCATGTTCTTGTCGCAGCCGCCGAAGGGAGTACTTCATCCCCTCGGTGCCCATCGAGATGCCGTCGCTCACCGTGATCGTGCCGAACATCTGGGGCATCGCACCGGCCTGGTGCGCGGCCTGCTCGGCACGGCGGGCCAGGTCGTTGAGCCCCAGGTTGCAGGGGGTGATGGTGCTGTAGGCGTTGGCGATGCCGATGATCGGCTTGCTGAAGTCGTCGTCACCGAAGCCCACCGCTCGCAGCATGGCCCGGTTGGGAGAGCGCTGAATCCCCTGGGTGACGGCGGCGGAGCGGAGCATGGGCGCTGGGTAGGTCGCAGATCTGCAACCTACCCAGTGGTGGTTTCAGCCCTGGGGTTGCAGCTGTTCGAGCTGCCGCCGCACGGCTTCGATGGCCTGGTTGAGTTCGTGCACCTTGTTGTGGAGGTCTCTGTCATCGGCCGTTCCCGCTTCCGGGGTTTCGGCAACTGCCCGGCCGCGCAGAGGCTCATCCTGAGGGTCGGCGCCGCCCTGCAGGCGCGACAGGCGCAGACTGCGCTCCTGTCGGGCCGCCAGGCGACGACGTTCCGCCACCGACAGGAGCCACCAGGCCAGGCCGGCTGCTCCGAGCACGGCGCCGGCCACGGCACCGGCAAGCACGGCGGAACCCTGGGAACAACGCACCTCGCCATCCCGGGAGGCTGTGCTCAGGTCCCTCCGGTGGTGCTCGGCCATGACAGTGCTTGCCACTCAACCCAGAGACTAGGCAGCGGGGACGTCGAGTTCCACCGATGGGCAGCCGAACAGACGCTGGGCCACGGCGCCGATGCCGGGGCTGATGCGGCCGTCGGCGGACAGTTCGGGATCGATGCAGGCCGTGTAGAGGGTGAGGTCAGGAAAGGACTCCCCCAGGCGCTTGAGGCCCTCGCTGGCGACCAGGGCCGTGATCACCCGCAATCTCGGACCCGCCACCCCCTGATCGCGCAGGCTCGCCAGCAGCGCCTCCAGTTCGCCGGCATCGCCGACTTCAGCAGCGAACACGAGCACCCCGCAGCGGGGATCGATGCCTGCCTCGGCCAGGGATTCGCCCCGGTGGAGATGCAGCACCCTGGCGGTGGGGAGCACCGTCTTGGCTCCATCCCACACGCCCAGGCCGTCGGGGCAGAGGGGAATGGCCAGGATCGGCACGGATGCGTCCACCACCTGCCCCTGGCAGGGGGCAAGATCTGTGCCGACGCTCACGAACCGATGCGGCAGCCAGTCGCGCAGCGCCTCATACGTGAGCCAGCGCCCCAGCTCGGTCGTGGCGCTGCCATAGAGGGGTCCCGGCGTGTGGGGGTCGCGCAGCACGGTGAGCCAGTGACCGATCAGGGGGTGGGGAGGCACCACCACCCGCAGGGTCATCGCCATGGTTGCCATAACTTGAGCGTTCACCGTAGGTGCACACCGATGCCCGCCCCCCTGTCTTCGCCGCACACCAGCGCCGTGTCGCAGGCGTGGGGACTGGTGGCCATGGTCACGAGTGCACTCATGGCGGTCTGGGTGTGCCTGCTGATCGTCGTTCCACCTGCGCTGGCCATCACGGCGCCGGAACTCCGGGGCCAGAGAGCGCTGCAGGATCTCCAGCCGGACATGCATGGGCGCAGCCTGCAGCAGGCTGAGTTCCTCAAGGCTTCCCTGGCGGGGTACGACTTCAGAAAGGCCGATCTGCGGGGTGCGGTGTTCAACAACAGCGATCTGCGGGGCGCCGACCTCCGCGAAGCCAATCTCGGTGATGTGGTGGCCTATGCCACACGCTTCGACGACAGCGACCTCAGCGGTGCGATCCTGCGCAACGCGATGCTGATGCAGAGCCGGTTCTCAGGGGTCCGCATCGAGGGAGCCGACTTCACCGACGCCGTGCTGGACCTGCCACAGCAGAAGCAGCTCTGCCAGCGGGCCAGTGGCTCCAACCCCGTGACCGGGGTGCTCACCCGTGACAGCCTCGCCTGCCGATGATGACCAACGCCAGCCCTGCCCTGCCGCACGAGCGGCCATCCCGGCTGCCGGTGACGGTGGTGACCGGTTTCCTCGGCTCGGGCAAGACCACCCTTCTGCGTGAACTGCTGCTGCGCAGCGGCCTGCGGCTGGCTGTGCTGGTGAATGAGTTCGGCGAGGTGGGCATCGACGGCGACCTGCTGCGCAGCTGTGGGTTCTGCCCGCAGGACGAACTCGAAGGGCGCCTGGTGGAACTCACCAACGGCTGCCTCTGCTGCACGGTGCAGGACGACTTCCTGCCCACGATGACGACCCTGCTCGAACGGGCCCACCAGCTCGACGGCATTCTCGTGGAAACCAGCGGTCTGGCCCTGCCCGAGCCGCTTGTTGCGGCCTTCGACTGGCCGGAGATCCGCTCACGCACCCGTGTGAACGGCGTGGTGACCGTGGTGGATGGCGAGGCGCTGGCTGCCGGAGCGGTGGTGGCCGATGCGGAGGCGCTGGAGAACCAGCGCCGCGCCGACCCGAGCCTCGATCACGTCACGGGCATCGATGAGCTGTTCGCGCAGCAGCTGGCGAGTGCCGACCTGGTGCTGATCAGCCGTGCCGATCTCCTCACGGAGAACCAGCTGGAACAGGTGCGCCAGGGTCTGGCCGGCCTGATCCGCAGCGGCACGGCGGTGCTGCCGGTGGCCCGCGGGGTGCTTCCTGCCGAGGTGCTGCTGGGACTCGACCACCGTCCCGCCCACCATGACGGTCACGACCACCACCAAGACGACGGCGACCACGATCATCACCACCACGTCGCGATGGAATCGCTGGCGCTCCAGCTCAGCGGGTGCTTCCAGCGCACCGCCGTGGAAGAGGCGCTCAGGCACGTGATCAGGCAGCACGCCCTGGTGCGGGTCAAGGGCCGGCTGCGCATTCCCGGCAAGGCCCGGCCCCTGGAACTGCAGGCCGTGGGGCCGCGACTGGAGAGCTGGTTCAGTGCGGAGGGCCCGCAGGATCCGGACGTACCGCCGGGCCTGGACCTGGTGATGCTGGGCTTCCAGCTGCCGGAGAGCAGGCTGCGGGCAGCGCTCGCCGACCTGCTGCACTGACATGGGCCAAGCCCTTCAGTCCACCTGCTCAATCCGTCGCCTCAATCCATCTCCTCAATCAAGGGGAATCTCCCCCTTGGCGCAGACACCGTCCCAGCACAGTGCGGCATCGGCGGTCCACTGCGCCTCCACCGGTCTCCAGTCACGGCTGCCCCGCTGCATCCGCAGTCTGCCGCGGCCGTCATGCTCGAACGACAGCCGCTCGCTGCCCACCAGCAGACTCCAGCGTTCCCCGAGGCGCTCGACGGTCATCCGGCAGTCCTGCCAGGGGCCTCCTTCCAGACGGCAGCGCAGGGGCACGGGTGGATGCTGCGGCTCCGCCCGCCCGGCCGGGGTGCCACTCCACACCATCAGCGTCGCCGTCAGCGTCGCCAGGGACAGCAGCTGCTTCCATCCCAGACGGACAACTGCCACGACCAGCAGCGCGACTACCTTCAACCTGCGCCTCTGCGCCAGCCCTGGAGTCGCAGGGCTGCGAAGATGTAACAAATCCGCCGGATCCCGTGCCCACCTTCCACGCCCGCGTCCAGGTCTCGCTCAGACCATCGGTGCTCGATCCAGCCGGAGAGGCCACGCGGGCAGCCGCGGCCAGGCTGGGCGTGGATGGCGTGCGCAGGCTGCGCATCGGCAAGGCCATCGAGCTGGAGCTCGAGGCGGCCGATCGGGCCACGGCCCAGAGCCAGCTCGAGCTGATCAGCGACCGGCTGCTGGCCAACCCCGTGATCGAGAACTGGACCCTGGAGATCAGCGAGCCGGCTGCGGCTGAGCATCCATGACCGTCGGTGTGCTCGTGTTTCCCGGTTCCAACTGCGACCGGGACGTGCGCTGGGCCCTGCAGGGGTGCCTTGGGGTGTCCACCACCTTTCTGTGGCATGAGCAGCGCCACCTCGACGGCATCGACGCCGTGGTGATTCCCGGCGGCTTCAGCTACGGCGACTATCTGCGCTGCGGAGCGATTGCGCGTTTCGCACCCGTGCTGGAGGCGGTGAAGGCGTTCGCTGCTGCCGGCGGCCCTGTGCTGGGGATCTGCAACGGGTTCCAGGTGCTCACGGAGATGGGGCTGCTGCCTGGAGCGCTGACGCGCAACGCGGGTCTGCATTTCATCTGCGAGCCCGCCGAGCTGCGGGTCAGCCCCGGCGCCTGCCGCTGGCTCCAGGGCTACGCCGAAGGCGATGCCATCCGGCTGCCGATCGCTCACGGGGAAGGGCGCTACCAGTGCGATCCCGACGACCTGCGCCGCCTGGAGGACAACGGACAGGTGGTGCTGCGCTATGCGGCCAATCCCAATGGATCGGTGGGCGATGTGGCGGGGCTCAGCAATCCCGCCGGCAATGTGCTCGGTCTGATGCCCCACCCGGAGCGGGCCTGCGACCCGGCCACCGGCGGGGTGGATGGCCGGCCGCTGCTCGCGTCGCTGCTGCGCTGAGGCCTGGCCGGGCAAGGTCTTTCCCCATCAAAAAAGCAAGGTCTTTCACCATCAAACAAAGAAGGGGGGTGCCTGAGCACCCCCGTTCAGATGGGATCGAGCCGAGCGGCCGGTTCAGTTGACGGCGGCGAAGAAGTCCTTCGACTTCACCGGGTCGGGGTTCATGGTCTTGTCGCCGGGCTGCCAGTTGGCGGGGCACACCTCATCGGGGTGGCTCTGCACGTACTGGAACGCCTGCAGCACACGCAGGGTCTCGTCGACGCTGCGGCCCACGGGCAGGTTGTTGATCGTGCTGTGCATGATCACGCCCTCGGGATCGATGATGAACAGGCCGCGCAGGGCCACGCCGGCGTCTTCGTCCAGAACCTCGTAGGCGCGGGCGATCTCCTTCTTGAGGTCGGCCACCAGGGGGTACCGGCACTCACCCAGGCCGCCGTTCTTGCGGTCGGTCTGCACCCAGGCCAGGTGGGAGAACTCGCTGTCCACCGACACGCCCAGCACCTCGGTGTTGCGGCTGGTGAAGTCGGTGTAGCGGTCGGAGAAGGCCGTGATCTCCGTGGGGCAGACGAAGGTGAAGTCGAGCGGGTAGAAGAACAGCACCACGTACTTGCCGCGGTACTGGCTCAGGGACACAGTCTTGAATTCCTGGTCCACCACGGCGGTGGCGGAGAAATCTGGGGCCTGCAGACCGACGAGACGGGACATGCTCGATGTGCTGGGTGGGAGGGATGACGCACTGGTTGAGCCGGCCGCACGCCAGCAGACTGACGAGGACCTGGATCCGCGATCCGGGAGCAGGTCGAACTCGTACCGACTTCCAGTTGTCTCTAACAATTTATCACAAGGCGACGTCCGCGGCGCCATAAGCTGAGGGCAACCGCACGCGCCCATGGCCTGGGATCCCGCCGTCCTCCGCAAGCACAACATGACCAGCCACTTCCGGCTGCTCAGTCAGCTGCGTTCCGAGCTGCGGGACAACCCCCTGGTGCGCCCCAAGGAGGGAGAGCGCATCGGCGAGGTGAACCGCAGCAAGGCCCTGGTGCGGGCCGTGGAGAACAAGATCGCCAGCATGACCCGCAGCCGCCGCTGAGCGGCTGTGCTTGTTTCCTGGCACAACCCACCACCGGCGGGAGCAGGAATCTTCGATAGCGCTGTCGTTCACGGTTCGCCGGCGCAGCATGGTTGTGGTTCAGCGGGACGCTCCTTATCCCCACATCGAGTTCAGTGAGTCGGTCGATGGCGATCTGCTGCGGGTGGTGCCGGAGCGAGGAGGCCTGATCACGGGCTGGCGCAGCGCCGGCAGGGAGCGGCTCTACTTCGATCACGAGCGCTTCCTTGATCCCCTGCTCTCGGTGCGTGGGGGCATTCCGGTGCTGTTCCCCATCTGCGGCGGGCTCCCGGGTGGCGTTCTCAGCCTTCCTCAGGGGCGTTTCCAGCTTCCGCAGCATGGGTTTGCCCGCGATCTGCCCTGGCAGCTGCGCCCGCTCGCCGATGGCCGGGGCATCGGCCTGGAGCTGGAGCACAACGCCACCACCCTGGCTCTCTATCCGTTCCGCTTCCTGCTGAGGCTGGAGGTGCGGCTGGCTCCGGGAACGCTGGACATCTCCGCCGTGGTGCACAACCACGACGACGAGCCGATGCCGTTCAGCTTCGGGCTGCATCCGTACTTCCGCATTGCCGACCTGGCAACGGCGCGCTTCGAGGGTCTGCCCCACCGCTGTGTGGATCAGCTCACCGGTCAGGAGTGCGACACCGACCAGCAGATCGATCTGATGGCCGAGGGCATCGACCTGCTCGCCCATCCGGCCGGACCTGTCCGCCTGATCGATCCCAGCGGCGGCACCACGCTGGAGCTGCAGACCAGTGCTCCCCTGGATCGGGTGGTGATCTGGAGCGACCCTCCCCGGCCGATGGTGTGCCTCGAACCCTGGACGGCACCCCGCGGAGCGCTGGTCAGCGGAGTCGGCCGTCTGGAGGTGCTCCCCGGAGCTCAGCTTCAGCTGCACACCCGCTACAGGGCCCTGGCCTGAGCCGGCGGGGCTTGCAACTGCAACTTGCTATTGAGAATCGCTTGCAAAAGGGGCCCTGTTGCCCTTAGGTTGCGACCAGTTCTCAACAAGCACCGCTCAGTGGCCATGGGATTCCGCTTCCTGCCCGATGAGGCCGTGGCTGCCGTCCGCGTGCCAGCCGGCCAGTCCGTGCTCATCGACACCAGCCTCCACACCGCCGGCAGCGCCATCGAAGTGCTGGAGGGTGTGGCCCGGGTGTACTGCCCCTGCGAGGAAACCGAGGGCATGACCATCGCCTTCCTCCAGGTGGGCGATCAGTTGTGCACCGACCGCCTCTGCAGCGAGGGTGTCTGCGTCGAGGCGCTGACCCCGCTCTGCTTCCGCAACCACGGTGACAGCAGCGACCGCCAGGGCTTCGACGCGGTGAACGAATGGACCCTGCAGCTGCTGCGCATCCGCCACCTGGGATCGGCCGAGCAGCGTCTGCACGCATTGCTGGCCCTCCTGGTGAACCGGCTGGGCCGTCGCTGCGGCGACTGGTGCGACCTGCCCTTCCGCCTCACCCACGAGCGCATCGGTGAGCTGATCGGCACCACCCGGGTCACCACCACCCGCCTGATCTCGCGCTTCCGCAGCGCCGAACTGATTCAGGTGCCGGCGGGTGCCAGCGGATTGCGTCTGGCGCCAGCCCTGGTGGAAACCGCTCCTCTGGCGGCGTGATCAGCACCACCATGCACACCTGCGTCACCACCGGCGACAGCCTGATCGCCAGCCTCTGCCGAGAAGTGGACGGGCTCCGGCAGCGCAGTCGCCAGCTTCACGACTGCATGCAACGCTGCCAGGACCCGCCGCTGTTCGACCGCCTGCGCCTGGAACTCGATCAGCTGCAGCGGCGACGCCGCTGCCTGCAGGAGTGCGCCCGCTCCTGGCGGCGGGAGCAGCTTGCCGATCCTCTGGCGTTGGACTTCCTGCTCGAGCTCTGCAGCCGCCCCCTGTCGTGATCTGGCTTCACACAAATACGAAGCCGATCTGAAGCACTGCGCCAGCACCCGCCCGGCAGATTCAGGGTGATGGGTATGAACAGCCCCACCACCGCCTTCCCGGTCTCGGCGCCAAGTGCGGCGCCAGCAGTCGCGCCAGCTGGCACGCGGTCGGTGCCAACGGCGGGATCGAGTCGTGCGGCGGGCGGGGCCTCCCAGGTGCTGGTGTTCACCCCACGCAGCCTGAACGATGCCCGCACGGTGATCGAGGCGGTGCGTGCCCATCGCACCGTGGTCGTGAATTCGGCCTGGCTGGAGGACAGCCCGGGGCAGCGGCTGATCGATTTCGTGTGCGGGGGCATCGAGGCGATCTGCGGCCAGGTGCACCGCATCGCCGAGGAGGTGTTTCTGTTCGCCCCGGCGGGCACGCGGGTGCAGGCCTGCAATGCTATGCGCGTCGAGTCTTAAGCGGACTGACTATGGGTTAGCCTGGATGCGGTGCCAGGGTTCTGGTGCCCAGTCCCACTGCGCTCCGGCGATCCATGGCTCCTCTCACCCGTGTGCCCGACGTCACCTTCAAGACCAGGGTGCGTGACGAATCCGTTCCGGGCCCCAACCCCTACCGCTGGCAGGACCTCACCAGCGACGAGATCTTCGGGGGCCGCAAGGTGGTGCTGTTCGCCCTGCCCGGTGCCTTCACCCCCACCTGCTCGTCGAACCATCTGCCCCGCTACGAGGAGCTCTACGAGGAGTTCCGGGCCCATGGAGTGGACCAGATCATCTGCCTGTCGGTGAACGACGCCTTCGTGATGTTCCAGTGGGGCAAGCAGGTCGGTGCCAGGAACGTGTTCCTCCTGCCCGATGGCAACGGCGAATTCAGCCGCAAGATGGGCATGCTGGTGGACAAGTCGAACCTGGGCTTCGGTCTGCGCTCCTGGCGCTACTCGATGCTGGTGAACGACGGCCAGATCGAGAAGATCTTCCTGGAGCCGGAGTTCGGAGACAACTGCCCCGTCGATCCCTTCGAGGTCTCCGATGCCGACACGATGCTGGCCTACATCAAGGGCACCGAACCCGCCGGGGTCAGCGGCCCGCGTCGGGAGTTCGAGGGCTGAGAGCTGGTGGGCCGGCGCTGGCGGGGCTCAGGGCTTCGGCATAGCGCTGATTCACCTGATCCCAGTTCACCAGCGACCACCAGGCGGCGATGTAGTCGGCTCGGCGGTTCTGATATCCGAGGTAGTAGGCGTGCTCCCACACGTCCAGGCCCAGCAGCGGCGTGCCGCGCTCGATCCCGGGCTGATTCATCAGCGGATTGTCCTGGTTGGCCGTGCTGGTGACCGCCAGTGTTCCATCGGGGCGCAGGATCAGCCAGGCCCAGCCGGAGCCGAATCGAGCGGCCGCCACCTGGCTGAAGCGGTCCTGCAACGCCTCGAGGGAGCCGAACGAAGCCTTGATGGCGGCCAGCAGCTCCTCGGAGGGGGTTCCACCGTCGCCGGCAGGGGCCATGGCCGTCCAGAACTGGCTGTGGTTCCAGTGGCCTCCGGCGTTGTTGCGCACGGCCTCGGGCAGCCGGCGACCCCGTGCCAGCAGCTGCTCCAGGGAGAGCCCGGCCAGATCGTCCCGCTGGGCGAGAGCCGCGTTGAGCTGGGCCACATAGCCGGCGTGGTGCCGGTCGTGGTGGATCTCCATGGTGCGGGTATCGATCTGCGGTTCCAGGGCCTCTGCCGGGTAGGGGAGTGGCGGCAGGGTGAATGCCGCCTGGGCCGGGGCCGCCGCGACAAGCAGCAGGCCCAGCCAGGCCACCAGCAGCAACTGGCGGAGTGCACGGATCAGGGACGGCATGGTCAGGGAGGGGCGCGGTGCCGGGGTTCTACCGCAGGGCCGCCAAGGCTTCGGTTCCGCTGGGCCCGCTGAGTCGGGCCTTCTGCCATGGCGGCAGTGCGCTGGAGCGCGATGGCCCAGGACGAACCAGCCCCCTACGAGCCGTGAACGGGAGGCTCGGCCTGGTGCGGGCGCACCAGAATGAGGTCAAGGAGGGCAGCCGGCCATGACGATCGGCAGCGCGAACCCAGCCGCCGGCGCCGGATCCACCGGAGCGAGCGAATCCGGATTGCGTCGGGTGGTGCTGATCGCCGGCTTCGAGGTGTTCAACGCCGCCCTCTACCGCCACGCGGCCGAGCGGGCCGTGGCGCGCTGTCCCGAGCTGCAGATCCGCGTCTTCAGCGACCACGACCTGCGCCGGCGCGATCCCCAACTCGTGGCTGCCCTGAGCGGCGCCGAGGTGCTGTTCGCCAGCCTGATCTTCGATTTCGACGACGTCGAATGGCTGATCCGGCAGGCCGCGGAGATTCCCGTGCGGCTGGTGTTCGAGTCGGCCCTGGAGCTGATGGCGCTGACGCGGCTCGGCCGCTTCACCATCGGCGCCGGCTCCCGTGGGATGCCCCGGCCGGTGCGGGCGCTGCTGGACAAGTTCGGCAGCGGCCGGGAGGAGGACCGCCTGGCGGCCTACGTGGGCTTCCTCAAGGTGGGCCCGAAACTGCTGCGCTTCCTGCCCTCCCGCCGGGCCCAGGATCTGCGCCACTGGCTGGTGCTCTACGGCTACTGGAACGCGGGGGGAGAAGAGAACGTCACCGCCCTGTTCCTCTATCTGGCCCGGCACGGCCTCGGCCTGGACTGCGGCCCGGTGCCGCCACCCCAGGACACGCCTGCCATGGGGCTGGTCCATCCCGACCACCCGGAGGTGTTCCGCCGGCCCGGCGACTATCTGGCCTGGTTCCACCGCACCCGGCCGGAGAGCCGCCCCGGGCGTGAGGACTGGCCGGTGGTGGGCCTGCTGCTCTACCGCAAGCACGTGATCACGGCCCAGCCCTACATCGGCCAGCTGATCCGCGCCTTCGAGGCGGCCCGGCTGATGCCGCTGCCGGTGTTCATCAACGGCGTGGAGGGCCACATGGCCGTGCGCGACTGGATGACCAGCGCCAGCGAGCCGCCCTCTCCCCAGCGGCGGCAGGCCGTGGCGGTGGAGGCGATCGTCTCGACGATCGGCTTCCCGCTGGTGGGCGGACCGGCCGGCTCGATGGAGGCCGGCCGGCGCGAGGAGGTGGCGCAGCGCATCCTGCGGGCCAAGAACGTGCCCTACGTGGTGGCGGCGCCGCTGCTGATCCAGGACATCCACTCCTGGAGCCGCCAGGGCATCGGCGGTCTGCAGAGCGTGGTGCTGTTCGCCCTGCCGGAGCTGGACGGCGCCATCGACCCGGTGCCCCTGGGCGGCCTGGTGGGTGACCGCATCCTTCTGGTGCCCGAGCGGCTGCGGAGACTCACCGGCCGTCTCAACGCCTGGATCCGGCTGCGCCGAACGCCTCCGGCCGAGCGGCGGCTGGCGATCGTGCTCTACGGCTTCCCGCCGGGCTACGGGGCCACCGGCACGGCGGCGCTGCTGAACGTGCCGGACTCGCTGATGAGCCTGCTGGAGGCGCTGCGCCGCCAGGGCTACGACCTGGGCGATCCCGCCGACTGGCCCGCCGACGGCGAGGAGCTGGTGCGGCGGGTGAAGGAGGCCGATGAGGCCTGGCTGAGCCGCATCCCGCCGGGGGAGCGGTTCGAGGAGTCGCCCCTGGCCAGCGTCGGCGCCGACGAACTGCGGCAATGGCTGGGACCCCTGCACAGCCGCCGCATCGAGCGCCAGTGGGGGCCGCTCAGGGGCACCGGCATCCGCACCCTGGGGGATCGCTTCCTGCTGGGCGGGGTGCGGCTGGGCAACGTCTGGATCGGTGTGCAGCCGCCCCTGGGGGTGGCGGGCGATCCGATGCGGCTGATGTACGAGCGCGACCTCACGCCCCACCCCCAGTACGCCGCCTTCTACCTGTGGCTGCAGCGGCAGCTGAAGGCCCACGCGGTGCTCCACTTCGGGATGCACGGCACGGTGGAATGGCTCCCGGGCTCGCCCCTGGGCAACACCGGCTACTCCTGGCCAGACCTGCTGCTGGGCGATCTGCCTCACCTCTATGTGTATGCGGCCAACAATCCGTCGGAGTCGATGCTGGCCAAACGGCGTGGCTACGGGGTGCTGATCTCCCACAACGTGCCCCCCTACGGCCGGGCCGGGCTGTACCGGGAGCTGGTGGCGCTGCGGGATCTGATCGGCGAATACCGCGAGGATCCGCTGCGCAACGCCGCCCTGCGCGAGCCGATCCTCAAGGCCGTGTTCGATGCCGGCCTCGATCGCGACTGTCCCCTGCCCGCAGGACTCGACCGCCAGGGAACCGAGCAGGAACTCTTCGACACCTATCTCGCGCAGCTGAGCAGCTACCTGCAGCTCCTGGAGCAGCGGCTGTTCTCCAGCGGCCTGCACAGTCTTGGTGAGCCGCCGGACCGCGCCGGGCTGCTCAGCTACCTCCGGGCCTGCTTCGGTGAGGAGCTGAGCGGCCCGCTGCTGGAGGAGATCACGGCGCTGGAGCCGGCCAGCCTGGATCGGCTCGCCGACGAGGCCGCCCTGCAGTCCCGGGGGCATGCCCTGCAGCAGCAGCACCCCGAGCTGAACGCTGCCGGACAGGAGACGCTGGCGCGCGCTCTGCGGGTGGCGGGGCTGCTGCAGCGCAACCGCGAGGAACTCACCAACCTGCTGCGGGGCCTCAACGGCGAATACATTCCTCCCGCCCCGGGCGGGGACCTGCTGCGCGACGGGCCTGGCGTGCTGCCCACAGGCCGCAACATCCATGCCCTCGACCCCTACCGCATGCCGTCGGCGGGGGCGATGGCTCGCGGCCGCACGATCGCCCGCCAGATCCTCGAGCGCCACCGCGCCGAGCACGACGGCGCCTGGCCGGAGACCGTGGCGGTGATGCTGTGGGGCCTCGATGCCATCAAGACCCGGGGCGAATCGCTGGCGATCCTGCTGGAGCTGGTGGGAGCCCGGCCGGTGCAGGAGGGCACGGGCCGGATCGTGCGCTACGAGCTGATCCCGCTGGCGGAGCTCGACCACCCCCGCGTCGACGTGCTCGCCAACCTGTCGGGGATCTTCCGCGACAGCTTCGGCAACATCCTCGAGCTCCTCGACGATCTCTTCCGCCGCGCCGCCGAGGCCGACGAGCCCGAGGAGCGCAACGCCATCCGCCGCCACTGCAGCGCCCTGCGGGCCGAAGGGGTGGAGAACCCCAGCGCCCGGCTGTTCTCCAATCCGGCGGGCGATTTCGGGTCGCTGGTGAACGATCGGATCACCGACGCCAACTGGGAGCAGGGCGATGAGCTCGCCGCCACCTGGCGCGACCGCAACGCCTACAGCTATGGCCGCAGCGACCACGGCCAGGCCCGGCCGGAGGTGCTGGCGTCGCTGCTGCGCAGCACCGACCGGGTGGTGCAGCAGATCGACTCGGTGGAATACGGGCTCACCGACATTCAGGAGTACTACGCCAACACCGGCGGCCTCAAACGGGCCGCCGAGGTGGCCCAGGCGGCCGAGCGTCCCGGGCGGCGGGTGCCGGCCAGCTTCGTGGAGTCATTCTCGCGCGACACCACCCCCCGGGAGCTGGACGAGCTGCTGCGGCTGGAGTACCGCAGCAAGCTGCTCAACCCCCGCTGGGCCGAGGCGATGGCCTCGATGGGCTCCGGCGGCGCCTACGAGATCTCCCAGCGCATGACGGCGCTGATCGGCTGGGCGGGCACCAGCGACTTCCGCGATCAGTGGGTGTACGACCAGGCGGCCGACACCTACGCCCTCGATCCGGCCATGGCCTCCCGCCTGCGCCAGGCCAACCCCGAGGCCTTCCGCAACGTGGTGGGCCGCATGCTGGAGGCCAGCAGCCGCGGCATCTGGGAGGCCTCGCCCGACAGGCTGGCCGCCCTGCGGCAGCTCCACGACCTCACCGACGCGGAACTCGAGGGCGTGGCGGTGGCCGCCGGGGCCGGGTGAGCGTTTCCAGTGCGGCACGGCCCTATCCGCTTCATGCCGTGGTGGCTCAGGAGCGGATCCGCACCGCCCTGCTGCTGCTGGCGGTGGATCCGGGGCTCGGCGGGGTGGTGATCGCCGGCCGGCGGGGCACGGCCAAGACCGTGATGGCCCGGGCCCTGCACGCCCTGCTGCCACCCATCCGGGTGATCCGCCACTCCTGCGCCCAGGCCGACCCGGCCGCTCCCTGGGACTGGGACGACGCCACCGTCGCCCACCGGGCACGGATCAGCCGCACGCCGGTGAGCGCGGTCGTGCCGCCGCCGTTCGTGCAGGTGCCGCTGGGGGTGAGCGAAGACCGGCTGCTCGGCTCGGTGGATGTGGAGGCCTCGATGCGCAGGGGCCGGCCGGTGTTCCAGCCGGGACTGCTGGCCGAGGCCCACCGCGGCGTGCTGTGCGTGGACGACCTCAACCTGCTGGAGCCCGCCCTGGCCGATCTGCTGCTCTCCGCCGTGGCGGCGGGCTTCAACCAGGTGGAGCGCGAGGGCATCAGCTTCCGTCACCCCTGCCGGCCGCTGCTGATCGCCACCGCCAACCCCGCCGAGGGGGAGCTGCGGCCCCACCTGCTGGACCGCTTCGCCATGGTGCTCAGCGCCGACCTGCCCCTGACGCTCGACGAACGGGTGGAGGCGGTTCGCCGGGTGCTCTGGTTCGCCGAGCAGCCTTCGCAGTTCTGGGGCCACTACGGCGCCGGGCTGGAGGCGCTGCGGCGGCAGGTGCTCGCGAGCCGCCGGCGCCTGCGGCGGATGCGCATCCAGCGGGCCCAGATCCGCTACCTGGTGGAGGAGTCGATCCGGGCCGGCACCCAGGGGCACCGGGCCGATCTGTTTGCCGTGCGGGTGGCCCGGGCCCACGCCGCGCTACAGGGGCGGGAGCGGGTGAAGGCGGTCGACCTGCGCGAAGCGGTGCGGCTGGCGGTTCTGCCCCGTTCGGCCCTGGTGCTCGCCCCGCCCCCGCCACCACCGACGTCACCGCCGCCGCCGTCCCCCGCAGACCAGCCGCCCGGCGATACGGCCCCGCCGCCGCCGGAAGGTGGCGAAACGACCGCCCCGCCCCAGGACCCCGACGTGGTGCCGGAGACCTTCCTGTTCTCGCCGGAGGGGGTGGCTCTCGACCCCGATCTGCTGGCCATCGCGGCGCACCGCGGCCGTCGCCAGGGGCGCAGCGGCGGGGGCGGGCTGGTGCATTCCCGGGAGCGGGGCCGGTACGTCAAGGCGGTGCTGCCCCATGGGCCGGTCGTGCGGGTGGCCGTCGACGCCACGCTGCGGGCGGCGGCGCCGCATCAGCTAGTGCGGCGCCGGCTCCTGCAGCGGCGGCAGGCCCGCACCCGGGGCCGGCAGGTGCTGATCCGCGATCAGGATCTGCGCGTCAAGCTCCTGGCGCGCAAGGCCGGCGCCCTGGTGATCTTCGTGGTGGACGCCTCCGGCTCCATGGCCCTCAATCGCATGCAGGCGGCCAAGGGAGCGGTGCTGCAGCTGCTCAGCGAGGCCTACCGCCACCGCGACCAGATCGCCCTGATCACCTTCGCAGGCCAGCGGGCGCGGGTTCAGCTGCCGCCCACCCGCTCGATCACAGCGGCCTCCCGGCGGCTGGAGCGTCTGCCCTGCGGCGGCGGCTCGCCGATGGCCCATGGCCTGGCCCTGGCACTGCGGGTGGGAGGCAATGCCCTGCTCTCCAAGGACATCGCCGAGGTGATCGTGGTGCTGATCACCGACGGCAGGGCGAACGTGGACCTGAGCCGGTCGCTGGCGGTCCCGGCCGGCGGTGGCGGTGGTCGTGGGGGTGATGGTCGTGGTGCTGGCGGTGAACCGCTGACCCTGGCGGACATTCACGCGGAGGTGCTGACGATCGCCCGCACCCTCGCCAGCCTGATGGTGCCTCTGCTCGTGATCGACACCGGCAGCCGGCATCCGCCCTCAGCTCTGCTGGCGGATCTGGACAGCAAGGGCGGCGCCACGGTGCTGCCCCTGCCGCGGGCAACGGCCGCACAGATCAGCGCCACATCACGGCGGTGGCTGGCGCAGGGGCGATCCGGCGACGGCTGAAGGTGCGTTGTCCCTATGCGGCTAAAGTCATAAGACAACGCCACGGATTCCATGGCTTCCGCCCCGCATGCCACCCCGAAGGCCGCCATCTCCCTGCTCGCCGCCGCCGGTGGCGGTCCGCTGCTGTTCCGCCAGCTGTTCGACGCCGACACCGGCACCTTCACGTACCTGCTGGCCGACACCGCCGGCCGCCAGGGGGTGATCATCGACAGCGTCTTCGAGCAGCACCAGCGCGACCTCTCCCTGATCCGGGAGCTGGGCATCGAGCTGGTGGCCTCGATCGACACCCACGTGCACGCCGACCACGTCACCGGCAGCTGGCTGATGCACGCGGCCACCGGCTGCGCGATCGGCCTGGCGGCCGCGGGTGGCGCCGAGAACGTCACCCTGCCCTTCACCCACGGCGATCGGGTGCCCTTCGGCAACCGCTACCTGGTGGTGCGCAGCACGCCGGGGCACACCGATGGCTGCCTCACCTACGTTCTGGATGACCGTTCCATGGCCTTCACGGGTGATGCCCTGCTGGTGCGGGGCTGTGGCCGATGCGATTTCCAGCAGGGTGATGCCCACGCCCTGTGGACCTCGATCACCGAGCAGATCTTCAGCCTGCCTGAGTCCTGCCTGCTCTACCCCGGCCACGACTACACCGGCCGCAGCGTCACCTCGGTGGTCGAGGAGAAGTCCTACAACGCCCGCCTCGGCGCCGGTGCCACCGAACGCGATTTCGTGGGCCACATGGAGAACATGAAGCTCCCGCATCCGCACCGCATCGCCGAGGCGCTGCCCGGCAACCTGCGGTCCGGCAAGCCCAGAGAACCGCAGGCAACCCCTGCCTGGGCGCCGGTGGCCCGCAGCTACGCCGGCCTGCCGGAGCTGACGCCGGCCTGGGTTGCAGCCCACCGCCAGGACGTGACGGTTGTCGATGTGCGTTCCGCCGAGGAGCTCGAGGGTCCCGACGGGCGGGTGGAAGGCAGCCTCTCGATCCCGCTGCCCGACCTGGAACGGCGCAGCGCCGAGATCCCAGCCGACCGGCCGGTGGTGGTGGTGTGCCATTCCGGCAGCCGCTCCGCCCTCGCCACCCAGCAGCTGCTCAAGGCCGGTCGGGCCGAGGTGGCCAACCTGCGCGGTGGGCTGCGCCTCTGGGCCGACGAGGGCTACCCGCTCGAGGTTCCTCAGCTGACCTGAACCCGGTGCGCCATCAGCGCTCCGCCAGCCGGACCCTGCGGGCTCCTTCCTGTCCAGTCCCGGATTCGGTGCCGCTGCCGGTTCTGTGCCCCCACACCGCTCTCTGTCCCCAGACGTGATGACCACCACCCAGCCCCTGCCGCACCGCAGCCGTGTGTCGGCCCACGACCTGACTGACCAGCTCACCAGTCATGCCGTGACGGTGGTCGATGTGCGTGAACCGGTGGAATTCGCCTCCGGCCATATCGAGGGAAGCCTCAACATCCCCCTCGGGCGTCTCGCGAGAGCCGACCTGCCCAGTGGTCCGCTGGTGCTGGTGTGCCACAGCGGCAACCGCAGCAGCCGGGGTCTGCGGATCCTGCAGCAGCAGGGTCACCCCCATCCCGTCGCCGACCTGGAGGGCGGGGTGCTGTCCTGGGAGCAGGCCGGTCTGCCCCTGCGGCGGCTGCGGAAGGCTCCTCTGCCGCTGATGCGCCAGGTGCAGATCGCCGCCGGTTCCCTCGTGCTGCTGGGGCTGATCCTCAGCCAGGTGGCGGCGCCGGCCTGGATCCTGCTCACCTGGTTCGTGGGGGCCGGCCTGGTGTTCGCCGGCATCAGCGGCTTCTGCGGCATGGCGCAGCTGCTGGCGGCGATGCCCTGGAACCGGATCTCGCCGTGATCGAGTCCACACCGACCCTGCTGCTGCTGGGCGGCGCCCTGATCGGGTTTCTGCTGGCGGTGCTGGGTGCCGGTGGCTCGATCCTGCTGCTGCCGCTGCTGGTCAGCGGGGCTGGGCTGCCCACCCGTGAAGCCGTACCGCTGTCCCTGATCGTGGTGGGGCTGCTGGCCCTGGCCAATGTGCCGCCCTACCTGCGCCGGGGCTGGATCGCCCCCAGGCCCGCCCTGGTGCTGGGCGTGCCGGCCCTCGTGGGCAGCTGGATCGGTGGCAGTCTGGTCAAGGCCGGTCTCATTCCCGAAGCCCTGCAGCTGGCTCTGTTCGCCGCGGCGGCGCTGCTGGCCTCGTGGTTGCTCACCCGCAGCTCCACGCTCGTGACAGCCACCACCGCCAACCAGGCCAGCGGCGGCGGCAGCGGACTGCTGGCGGCGCAGGGAGTGCTGGTGGGTCTGCTCACCGGGATCGCCGGTGTGGGTGGAGGCTTCGCCATCGTCCCGGCCCTGGTATTGCTTGCGGGACTGCCGATGGCGCTGGCCAGCGGCACCAGCCTGGTGCTGATCGCCACCAACGCCCTGGTGGCACTGCTGGCCCTGGGCCACTGGCCCAGGGATGTGATGGCACTGCTGATCCCCCTGCTGCTGGGAGGACTGGCTGGCGGCGTGGTGGGCCAGAGGCTGGCACCCCACCTGCCTGATCTACGGCTGCGTCAGGGCTTCGCGGTGCTTCTGGTGGGCTCCGCTCTGCTCACCGGCGTGGAGGCCTGGCGGCGCCAGCAATCGCTCCCCACCGCGGAACGTCCTCCCCAAGCCGCGCCAAGGGCCTTGTCCCCGTCGTTCCGCCTGCCATGACGCCAGAACGCCTGTTTCGGTTCCGCCTTCAGAGCCGGCATTCCGCTCCCGAGCGGGCCAGCACTGATCTGGCTGTCCAGTGGCTGAGCCCTGAGGGCCTCTGGGAACCCCAGGAACTCACCCTCACCATGCCGGGGTTCCGGATCTACCTGATCTCGCTGCTGCTCTGCCAGCATTTCTATCTCGTGGCCAACGCCCGCGAACGGGGGATCCCCCTGGAGCGGGTGGAGGCTGACTTCGCGGTGAGCGCCGGAGAGGACTGGATCCTGCACAGCGTGACCGGCGACTTTCAGATCCAGCTGGACGGATCGGCGCTGGTGCAACGGGGCGGCTCCATGTCCGAGGAGGACCTCGCCTTCATCGAGGAACGCATGAAAGCCTGTCCTGTATCGAGAAATCTGGCTTCTTCAGTGGAGAAGCGCACCAGACTGAAGGTGTTCGGCTGAGTGGTCGTGATCAAAATGGTCGTGATCAAAACTTGTTGTGATCGAAACTGACCGTGATCAACTCAGTACGTTCAACAGCCGGGATGTTGTGAAGAGCATTCAGACGAAGAAGGTTCTGAAAGCGTCAGGATGCCGACGATTGCAGGGAGCCGCTGTGATGACGACACCGGAATGGCTCGGGGGAGACTTGAACTCCCGACCTTGGGGTTATGAATCCCACGCTCTAACCAGCTGAGCTACCGAGCCGCGGTGTGTGGAGTGTATCAGGCGCGAGGCGGCAGGAAGTTGAGGGGGTTGACCGCAGACGCGCCCGGTGGGTGGATCTCGAAGTGCAGATGGGGGCCGGTGCTACGCCCGGTGCTGCCCATCAGGGCGATCACGGTGCCCTGGCGCACCTCCTGGCCGCTGCTCACCATCAGACGGCTGTTGTGGGCGTAGAGCGAGCGGCTGCCATCGGGATGCTGGAGGGTCACCAGATAGCCGTAACCGCCGTCATGCCAGCCCGAGAACACAACACGGCCGTTGCGCGCCGCCTTGATCGGGGTGCCGACGTTGCTGGCCAGGTCGATGCCACGGTGCATGCGGCCCCAGCGCCAGCCGTAGCCGGAGGTGAACACGCCGGTGGTGGGCCAGATCCAGGTGTGGGCACCGCGGTCATCGAAGGGCTGCTGCGGCTCCCCGAAGCTGGGCTGGTCGGGCCAGCTCAGGCCGCCGCTGGTGCTGGGACGCAACCCCAGCACGGCGCGCTGGCGCACCGGGGCCGCCTGCACCAGCTGGACCTCGGTGCCGGCCACCAGTCGGGCGGTATCGAGACCGGGGTTGAAGCGCAGCAGCTCATGCATGGTGAGCCCGTAGCGCTGGGCGATCTGCAGCAGGGTGTCGCCGAGGCGCACCACCCCCTTGGTCTGCACCGGAGGCGGAGCGGAGGGAGGCGGCGGGGTGCGTCGCTGGTTTGAGCCGTCCAGCGCCGCAACCTGCTTGGCCAGGCGGCTCTGCTGGGTGGGCAGCACCACCCACTCATCGCTCTGGAAACGGTGACTGGTGCCCACGTCGTTCAGGTTGGCCAGCAGCTGGCTCCGAACCCCGATCTGGCGGGAGAGTTCGCCCAGGCTCACCGGGCGGCGCACCCTCATCCACACCCGGTCGGATGCAGGCAGGGCCGCCACAAGCTGAGGCGACGCCGATTCGCCGCTGACGGGCAGGGGGGGGCTGAATGGTGAGGGCGGCGGCACTGGAAAGGCCGCCGCGAGGTTGTCAGGCGACTCGACGATGGATTCATCGTTCCCGCTTCCCACTGCGGGGGCCGCAGAGAGCGCGAGAAGCTGCTGATCCAGCGGCAGCTCCGTGGAGCCGTGCCTTGAGACAGCAAAGCTGAGTGCAGGTAAGGCGACAACTCCTGGCAGGAGAAGCAACAAACCCTTGTGAATTGTCTGGCTCGGCTTCATTCGATCTGTCCCCAAACGACAAAGCCCAGTAGAGAAGCCTGCATCCCTGGACCGCGCAGACAGTAGCGGACTGACCCGGGTGCAGCAAGTTCACCCCAGACCCCAGCCGCCACGCGGCTTGCCGTCTCCCCTGCCTGGAACTGGCTCAGTCGGTGTCCTGCTCTCCGAGCTGGCGCAGGGTCTCGAACAGCACCACCGCCACCGCCGAGGCCAGATTGAGGCTGCGCACCCCGCCCTCGGGATGGTGCCTGGAACGGGCCATGGGAATCGTCAGGCACACGTCGGCCTCCTGAAGCAGCGGCGGCGGCAGTCCGTCGGTCTCGCGGCCGAACAACAGCCAGTCGTCCGCCGCGAAGCGGAAGTCGGTGTAGCTGTCCCGGGCATGGGCGGTGAGGGCCACCAGGCGTCCGCCCCGGCGGCGGCGCTCGCGGCAGCAGTGCTCCCAGTCGGCATGGCGGTGCAGGGGCACCCAGGGCCAGTAGTCGAGCCCGGCGCGGCGAAGCTGGCGATCGCTGATCTCAAAGCCCAGGGGGTCCACCAGATGCAGCTCCTGTGCCGTGGCGGCGCAGGTGCGGGCGACATTGCCGGTGTTGGGCGGAATCTGGGGCTGATACAGCACCACGCGGGGCATCGCGATCAGCGCCTCGGGGGGTCTGCGGGCACCGGCACACTGTTGGGGAGCAGATCGAGGGCGCGGCCCGCGACCACCAGCCAGAGGTGGCGGCACTGGCCGCCGAGCCGTTCCTCCAGGGCGCCCAGCCGATCCCGGAAGCGTCCGCCGATGGCGGTGGCCGGCACCACCCCCCAGCCGGTCTGCTCGCTCACCAGCAGCACCCGGGAGCGGCAGGTCGCCAGGCTGGTCAGCAGGGCGGTGACATGCCGATCCCAGCGGGCTTCGTCCAGATCCAGGCTCCAGCTCACCCAGGTACCCAGCGAATCCACCAGCACCAGCTCTCCGGCCGGCACGGCGGCAAGGGCCTCGGCCAGCTCGGCGCCCACCTCGTGGCAGCGCCAGCCGCCCGGCCGGCGCTGGCGGTGCCGGGCCAGCCGTTCCTGCCAGGCGGGGTCGTGGGGCAGCTGCGGACCCGTGGCCAGGTAGTGCACCGGCAGCCCGGCGCTCCGGGCACGATGTTCGGCCCAGCGGCTCTTGCCGCTGCGCGCGGGTCCGGTGATCAGCTCCAGCGCACCCATCTCAGCCACCGCCGTTCATGTTGCGCAGCGTGGCCACCGAGGAGGGTGAAACCCGGTTGAGGTAACGGAAGATCCAGTACTTGAAGATGGTTGCCAGCACCACCGGGAAGGTGGCGATGAAGAGCATGATGAAATTTTCCTGGGCCGGCAGACCCAGATGACCGGCCAGACCATTCAGCAAGACAGTCCAGCCTTCCGGGCTGTGGAAACCAACGAAGATATCGGTGAAGAGGATGATGGCAAAAGCCTTTGCACTGTCACTGAGGCCATACACGATCTCGTCGAGAAATGCCTTCAGCACCTGAATCTCGCGGCGTCCAAGCAGGCACATCAGCACAAATCCCAGAAGCCCAACCACATCGGAGAGCACGTTCTTCACCGCCTCGGAACTGCTCTGATCGGCCTCCTCTTTCAGCAGCCGAGCCCGTTCCGTCAGCAGGGTGTGCATCTCCTCAGGCTCCGGCACCGGTCTGCCACGCAGGAGCGCATCGAACTCAACCTCCTCCTTGTACACCCTCAGCTTTTCCACGGCCGCTTCCTCCAGCGCCGGTCTGGGATAGGTGAGGAACGGCGTATCGGGTGCGAGCCGGTCCACCAGCGGCGACACCAGCAGCGAACGGCTGAGTTGCTGCATCAGCAGGGGCACCAGCACCAGCAACAGCAGGATGCGCAGGGAAACCAGGGTGGCGTCGCGGCGACGGCGAAAACCCTCCAGGAGGTTGGCCTCCGCTTGCGGGTCCAGCTGACGGCGCAGGGTGTCGAGCATGCCGATCAGGCTGCGGGGCAGCACGTCCGGTGCCCGGCTCAGCCCTGGGGCGGGTTTCGCCTGGGAGGGGTCGTAGCGCTCCAGCACCAGCTCCACACCGCGCAGCTGGCGCTCGGCCTCACTGCTGAGGACCGCCCGGTGCTCCTCCAGGACGGTCACCGCGGCCCGGCACACCTGCAGAGCCGCCTGGAATCGACGGCGCAGACGGGCCTGGGCGGACCGGGGCAGGGGCAGATCCTGATCCACCCGCACCGGGCGGCTGTTGAAGTGTTCCCGTTCGATCTCCTCGATCGTGCGTGCCGCCTCCACGGCGCGCTGGAGATCGCGGCTGATCTGGCGGTTGCTGGCCTTGCTGAAGGTGCCGATCCAGTCGCTCAGACCCATGTGGGGAATGCCATGCGCAAGGGAGAGGCAGCCCTGATCAGCGTCAGCGCGAGAAGACCCACCAGGTGGCCATGGGCACGATCGTGCCGACCACCAGCAGCACCAGCACCCAGGTGCGCGCGTTGCTGGAGACGGTGTCCTCGCGACTGGGCACGTTGCTGGGAGCCGTGACCACCGCAGGCACCTCCGGCTCGCCGGGATCCTCCCCGCCCTGGATCACGGTGAGCAGGCGCTCGATGCCGTCGAGGCTGGCCTGGCGGTAGCGGGCACCTTCGCGGATCGGCTGAATCATCGTGGTGCGGCCTGTGCTGCGCAGCAGAGTCGGTGTCAGCCTGCCGTCGAGCTCCGCCGAACTGACGACGGCGGCACTGTTGGTCTGGCTGTCGATCAGGAACAGGAGCTGGGAACGGCCCTGAGCCGGGTCGCTCCAGCGCTCCACCAGCCGGCGGCCGAGCTCCTCGAGGGACAGTCCGTAGTCGAGCTGGCTGAGGGTGACGAGGCGGGCATCCACGCGTTCCGCCTGAAAGCTCTCCAGCCGCCGGCTCACTTCGGCGCTGGCAGAGCGGCTGAGCAGGGATGCGCTGTCGATCACCCGCTCCGCGGGCGCCGCCTCGGGAAAGTCAGCCGCCGAGACGGCCAGGGCCGGGCCGAGGGGCCAGAGCAGCAGCAGAGCCGCCAGGGTGGCCAGCAGCAGGGAGCGGATCACGGGCCGGAGGGAGGCTGGCCCTAGTTTGCCGCTTGCGTCCGTCCTGTGCCGCCGCCGTCATGGCCCTTCCCATGCCTGCCAGGGTGAGCCTCGGTGCCGGGTTGGGCGGCCTGCTGCTGGTGGTGGTCAATCAGCTCTCTGCGCCGCTGCAGGACCCCGCCCTCACCCGCGCCGGGGTGCTCGCCGCCCTGCTGGCCGTGGGGCTGATGCTGGTGGCGGTGCTCTGGACCCGGGCCGTGCCGGAGGCGGCCGTGCGGGCGCCGCTGCAGGGGCAGGAGGGGCTGGAGCTGGCGGCGGACCTGCCGGAACGCGTACGTCAGGAACTCGGGTGGGGCAGCCAGATGCTTCTCACCGCCAGCCCGGCGGCGGTGGTGCTGGTGTGGTGGCAGGGCAGGGTGCTGCTGCGCCGTGGCCTGCTGGTGGACACGCCCTTCGCACCGGGGCCCATCTGCAACCGCGCGCTGCAGCGGCGGCAGGCGATTTCGCTGGTGAATCTGGCCCTCTATCCGGGGCGGGACGAGTTTGAGGCCCTGCTGCCGGCTGGTGCTGCTGGGCGGCTGGTCGGCCCGCTGCTTCAGCCGCAGCGATCTCACCTGGGTGGAGGGCTGGGGCCGGAGGCTCAGAGCTGAAATGCTGGCGGCCGCTGGCGGGGGCGATCCCGATCCGGCCTGAGTGGAGAGGAGCCGTCCGCTCCAACGCCACCCGCACCGGGCAGCTGCAGCTCGGTGCGCACCCGCCCCCCCGGGCTGGTGAACTCGGCGAAACCGTCTGCGGCAACTCGTCCCTGCAGCCGCTCGGCCCTCGTCTCCAGGCCGTTGGCCTCACGGCGCAGCACCACACCGCCGCTGGCGGACGCCTCGCCACTGTCCCAGTTCCAGAGGCAGGTGTCGGCCTCCAGCTGCTCTCCCGGCTGCCGCAGCCGGCAGTCACCCTCGACCCGCACGGTCTCGGCGCCCAGATCGAGGAGAAAACCGGAACCGCTGAGCTGCACCTTGCCGTAGCGACCCTGGAAGGGCTCGCTGCTCGACACCTGACGGCGGGGGATGTCCAGCCGGGTGCCGCGGGCCTCCAGCACAGCCTTACGGCTGGGATCCTCCAGCCGCACCGGGGCCTGCAGATCGATGGTCTGCGCGGTGGTGCTGCCGGTGAAACCCGGTGCGCTGAGGGTCTGCACCGCTCCGTCGGCATGACGCCGCCGGCCCCGAACCGGTCCCCTGGCCAGCAGTTCAGCACTGGCCGCAGTCCAGTCCAGCTCACGCATGTCCAGCTGCAGGGGGTCGGCTCCCGCCCGCCGCAGCCGGGGGCTGCGGCGCAGTTCGAGTCGGTCCTGCTTGATCAGGAAGCGTGCGATGCCCGCGGTGAGCTCCAGATCGCCGCTGCTGGCCCTGGGATCGCGGTCGATCTCCATGCGTTCCTGGCGCGGATACCAGCGCAGCCGCAGGCCCGTGACGACCAGGGGACGCTCCTTGTCCAGCCGCTCCAGTCGGATCGGCCCCTCCAACTGCACCAGTTCGCCGTCGTTGAGCACCACGCCGTTGGCGGCGGAGAAGCGGTAGAGCGGTTCTCCCCGCTCGTAGAGCACACCGGTGAGATCGCGCGACTGGGCAAGCTTGCGGCTGAGGTCGTAGCGGGTTTCCGGGCTGCTGAGCCGCCACAGCGGCCTGCCCTGCTGATCCTGCTGGCGCAGGTTGAGCGCCCGGAACACGAACGGCTGCGCCGGCGGCGGGGTCTTCGGCGCCGGGGTGCAGCCGATCAGGGTGAGCGTCAGCAGCCCGCAGACAGTGGTCCTGGCGCCACGGCGACGGGTCACAACGCCGAGTCGAGTTCGAGCCGCTGCATCACCGGCTCCGGCTCCGGCAGGGGCGACCCGCTGCGCAGCAGGCCCCAGCGCTGGGCGTCCGGCCAGGCACCGGCCGGCGCATCGGTCGGCCCTCCGGATGCGAAGGGCTCGAGACCCAGCTGCTGCAGCATGCGCCCGGACAGCTCCGGCAGCAGCGGCGCCAGCAGCACGGCCAGCCAGCGGCTGGCCTCCAGCACCGCGTAGAGATCGGCCGCGACGGCGGCTTCCTGCCCCGGCTGCTTCATCGCTTTCCAGGGAGCCCGGTCGTTGAGGTAGCCGTTGGCGGCACCGGCCAGCTGCAGGACCGCCTCGGCGGCGGCGCGGAAATCAAGGGCCTCGAGGGCCCCGTTCACCGCTTCGGCCGCCTCCAGAGATGCCACTGCCAGCGGGTGATCCGCCAGCGCCGCGTCACCGGCAGGGGGCACTGCCGCGTCGTACCACTTGCGCGCCATGGAGCTGGTGCGGTTCAGGAGATTGCCGATGGTGTTCGCCAGATCGTTGTTGACGAGGTCGGTGAAGCGCTGCTGCTGAAAGTCGCCGTCGTCGCCGAAGGGGATGTCGCGCAGCAGGTACCAGCGCACGGCATCGCGGCCGCAGCGCTCCAGCAGCACCACCGGATCGAGCACGTTGCCCAGGGATTTGCCCATCTTCTGGCCCTCGCGGGTGAGGAATCCGTGTCCGAACACCCGTTCCGGCAGGGGCAGTCCGGCGGAGAGCAGCATCGCCGGCCAGTAGACGGCGTGGAAGCGCAGGATGTCCTTGCCGATCACGTGCAGCTGGGCCGGCCAGCCTCGCTTCAGCACCTGCTCCAGATCCACCGGACCATCGGGGTCGACCAGGGCGGTGAGGTAGCCCAGCAGGGCATCGAACCACACGTAGAACGTGTGGCCAGGGTGGCCCGGCACGGGGATGCCCCAGGGCAGATCCACGCGCGAGATCGAGAAGTCACGCAGGCCCTGGGCCACGAAGTTCTCCACCTCCCGGCGGCGGCTGGCCGGGGCGATGAAGCCGGGACGGCGGATCAGGTCCTCGATCTGGCCCTGATAACGCGACAGTCTGAAGAAGAGGTTCACCTCGTCGCGCCACTCCAGGGGCCTGCGGTGCACGCTGCATTCGGGGTCCTGGGCTTCATGGGGGTCGTCCTTGAACTCCTCGCAGGCCACGCAGTACCAGCCCTGCTGGCGCCCCTCCAGCACATCGCCGGCGGCTTCCACCCGCGCGAAGAACTGCTCCACCAGCTCACGGTGCCGGGGGTCCGTGGTGCGGATGAAGCGGTCGTGGCTGATCTGCCAGCGGCTCCAGAGTTCGCGGTAGCCCTCGCTCACGGCATCGCAGTGGGCCTGGGGCGAGAGCCCGGCTGCCTCAGCGGTGCGCTGGATCTTCTGGCCGTGCTCGTCGCAGCCGGTGATGAAGGTCACCCGTTCGCCCCGCAGGCGCCGGTGACGGGCGATCGCGTCACAGGCCAGCGTCGTGTAGGTGCTGCCCAGGTGCGCCCGGTCGTTGACGTAGTAAAGCGGGGTGGTGAGGGTGTAGGACATGCGGCGGTCGATGGCCTTCCGGGGCCTCCAGGCGCGCTCGGCAGCCATCACGGCGCCCTGACGATCTGCCGTCAGCCGTTCCCGACCCGGCCGATCAGGAACCGATCCGGGGAACCCTGCGCCTGGGCTGGATCCTACCCATCGCCGTTCGCCTGCCCTCCTCCACCCCCTGCCCCGCCCATGCCCGCGCAACAGATCCCCGTGGTGGTGTGGGGTGGGGGAACCGGAGGAGCGGCGGCGGCGATCCAGGCGGCCCGCAGCGGCGCCCGCACCCTGCTGCTCACCCCGGGCCCCTGGCTGGGCGGCATGGTGAGCGCCGCAGGGGTCTGCTGCCCGGACGGCAACGAGCTCAGCCCCTGGCAGACGGGTCTGTGGGGCGCCTTGCTGCGCCAGCTGGCCCGCGAGGAGCCCGAGGGTCTCGACCACAACTGGGTGAGCTGCTTCGGCTACCGGCCGGCCAGTGCCGAGCGCATCCTGCGCCGCTGGGTCCAGACCGCGGGAGTGGAGTGGTGGCCCCAGTGCCGGCTGCGGGCGGTGCGGCGGCAGGGCGACCGCATCGCGCTGGTGGAGCTGGAGCGTCAGGGTGAGCGGCTGGCGGTGGCGCCGCAACTGGCGATCGATGGCAGCGACCGCGGCGAGCTGATCGCCCTGGCCGGCAGCGCCCATCGCTTCGGCTGGGAGAGCCGGGAGCAGTGGCAGGAGCCCAGCGCCCCCACCGCCGAACGGCTGGCGGCCGAACCCTTCTTCCGGCAGCAGCCGGTGCAGTCGCCCACCTGGGTGGCGATGGGACGGCTGCGTCCGGATCGGCGCTGCGCTGATCCGGCCCCTGCTCCGGCGGAGCCGTTCCAGGCGGCCGCCGAGGCCTTCGGCCTGGAGCGCACGATCACCTATGGCCGGCTGCCGGGCGGTCTGGTGATGCTCAACTGGCCGCTGCACGGCAACGACTGGCACGACGGGCTGATGCGGGCCTTCGGCGCCGCTGCGGAGGGCGCGGGGAATGCCGAGTCGCAGCTGTTCGCCGCCATGCAGGAGCACAGCCTGGCCTTCGCCGCCGCCCTGGGGCAGGCCAGCGGCGGCTGGCTGGAGCCCGCGCCCGTGTTTCCCCAGCTTCCGGGGAGCCCTGAGCTGGAAGGGCCCTCGCCCCTGGCACTGATGCCCTACTGGCGCGAGGGCCGGCGGCTGGAGGGGCTCGAGACGGTGATCGAGCAGCAGCTGCTGCCCGGCGCCCCCGGCGCGTCGATCGCACCGCTGCCGCTTGACGCTGACGGCATTTCGGCCATCGCCGTGGGCAACTACGCCAACGATCACCACTATCCAGGTCCAGACTGGCCCCTGGCGGCCAAGAGCTGCCGCTGGGGAGGCCGCTGGAGCGGCACGCCATTCGCCGTGCCCTATGGAGCCCTGGTGAGCCGCGACACGCTGAATCTGCTGGCGGCCGACAAGTGCATCAGCGTCAGCCACATGGCCAACGGGGCCACTCGCCTGCAGCCCCTCATCCTCAACATCGGCCAGGCGGCGGGGCTGGCGGCCGCCCTCTGCCTGGAGCGTCGCTGCCTGCCGGCTGAACTCCCCCGTCGGGAGCTGCAGGAGGCCCTGATCGACGAACCTCAGGCTCCCGCCGGTCCCCTGCCACTCTGGGACACGCCCTGGCACCACCCCGCCTGGCGGCAGCGCCAGCGCGCGGCGCTGGCCGATCCCGGTCTCATCGATGGCGGAGGGCAGCTGTGCGCGGCGGAGAAGCGGCCCGGCGCGCTGGAGCCGGATCTGGACCCTCAGCAGGCACCTGCCGAAGCGCACGAGCGCCTCTGGTGCGGTGTGCTGGTGGGCGATGGCACGGGCGGCTACCGCCTCGAGACCGGCGGCGACGCACCCGCCGAAGCCCCGCGCAGCTGGCAGCTGATCACCCTGGAGCCTGCCCTGCACCACTGGCTCAGCCAGGCCGCCGGCGGCTCGGTGCGGCTGATGGGTGTGGTCAATCCCTGGGGACCGTGGCTGCGGGTGTCGCGGCTGGTGGCCTGATCCGGCCAGGCGCCACGGCTGCCTCAGCCCCCGGCCACCAGCCTCAGCTGATCGCGCAGCGGATCCACCTGCTGAACCCGCAACAGCAGGCTGGTCGCCGGTTCGCAGTGCTCGGGGCAGAGGGCGGGCAGATCCATCGCCAGGTCCTCCACATGAACCAGTCCGAGCCGGTCCTGCGGACGCAGCCAGCGCAGGAAGCAGCAGCGCCACTGCTGACCGGGATGGGCCTCGAACCACACCTGCTGCCAGTGGCGCTGGTCTTCGCGACTGATCTGCATCGCCTGGCGGGTGGGCCCCTCCAGCTCGCCGATCACACCCAGCAGGGCGTCGGCATCCAGGGGCATGCCTCCCTGCAGCTGGGCCTCGAGCTGGCGCTGCACCAGCAGGTCGCCGTAGCGGCGGATCGGTGAGGTGGCCTGCACGTAGGCCGCCAGGCCCAGGCTGAAATGGGGTGCCGGGCGGCTGCCGGTGTGCCCTCGGCTGAGGCAGCGCTTGATGGCGGCATGGCGCACCGGGCCCGGCGGCAGAGCCTCCAGCTCGTGGGTCGGTGGCAGCTCCGCCGGTGGCTGACTGCGGTAAGGCAGGGCCAGGTCGTGTTCCCGTCCGTGCTCGGCCACGACGGCACCGGCCAGGATCATCGCCTCCGCGACCATCTGCCGCGACGGGCCAGGTTCGGTGATCTCCAGCTGGGGTGCGCCGTCCTGGTCGCGGATGCGGCCCTCCGGCTGATCGAGCAGCAGCGCCCCCTGGGCCACCCGCCAGCGCCGCCGCCGGCCCAGCAGGGCATGCAGCTCGCTCAGCTGACGCTCCTGGGGCGGAGCCAGCTCGATCAGCTCATCGGCATCGGCGTAGGAAAGGCGGTAGCGGGGCTTGATCCAGCTGCGGCAGATGCCGCTGGCGGCCACGGCTCCATCCTCGTCGAGCTCCACCCACAGACTCCAGGCCGGACAGCGCCGGCCGGCCCTCAGGCTGAAGGGCCCATGGCTCAGGAGGGGGGGGAACATGGGCAGGGTGCCCCGGGCCAGGTAGAGGCTGGTGCCTCGGCGCCGGGCCTCGAGATCCAGGGGCGAGCCGGGCGGCACCAGCCGGCCCGGATCCGCCACATGGATCCAGAGTCGGGGTCGACCGTCGGCCCCGCGCTCCAGGGCCAGGCCGTCATCGACGTCGAGGGTGTCGTCGTCATCGATGGTCACGCCCTGCTGGCTGCAGAGATCGACCCGCGTCTCATCGCCGGGCAGCTCCCCCTCGGCAAGGGCGGCCAGGCGCTCGGCCTCGTTCTCCAGGTCGGCGGAGAACCCCAGCTCCCAGCAGGTGCGGCTGAGGGAGGGCAGATGGTGGCGGGACCACTGGCCCAGATCCACCAGCAGATGGCGGATCCCGCCGCTGTCGGCCGTGCAGTGGGCGCTCGCCAGGGCCCGGCGCAGCTCGGCGGGCAGGGGGGTGTCCGTCTCCTCGCCCGCCCAGCGCCGCAGCAGCTCCAGCTCCTCGCGCTGCCTGGGGCCGAGGGCCTCGGCGTCGATCGGCTGGCGCTGGCCCAGCAGGCCATGCCAGTGCTGCTGCTGGCGCTGCTGCAACCACCCCTGCCGCCGCTGCTGCCGCAGGCGCCTGAGATCATCCCCTGGACGGGCGCTGATGCCCTGCTGACGCAGCCGGAACCAGAGTTGCGGGCCCTGCAGCCAGAGCCAGCCGGCAGCCAGGTGCAGCGGCTCCCGGTCGCCCAGCACCAGCTCGCACCAGTCGGCCAGGCTGAGATCGTCTTCGTGCTGCTCCGCCAGCAGCCACCAGGCGGCACCGATGTCGCGCTGGCGGGGAAGGGCCGCGGACAGGTCGGTCTCACTGAAATTCCACGGGCTCACCCCCAGCCGGGCCGGGGGGGCCTCGGCCACGGGCAGGGAAGAGATGCGCTGCACGTCCCGCCGCGGCAGGACCGAGGTCCTGGCGGACCAGCCCACCAGCACCTGCACCTTGGAGCCGTGGATGGCCTGGACCACCCCCAGAGCGGGGACGCGTTCACCTCCCCGCTCGAGCAGCAGTCCGGTCAGGTCGCCGGGGTGGAGGGGCTCCTGGGCCAGACGCCGCTCAGCCTTCCGGGTTGACGAAGGGCAGGAGCGCCACGATGCGGGCCCGCTTCACCGCATTGGTGAGGTCACGCTGCTGCTTGGCGGTGAGCCCGGTGAGGCGGCGGGGGAGGATCTTGCCGCGCTCAGTGATGAACTTCTTGAGCAGATCGACGTCCTTGTAGTCGATCGGATCGCCCGGCTTGATGGGCGAAAGACGCTTCTTGAAAAAGGTGCCGGCCATGGGAGTGAAGAAGAAGAGAACAACGAAGCCGCAGCAGTGACCCACGATCGCCGGTCCGATCCGGCGAAGCGCTGATCAGAGGCCGCCGGTCACTTGATTTCCTTGTGAACGGTGGACTTGTTGCAGTGCGGGCAGAACTTCTTCAGCTCGAGCCGTTCGGTGGTGTTGCGGCGGTTCTTCTCGGTGGTGTAGCGGGACACCCCCGGAGACCGCTTGGCGGGGTTGGACCGGCATTCCGTGCACTCGAGAGTGATCACGATCCGGACGCCCTTGTTCTTAGCCATGAAGGACGTTGCGCCGCGTCAGCGAAGCGAATGGACAAGGATCCACAGTACCTGTCCACCTGACCGGGGCTGGGTGGACCGGAGGCCGCTGCCTAGGATCCGCGGCTCGGCTGTTCAGGAAGCGGTTCATGCGGGTCTCCCACCAGTGGTTGCGGGAACTGGTGAGCGCAGCCGATGGCCGTGGTGCCCTCGATCTGGAGATCGGCACGCTGGCCGAGCGGCTGTCGATCGCCGGCTTCGAGGTGGAGGCGATCGAGGATCTGGCCGCCCGGGCGGACGGCGTGGTGGTGGGCCGGGTGCTCAGCCGCGACCCCCATCCCGATGCCGCCAAGCTGAGCGTCTGCCTGGTCGACGCCGGTCAGCCGGAACCCCTGCAGATCGTCTGCGGTGCCGCCAACGTGCGCGCCGGCATCCACGTGCCGGTGGCTCTGGTGGGCACCACTCTGCCGGCGGTGAACCTCACCATTCAGCCGGCGGTGCTGCGGGGTGTGGCCAGCAGCGGCATGATCTGCTCCCTGGCGGAGCTCGGCTTCAGCGACACGTCCGGTGGCATCGCCGTTCTCGATGAGCTGCTGGAGGAGGTGCCGCCCCTGGGAGCGCCCGTGGGGCCCAGCCTGGG
>JALOOQ010000013.1 GCA_025454305.1 Cyanobium sp. Prado107
CAGCGAGGGCCACTCCCCCTTCCATCCCGACCGCCGCCACCTGCATCACCGCCTGCTGCGCACCGGACTCAGCCACCGCCGCACGGTGCTGGTGATCTACGCCTTCACCCAGTGGCTGGCGTCGCTGGCCCTGGTGCTGGTGAATGCCGAGATGCGCTTCCTCTGGCTGGGCCTGGCCACCGCCGTGCTGATCTGGGTGCTGGTGAGCACCCGCCGGGCCCTGCAGAGCCAGGATGGTCTGCGATGACCGCCGCGGCCGAGATTCTCTGCGTCGGCACTGAACTGCTGCTGGGCAACATCACCAACGGCAACGCCCGCTGGCTCGCCGAGCAGCTGGCCAGCCTGGGCATCCCCCACCTGCGCCAGCAGGTGGTGGGCGACAACCGCGAGCGCCTGATCGCCGCCGTGCGCGAGGCGGCGGGGCGCTGCCGGGTGCTGATCACCACCGGCGGGCTGGGTCCCACCCCGGACGACCTCACCACCGAGGCGATCGCCGCCGCCTTCGGGGCGCGGCTGGAGGAGCGTCCCGAGGCCTGGGCGGCGATCGAGGCCCGGCTGGCCCAGGCCGGCCGGCCGGCGACGCCGAGCCTGCGCCGCCAGGCGCTGCTGCCCCCGGACGCCCAGCTGCTGCCCAATCCCACCGGCACCGCCCCCGGCATGATCTGGACCCCCCGGCCCGGTTTCACGGTGCTCACCTTCCCCGGGGTGCCGAGCGAGATGCAGGCCATGTGGCGCGACACGGCGGCCCCCTGGCTGCGGGCCGCCGGTCTGTCCGAAGGGGTGTTCGCCAGCCGCCTGCTGCGCTTCTGGGGGGTGGCCGAATCGGAGCTGGCCGAGCGGGTGGCCGATCTCCTGGAGGGCGGCAACCCAACGCTGGCCCCCTATGCCGGCGCCGGCGAGGTGAAGCTGCGCCTCACCGCCAGGGCGGCCACCACAGCCGCGGCCCGGGCGCTGCTGGAGCCGCTGGAGGCGGAGGTCCGCCGCCGGGTGGGCCAGTGGTGCTTCGGCGCCGACGACGATTCCCTGGCCGCGGTGGTGCTGGAGCTGCTGCGGCAGCGGGACGAGACCGTGGCCGTGGCCGAGAGCTGCACCGGCGGCGGCATCGGCGCGGCCCTGGCGGCGGTGCCCGGCGCCTCCGATGCGTTTGTGGGCGGCGTGATCGCCTACGCCAACGCCGTCAAGCAGGCGGTGCTGGGGGTGTCGGAGACCAGCCTGGCGGTGCATGGGGCGGTGAGCGACCCGGTGGCGCTGGCGATGGCGGAGGGGGTGCTGAGGCTCACCGGTGCCACCTGGGGCATCGCCGTCACCGGCATCGCCGGCCCGGGCGGCGGCAGCGCCGCCAAGCCGGTGGGGCTGGTTCACATCGCCGTGGCGGGGCCCGACGGCAGCCGCAGCGAGCCGGTGCGCTTCAGCGCCAGCCGGGGCCGCTCCTGGATCCAGACCCTCACCACCGGCGAGGCGCTGAACCGCCTGCGCCTGCGGCTGCTGGCCGGCTGATCGGCGCTGCCGGCCCGCCCCGCGGCGCCGCAGCTCTCACTTGTGCACCACCACGTCCACGGCCCGGGGTGTGCCTCGTTTGCCGGAGGGAGGGACCTGACCGGGGTCCGACCCGATGTTCTGCGAGGCAGCCCTTGGCGGACCCCGGCTTTGACGGTGTTACAAAGTGTGTGGAAGCCGTGTCGGTTCGGCAACTTCGGATGGCCGAACTCAGACAGGCCCGCCGCCCTAGGGTGACCGATCCGTCGTTTGGTCTTCCGTGAGCGCCGGCACCCTCTACGACAAGGTCTGGGATCTGCACCGGGTCGCCGAACTGCCCGGCGGGTCCACCCAGCTGTTCATCGGCCTGCACCTGATCCACGAGGTCACCAGCCCCCAGGCCTTCGCGGCCCTGCGGGACCTGGGCCTGAGCGTGCGCCATCCCGAGCGCACCGTGGCCACGGTGGATCACATCGTGCCCACCACCAGCCAGGCGCGCCCCTTCGCCGATCCCCTGGCCGAGGAGATGCTCGCCACCCTCGAGGCCAACTGCGCCGAGCACGGCATCACCCTGCACGGCCTCGGCAGCGGCCGGCAGGGGATCGTGCATGTGATCGCCCCCGAGCTGGGCCTCACCCAGCCCGGGATGACCGTGGCCTGCGGCGACTCGCACACCTCCACCCACGGGGCCTTCGGGGCGATCGCCTTCGGCATCGGCACCAGCCAGGTGCGCGACGTGCTGGCCAGCCAGAGCCTGGCCATGGCCAAGCTCAAGGTGCGGCGAATCTGGGTCGATGGTCGCCTGCAGAGCGGCGTCTACGCCAAGGATCTGGTGCTGCACATCATCCGCACCCTGGGGGTGAAGGGCGGCGTGGGGTACGCCTATGAGTTCGCCGGCCCCGCCATCGAGGCGCTCTCGATGGAGGAGCGCATGACCCTCTGCAACATGGCGATCGAGGGCGGCGCCCGCTGCGGCTACGTGAATCCTGACCAGGTCACCTTCGACTACCTCCGGGGGCGGCCCGAAGCGCCCGCCGGCGAGGACTGGGACCGGGCGGTGGCCTGGTGGCGTTCGCTGGCCAGCGACGCCGCTGCCGAGTTCGACGACGAGGCGCGCTTCGATGCCGCCGCGATCGCCCCCACCGTCACCTGGGGCATCACCCCCGGCCAGGGCATCGGCGTGGATGAGACGGTGCCCACCCCCGAGGAGCTGGATCCGGACGAACGTCCCCTCGCCGGCGAGGCCTACCGCTACATGGACCTGCGCCCCGGGGTGCCGATCGCCGGCACCCCGGTGGACGTGTGCTTCATCGGCAGCTGCACCAATGGCCGCCTCAGCGACCTTCAGGCCGCGGCGGCGGTGGCCCAGGGGCGCCAGGTGGCCCCGGGGATCCGGGCCTTCGTGGTGCCGGGCAGTGAGCAGGTGGCCGCCGCCGCCGAGGCGGAGGGCCTGCACGAAGTGTTCCGCAGCGCCGGCTTCGAGTGGCGCCAGCCCGGCTGTTCGATGTGCCTGGCGATGAACCCCGACCGGCTGGAGGGCCGCCAGATCAGCGCCAGCTCCAGCAACCGCAACTTCAAGGGGCGTCAGGGGTCGGCCTCCGGCCGCACGCTGCTGATGAGCCCGGCGATGGTGGCGGCCGCGGCGGTGGCCGGCCACGTGGTGGACGTGCGCCTTCTGCTGGCCGAGCCGGGCGCCACCGGTTCCTGCATCGATTCCGCTCCAGCTGCCTCCGCTGCCGGCGCCGGCCGCTGATTCACCCTCCCCTCCCGCCGTGACCCGTCACCCCCTGCCTGCCGGTCCGATCAGCGCCCACCGCGGCCGCGGCCTGCCCCTGCCGGGCGCCGACATCGACACCGACCGGATCATCCCGGCCCGCTTCCTCAAGTGCATCACCTTCGACCACCTGGCCACGGGGGTGTTCGCCGACGATCGCAGCGAGCGGGCCGGCGCGCACCCCTTTGACCGCGAGGAACACCAGGGCGCCTCGGTGCTGGTGGTGAACCGCAACTTCGGCTGCGGCTCCAGCCGCGAGCACGCCCCCCAGGCCCTGATGCGCTGGGGGATCCGTGCCCTGGTGGGCGAGAGCTTCGCCGAGATCTTCTTCGGCAACTGTCTGGCGCTCGGCCTCCCTTGCCTCACGGCCGATCCCGACCATGTCGCCGAGCTCCAGGAGGCGATCGCCGTCGATCCCGGCGCCGAGCTGCTGGTGGATCTGGAGGCGATGGAGGTGGTGCTGGAGAGCGAGTTCGCCGGCGACAACCGCTGGCCCGTGACGCTTGACCCCGGTCCCCGCCGCATGCTGCTCTCAGGCCACTGGGACGGCACCTCCCAGCTCGTGGCCCGTGACGCCGAACTGACGACGACCGCGGCCGCCCTGCCCTACCTCAACGGCTTCCGCTGAATCAAGGCCCTTCGCTGAGCTGCTGGCCACCGGCAGACAACGGCCGCGGCACGAAGGGCGTGCCGCTGCCACCGAAGCTGAAGTCGTTGAGCTTCACGCGGATGCCGCCGGTGCCGTCGTAGGGGCTGTAGAAGACGCCCAGCTCATAGGAGCGCTGCAGCAGCTTGAGCTCCACGTAGGAGTAGCTGATGTCGCCGTAGAAGCGGGAACGGTCGTCGATGTTCACCGTGGCGCCCGCTTCCACCACCAGGGGGCCGTAGAGCTGCTGGGAGGCGCGGAAGCTGAGGGTGCGCAGATCCACCGCCCGGTCGAAGCTGAACGGACTGAGGCCATCGCGCAGCGTGCCCCCCACCAGCAGCTCCAGCTGGGTGTAGTCGAACCAGGGCTCCCGGAACCGCCCCAGCGTCACCGCGGGGCCGCCGAAGAGTGTGAGGGTGTTCTGCTGATCACCGCTCTGATAGAAGGCGCTCGTGCCCACGACACCGAAATCCAGAGCCAGGCCCGGCCGGATCGGCACCGCGGAGTAGCGCAGCGCCGGCAGGTCGCGGCGTTCCGGATCAAGCGGCGCCTCCCACAGCTGCAGGGAGCTGCGCACGATCGCGCTCAGCCGCGTGCGCCACTGGGTGTCGAGGGTGTCGCTGTCGAACAGCTCGGCCCGGTAGCTGCCGCTGATGGCGCTCCAGTCGATCCGGACCGGGGCAAGGGAGGGCGTCGGACCGTTGCGGTCGATCGGGTCGGCTTCGGCCGGACGGTTGAGCATCAGGCTCCCTTCCAGCTGGCCGCCGTAGGAGTGCACCACGGTCTGCCGGCCCAGGCTGCCGTTGAGGATCTGTTCCCGGTAACTGGCGAAGGCCCCCAGCTGGGCGCTGTCGTGGCCCGGGAGCCCGACGGGGGTGCTGAGCACCGCGGTGGCACGGCTGCCGGCCTCGAAGTTGTCGGGGTTGAGGGTGGAGAGATCGGCCTTGGCCCGCAGGCGGAAGCGGTCGACCGGCGTCTCCAGCGCGCCCACCAGACCGAACAGGTCGCCCACGCCGAGGTCCTGGTTCACCCGGGGACCGGCCAGACTGCCGCCGGGCTTGGTGTAGCTGTCGGTGCGGCCCTCGATGGCGCGCTGCAGCATGAACTGGGGCTGCAGATCCAGCGTGCCTTTCCTGCCCAGAGGCAGGGTGGGCAGGTTGTAGCCCAGGTAGAGGCCGTCACGGTCGCGGCGGTCGGCGCCCACGTACACCTGCGTACCCTCCTCGCCGATCGTGGTGTTGTTGATTCCGGGCACAGAGAGCCGGTTGCTGAGCAGGATGCGGGTGCGCTGGGCCCGGATGCGGGTGACGCCGTTCTCGGCCAGGCGGGCCTCGACCCCGTAGCCGATCAGCCAGGAGCGTGCCGGAGTGAACGGGTCATTGGTGAAGGCGATCTCCCGGGCGCTCCAACGGTTGCCGCTGACGCGCACCGTGGAGGCCTGAAAGCGCAGCCGGTTCAGGCGGCCCTGCTCCGGCTTCGGCCGCCGCAGCACGCTGGGACCGGCGGGGTTGCCGCCGGTCGTCTCCGGGTCGCTCTCGACCACGGCCACCAGGTCGAAGCGCACCGAGGCATCCAGGCTCTGGCGCAGGCGCACGTCGCTGACGCGCTGCCGGATCTCCCTGCCGTCGGGACCGTCCTCGATCGGCTCCCCGTCGTCGCTGAGGGCGTCCTCCGCGCGCAGCTCGTCGGGGCCGCTGCCGGGGGGCGTGCCCATGGCGACATCGGTAAGCAGCTCCCGCAGCCCCCTGGGCCTGGGGCTGCTCTCCGCTCCAGGGCAGCCAGCAGGGGCCGGCAGGGTGGGCAGTGCCACCAGCCTGGGGGGCACCAGTTCGGCCAGCGTGCGCCGCCGGGGATCACGGCTGAGCTCGGGACAGGCGAAGTCCGGGCCGCTGTCCACGGCCATGGTCTCTGGAGCCACGGCGTCCGCAGCCACGCTGTCCACGTCGACACCCGGTTCAGCTCCGGTGTCGGTGGAGCTCTCGGCGGCTGCGGCTGCAGCGCTGTCAGCGCTGAGCTGGCGGTCCAGCACCTCCTGGTCGATGACGCCGTAGACGTCCTCCAGTTCACCGCTGCCCTCCAGTTCGCTGTAGCGCAGCCGGCCCGCCTGGAGTGTCTGGTCGCCGCGGATCAGGCGGATGCGACCGCTGGCATACACCGTGCGCGTGGCCTCCAGCACCTCCACCCGGTCGGCGTACAGCACCCAGCCGTCAAACCTGGCCTGCACACGGCCCTCGGCGATCAGCTTGCCGAGCTGGCCGTCCACGCTCTGCCGGTCGGCCGCCAGCAGCAGAAAACGCTGGCTCTGAGCTGCGGCCTGTTCCACGGCAGGCGGTTGCTCGGCCGCTGCGACCACCTGTGATGCCGCCAGCGTCATGGCAACGGCGGCAACGCTGCGCACCAGCCTGCTGCCGGGGGATGGGCTCATCGGGGCAGGTCTGCTGAACCAGCGGGGACCCTATGGCACGGGAGCGTGGCTGAACAGACCGCCGGCCAGCTGCAGCTCCGGTCTGCCCATGGGACGAGATCCGGTGGGACGCGATCCGGCCTCAGGCCGGGAGGCAGCGGGTCATCCCGCCTGAGTCACTCCTCGAGATCCTTGCGGCTGGGGGTGCGGCTGGGGTCGCTCGCCAGGAAGCCGAACACGAAGATCCCGATGAAGAAGAAGACGACCGAATAAACCGAGATCTTGAGAGCCAGCATGGTTCGGCCTAGCGCGCGGGATGGGTGACGGGGAGTGACGGGCCACACGGCGGGCCTGTTCGACCCTGCGGCAGCCGCATCATCCTATGGGACCTGGCTGGCCATCCAACGATGCCTGAGGCCTCTGCAACCGGGCCGTCTCACCAATTTGAAACGTTTGATCCGGAGGGGCCGGCGGGCAGCCGGATCGACCTCCAGCCCTTGTGGTGCTGTGCCGATGCCCAGGGGGTGCCGGGCCCGGCCCTGGAGCATCCCTGGGGCGCCCGCCATCGCCCCGACTGGCATGCCCGTGGTCTGGTGATCTGGCCCCGCGGCGGCCAGTGGCGCAGCCTGACCCTCTCCCTCCTCTGCCCGCCGCCCTGGCAGGCGCTGCAGCGGCCCCGGCCGCGGGTTCAGGCCCGGCTGGCACTGCGCTGGTGGGCCGATCGCATGGAACTGGTCGTTGACGGCGAGGCGGTGCATGCCGGTGATCTCTTCGACACCAGCTGTCGCTGGCTGCTGCCGCAGCGCTGGTGGCAGGGCAGGACGCTGCAGCTGGAGTTGCGCCTGCGCAGCCCCCTGCACGACGACGGCGCGCTCATCCACAGCCGGCTGGACCTGGAGCCCCTGGCCGCGGACGATCCCCTGGGGGTGCTGGAGCCGCAGCGCCGGCAGCTGCGCGCCCTGCGCCGCCAGGCCGGTGTGCCCGACCAGCCCGAGCCCGGTGCCCGCCACCACGTGCTCGGCCATGCCCATCTCGATCTGGCCTGGCTGTGGCCGGTGGCCGACACCTGGCAGGCCGCCGAGCGCACGTTCGGCTCGGTGCTCGATCTGATGGAGCGTTTCGAGGATCTGCACTTCGCTCACTCCACTCCAGCCCTCTATGCCTGGCTGGAGCAGCACCGGCCCAGCCTCTGGGCGCGCCTGCAGCGGGCCGTGGCCGACGGACGATTCGAGCCCATCAACGGCCCCTGGGTGGAAAGCGACTGCGTGCTGATCAGCACCGCCTCGCTGCTGCGCCAGTTCCAGCTGGGGCAGCAGTTCAGCCGTGAGCGCTTCCCCGGCCTGGAGCACCGGCTGGCCTGGCTGCCCGACAGCTTCGGCTTCGGCGCCGGCCTGCCGGCGGTGGCAGCCGCCACGGGGGTGCGCTGGTTCTGCACCCACAAGCTCTTCTGGAACGCCGCCAACCCCTTCCCGCACCGGTTGTTCCGCTGGCGCGCCCGCTGCGGCGCCGAGCAGCTGGCCCTGATGACGGCCCCGATCGGCACCGACGCCGACCCGGTGGCGATGGAGCGCCACCGGCTGGAGTGGCAGCGGGCCACGGGCCTGGCGGACGCCCTCTGGCTTCCGGGAGTGGGGGATCACGGCGGTGGTCCCACGGCGGAGATGCTCGAGCAGCTGGCGCTCTGGCGTCGCGAGCCGGTGGCCGCGCCCCAGCGCCATGGGCTCCTGCGCACCTACCTGGCCGGCCTCGAGCCCCACGCGTCCCGCCTGCCGGTGTGGCGGGATGAGCTCTACCTGGAGCTGCACCGCGGCTGCGCCACCAGCCGTCCCGACCAGAAACGCCACAACCGCAGCCTGGAGCGGCTGCTGCGGGAGGCGGAGCTGGCGGCGGTGCTGGCCGCCCTGCCGGAACTCCGGCCCCAGGCTCCGCTGGACTGGCGGCCGCTGCTGTTCCAGCAGTTCCACGACATCCTGCCCGGGACGGCCATCCCGGCGGTGTTCGAGCAGGCCGAGCCACAGTGGCGTGCGGCCCGGCGCCAGGTCCGCCGTCGCCGGGATCAGGCCCTGGACGCCTGGCTGGCGGGGCTGCGGCCCGGCGGCACCGGGATGGCCGAGCCCGGGCCCCAGCCCTGGTGGGTGGCCCAGCTGCAACCCCTCCCCGGCCGGCGGCCGGTGCTCCGTCTGCCTCCCGGCCGCTGGCTGGCCGCAGGCAGCCCCCTTCCCGCCCAGCCGGCGACGGCGGGGGGTGTGTGGGTGCAGCTGCCGCCACTGGCCGGGGTGTCGGCCGCACCCCTGCAGCGCGAGCCGGCCGCCTCACCTCCGGCCCAGGCGCGGGAGGGCCCGGAGGGAGCCGTGTGGGTGGACGGGCGACGGGCCGGCAACGGGCAGCTCACCATCGAGCTCGGGCCGGCCGGCCTGGAGCAGCTCTGGGACAGCCAGGGGCGGCCCCAGCTGGCCGCAGGCCTGGCCTGGTGCCGCTACGTCGACCGGGGTGAGTTCTGGGACGCCTGGGACATCGCCGCCAACTACCGCAGCCGGCCCCTGCCCTGGCGCTGGCAGGGTGAGCCGCAGTGGAGCGAGCGCGGACCGCTCTGCGTCAGTTTCCTGTGGCGCGGCCGCTGCGGCGCCAGCCGTGTGCGTCTCGATGGGCGGCTGCTGGCCGGCAGCCCCTGGCTGGAGCTGGTGCTGAGCATCGACTGGCGCCAGCGCCACGAGCTGTTGCGCCTGGAGGTGCCGCTGGCGGAGCCGGCCGACCGCTGGGCGGCCGACACCTCCGGGGGCGTGCTGGAGCGGCCGGCGCAGGCGGCCACGGCGCGCGAGCGGGCCCGCTGGGAGGTGGCGGCGATCAGCTGGATGGCCTCCTGCGGCATTGATCGGGGTCTGGCCGTGCTGCTCGACGGACCCCAGGGCGTGTCTGCCCGCGCTGATCGCCTGGGGGTTTCGCTGCTCAGGGCCCCCACCTGGCCGGATCCCGGCGCCGACAACGGCCGCCAGCGGCTGCGCCTGGGCCTGCTGCCCTGCGCCGCCGGCTGGCGTGTGGCGGGCGTCCCGGAGCAGGCCCTGGCCTTCCGGGAACCCCTGCTGCCCCGTCCGGCCCCGCAGAGCTCCGCAGGGCCCGCCCCAGCAGCGGCGCATCAGCCGCTGCCGCCGCTGCCCCGGGGGGTGCAGCTGCTCGGTCTCCGCTGCCTGGGGACCGGGGCTGCGGTGCTCAGCCTGATCAACAACTCCCCCTGCCGCCAGAACGTCGACCTCGACCCGCTCTGGCGGCTGGAGGAGCGCCTCGATGGTCTCGGTGAGCCCCTGCCTGAGCGGGGCGGAGGCAGGCCGCTGGCGAGCGGGGGCCTCCGGCTGCGGCCCTGGGAGCTGAGTTTCTGGCGGATCGTTCCGCGCTCTGGGGAGTGGCGGTCAGGGGGGTGAGCGCCCGGCGCGCGCTGGTCAGCTCCTCAGTCGTCGTGATCGTCGAAGGGGTCGCTGAGCGTCTTCGAGGGAGGGCCGAAGGCCTGGTACACCCCGAAGCCGGTGAGTGCGAGCAGCACCGCCAGAACGGTGATCGCCACCGAGAGCGCCGGGGAACTGGTGCTGCTGGGATCCATGGCGGCGGGTGATCGCGGGTGGCGGCGGGTGTGGGAGGCGGTGGAGGAGCTCGGGGCTGGAGCCGGGAGCGGGACCGGGCGGCGTCGCGCGCTCCCGTCACAAGTCCCGACAGTGACGCTCACCCGGGCAGCCCGGTTCCCGTACAGTAACCGCACCGATTTCCAGCGCGAGAGGTCCGGTCCTCCATGGCTCAACGCACCCGTCTCGGCGATCTCCTCCGCCCTCTGAACTCCGAGTACGGCAAGGTGGTTCCCGGCTGGGGCACCACTCCCGTGATGGGCATCTTCATGCTGCTCTTCCTGGTGTTCCTGCTGGTGATCCTGCAGCTCTACAACCAGTCCCTGCTGCTGGAGGGGATCAACGTCAACTGGGACGGCGCTGGCTGAGCCTGGCCGGCACACCCTCTTGGGCTCACGATGAATTTCTTCGGAATCGGTCTTCCCGAGATGGCGGTGATCGCCGCCATCGCCCTTCTGGTCTTCGGGCCGAAGCGCCTTCCCGAGCTCGGGCGCAGTCTCGGCCGCACCCTCAAGGGTTTCCAGTCCGCCTCCTCGGAGTTCGAGAAGGAGTTCCGCACGGCCCTGTCCACCGCCGAGACGCCAGCGGTGGGTTCCGGCGACACCCCGCCCAGTCCCCCTGCGGCCGAGCCGGCCGTGGCGGCAGCCTCCACATCCGACCCGGCCACCCCGACACCCGGGGATACTGCCGGCGAGACCCCCTCCAGCTGAGTTCCATGGCCGGACCGTCCCGGATCCCCGTGCGTATGCCGGGTGAGGTGGCGGTCTGATGGATCTGCGCCTCGTGGTCGGCCTCGGCAATCCCGGTCCCCGCTACCAGGGCACCCGCCACAACGTCGGGTTCATGGCGCTGGAGCGTCTGGCGGCCGAAGCGGCCGCGTCCTTCCGGCAGCAGTCCAGGCTCCACGGCCTTCTGGCCGAGGTGGGCCATGGCGCATCCCGCCTGCGCCTGCTCATGCCCCAGACCTTCATGAACGACAGCGGACGCTCGATCCGCGCCGCTCTCGACTGGTTCTCGCTTCGTCCCGCCGACGTTCTGGTGGTGGTCGACGACATGGATCTGCCGCTGGGCCGGCTGCGGCTGCGCGCCAGCGGCAGTGCCGGGGGCCACAACGGCCTGCGCAGCGCCATCAGCCATCTCGGCACCCAGGACTTTCCACGTCTGCGCATCGGCATCGGCGCGCCGGCCGACAACCCTGTGGAGCGCCGTGCCCGCACCGTGGCTCACGTGCTCGGACGGTTCGCAGCCTCCGAGCAGCCCCTGCTGGAGGACGTGCTCACTGAGGTGACGGCCGGGATCGGGCTGATCCAGCGCCTGGGCCTGGAACGGGCCGGTAACCGTTTGAACGGTTTCCGCGCCCAGCCTGCGCCAGCCTGATCCCATGGCCCCCCTGCCCGCCACCACCGCCCAGCTGCGGGTGCTGCACCAGAGCTTCAGCAACCGGCTCCTGGAGGGGGAGGTCACGGCCGGTGGCTTCCGCTGGACCTTCTGCTGGGCCTTCGATCGGGGCGAACTCAGCGTCGAGCCGTCCCTGGGTCGTGCGCTCATCCAGGATGCCCTGCTGCGCTTTCTGCTCCGCGCCGACTACCAGCTCGAGCCCGGCGGCGACTACGCCTTCACGGTCCGGGCCCGGTTCTGATCGGCTCCGGCCCGCGCGCCAGGCAACGGCCCAGATGGCGTTCCAGCAGCAGCTGGGCCACCACGTCATCGATGTCGCGTGGGGGCACCCGCAGGCCCGCCGGCAGCCACCGCCGCCAGTGCCGCCGGCCCTCGAGATCCCAGTAGCGCTCTCTGGCCGCCAGGGTGGTGCCGCGCTCATCCACCAGCAGCACCGTCAGGCCGAGCTGCTGGAGGTGGTGCTGCCAGGCGGCGCTGCCGGTGCCGTTGCCCAGCACCACCGCCGCCATCCCCTGCTGCTGCCAGCGAGCGATGCGGTCGCGTGCCTCCTGCGGCGGCAGGATCGCGGCGGCGAGCACGGTGTGGCTGCGGGGGTCCGCCAGCACCACACCGCATTTGCTGCGTCCGGGGTCCACCGCCGCCAGCAGTCCTGTCTGCCTCACCGCCGCGGTCCCTGGGGTGCGGCACTCTGGCCCTGGCGTGGGGCGAGGCGCAGCTCCACGGTGATCGGGTCCGGGGTGTCGGCATCGCGCAGCGCGACGGCCTGCAGTTGCACCACCTGCCCGCCGGGCCGCTCGCTCAGGGTGCGCAGGAGGGCGCTGAAGGCGGTGGGATCGAACTGCAGGCCGTCGACGGTCGTGCCCTGGCGCTGAGCCCGCGCGTAGGCCGCCGCCAGCAACAGGTTCAAGCGCCGGGCCAGCTGGTCGGGGCTGCGCAGATCCCCCTCGATCGTGGTGCTGGCCAGCACCTCCCCGGCGCTCACCACCCGCCGGTTGGGGCGCAGATCGGGGAAGGCCAGCACCTGCTGCTCGCCGCGCAGCACGTTGGCGGCCGAGCGGATGCTGAGCACCCACTGGCCGGGGCGTCTGAGCAATTCCTCCAGCCGGTTGATGTCGCTGGTGGACACCAGCAGGATCTGGCGCTCCGGGGGTTCCCCGGGGCGCACGCGCCGAAAGGCGGTGAGATTGGCCTGCTGCAGCACGGCATCGATCACCTCGCGTGCCTGCTGGGGGCGCTCCAGCTTCACCTTGGCGCTGGCCAGGGTCTCGCCGCTGGTGAGCACCACGTCGCCCCGCCGCAGGGCGATCAGGTTCTCCTCGAGATCCTTCAGCTCCTGGCTGCCGGCGTCGATGCGCTGGCGCAGCTGGGCCAGCTCGCCCTCCCGGCGGCGGATCTCGGCGTCACGCCCGGCCACCTCGCCGCTCAGCCGCTCCCGCTCCCCCAGCAGCCGGCCCCGCTCGCCCTGCAGCCGGTTGCGCTCCGCCTCCAGGCGGGCGCGTTCCTGGCGCAGGGGCGCCAGTTCGTTGCGCAGGGTGGTGGCGCGCTGCTCGGCCTGGGCCAGTTCACGCTGCACCCGCTGCTGGCCCAGCTGCGCCCGGGCCACCTGCGCCTGGCTGGCCTGGAGTTCGCTGCGGCTCGATTCCAGCTGCACACGGCTGGTGCGCAGCCGCTCCTCGATCTGGTCGAGTTCGAACAGGCCCCGGCGCAGCCGCTCGCTCACCAGCAGCATCAGCCCCAGCGACACGGCGCTGATCAGGCTGCCGGTGAGCACCGTGATCACCACGGCGGTGTTGCGCGGCCGCAGGCCGAGGAGGCTGAGCCGCGCCTTGCCGACACGGCTGCCAAGGCGATCTCCCAGGGTGGAGAGCACACCCCCGAGCACCAGCAGCGCCAGGATCAGCAGCCAGCCCGACACGAATCCATCCGAATCGGCTCAGTATCCCGCGCCTCCCAGGGTCGGAGCGGCCCAGCCGAGCGGGGCGGGAAGGACGTCAGCTGAACCGCTTGGCCAGGGCGATGGGGTCGAACACCGTGATCCGCTTGCGGTCGATCTGCAGCAGCCCCTCCTGACGCAGATCCCCCAGCAGGCGGGTGATCGTGACGCGGGTGGAGCCGATCGCCTCGGCGATCGCCTGGTGGGAGAGGCGCAGGTCGATGGTGATGCCCTCGGCGCCGGGCAGGCCGAAGTCGCGGCAGAGCACCAGCAGAAAGCTCACCAGCCGTGAACTCATGTCCCGGTGGGTGAGCGTCTCGATCATGGTCTCGGTCTGCAGGATGCGTGAGGAGAGGCCCTGCAGCAGCAGCAGACCCACACTGGCGTCCTGTTCGATGGCGGTGCGCAGGGAGGTGGCCGGGGCGGTGATCAGTTCCACCCGGGTGAAGGCGATGGCGTGGTAAAAGCGATCGGAGCGCTGGCCGGTGAGCAGCGACAGCACCCCGAACAGGCTGTTCTCGCGCAGCAGCGCCACGGTGATCTCCTCGCCGCTCTCGTAAACCCGCGACAGGCGCACCGCCCCCCGCCGCAGCAGGTAGACGCGCTCCGCCGGATCGCCCGGGAAGAAGATGGTCTTGCCTCGATCGATGGTTTCGGCGCTGCTGCCGCTCAGGCCGCGCATCACCTCCAGCAGGGTCGTGCTGTCCTGGGAAGCGCTGCCGATGGTGGTCACGGCGCCCGGGCTCCCGGTGGTGGGGGTGCTGGCGGTGCGGCTGAAGCCGCGGGTGGCGCCGACCATGGACGAGGCATGGATATCGCGGAACCCTAAAGATCGGACCGGTGTGACCCTGTAGCAACCCACACCGAACAAGCCGCTCGCTCCGGCTGGCGGGGCGGCGCTTCCCCAGGTCGTTGGTACGCCTGTTTGCCACCACAGGTGGTGTGCGCCCGTTGTGAACCGGCCGGAAGCCGCTACATTCAGCTTCGCGCCTCGTCCCGCCATGACCGCCAGCCTCAGCACCGGCCTCGGCGACACCCCCTACGGTGTGAGGCCATCCGCTGCGGCGTCCGTGGCGTCCATGGGTGTGAGCCGGCACCGCCCCGCGGCCGCTTCCACCGCTTCGCTGCGCCTGCTGGCCCAGCCGGAGGGGCTGCTGCACATCCACACCGCCCCCTTCCGCGGCAGTTTCTCGGCCGTGCTCAGCCAGGCCCTGCGCACGGCCGGTCTGGGCAGCAGGGTGCTGGTGTGCCAGTTCCTCAAGGGCGGAGTGAACCAGGGTGTGGAGGCCGGACCCACCCTCTGCGGCCGGCTGCGCTGGCTCCGGCCGGACGTCGAGGACTGCCTGGCCGAACCGGCTCACACCTACGACCCGGACGTCGCCGACTCGGTGCGGCGGGTGTGGCAGTTCAGCCGTGATCAGCTGCTCTCGGCGGCCGTCGACCTGATGGTGCTCGATGAGCTGGGCCTGGCGATCGACCTGGGCTTCGTGGATGCCGGGGAGGTGCTCGCCGCCCTGGAGCAGCGCCCGGCGCCGATGGATGTCATCCTCACCGGTCCGGCCATGGCGCCGGAACTGATGGCCCTGGCCGATCAGGTCACCCAGCTGCGCCGCGGCGCCTGAGTTCGCTCTCCCATGCTCAAGAACGATCGCTGGATCAAGGAACAGGCCGCGGGCGGCATGCTCGCGCCCTTCCAGGCCAGCCTGGTGCGCCATCTCGACCCGGCGGCCCCTGCCCGGCCCGTGCTCAGCTACGGCTGCTCCTCCTATGGCTACGACCTGCGGCTCTCGCCCCGGGAGTTCCTGATCTTCCGCCATGTTCCCGGCACCGTGATGAACCCCAAGCGGTTCAATCCCGCCAACCTGGAGCCGGCGCCGCTGCATGAGGACCAGGATGGCAGCTACTTCATCCTGCCCGCCCATTCCTACGGGCTGGGGGTGGCGCTGGAGAAGCTGCGGGTGCCCGCCAACATCACCGTGATCTGTCTGGGCAAGAGCACCTATGCCCGCCTCGGCATCATCGTCAACACCACACCCGCGGAGGCGAGCTGGGAAGGACACCTCACCCTGGAATTCAGCAATTCCTCCGGAGCCGACTGCCGCATCTACGCGGGTGAGGGGATCTGCCAGCTGCTGTTCTTCGAAGGCGATCCCTGTGACACCACCTACAAGGATCGTGCCGGCAAGTACCAGCATCAGCCGGAGCGCGTCACCCTCGCCCGGATCTAGCGCCGGCTAAGGCGCCAGCCGCGCCCGATGCAGGCGGCTCTTCTCGTACCAGCCGGCGATCTCCGGGGTCCAGCTCTGCAGATGGGGCCAGAGCAGATCACAGAGCGCACGGATCTCGAGCTGCGCGTCGAGCTTGGCCCGCAGATCGAGGAAGTGCAGCAGCGCCCGCAGGCTGAAGCTCACCACAAAGTGCTGGCGGTAGTCGAAGGGCAGGATGCCGCGGGCGTGCTCCTCGGCATAGCCGGCGTCGAGCAGATCGCGGTAGCGCTCGGCGGCCTGACGGCAGAGGGCCAGATCGAGGCCGCGCTGCTCGCCGGAGTAGCCGTATTTCTTGCCCTGACGGTCGGCATACTCGCCCACGGGACGGAGGTAGAACACCTCCTCCAGCTCCAGGTCGCCGTTGGCGGCCTTGCGGATGCGGTCACCCGTGTAGCGCATCGACTGCACATCGAAGCTCACACCCACCCGGTGGGTGCGGGCCTGCTGCATCACCGAGTGGGGGAACCAGCCGACGTTGAGAACGATCTGGGCATGCTCCAGCGGGCCGTAGTGGCCCCGCTCCCCGGCCAGCAGACGCTTCACGCAGATCTCGCCGGCGCGGCGTTCGTCGGGCCAGTGCCCGGCCTCGGCGGCCACGAAGGTCTCGCTGTAGTCCTGGTGCATGGCCGCCCACACGCACTGCTGGGGGTTCGGGGTGGCGGCGATGCGCTCCACCCTGAACCTGGGGTCGATGCAGGGCTCAGCCATGGCTGCGCGGACCCGCGCTGGGGGTGAGAGCGGGAGCCGGGCCGGCGTCGAGCCGGCTCACGGCGCCGACACCGGCCAGCCGGGGCAGCGGTTCGCCGCCGAGCAGCGCCGCGGTGAGGGTCTCGAGCTCGCCGGCCGTGCGGGCGCCGATGGCGTGGCCCACGTTGCCGCCGCCGGCATCGAACAGCTCCAGGTGGGGGATGCCGTTCACCGCGTAGCGCTCCAGTTCCGGCTGCCAGCGCGGGTTGTCCACGTTGAGCAGCACCACATCGAGTTCGCCGCGCCGCTCCCGTTCGATGGCCTCCATGGACGGTGCCATGGAGCGGCAGGCCTCGCACCAGTCGGCGTAGAACTCCACCAGGGTGGGCCTGCCGTCGGCCAGGGCCATCGAGAGCTCGGGGGAGCGCCGGGCCAGGGCCTCCAGAGGCGCCTGGGGCTGCAGTCCGCCCCTCAGCCACACCACCAGCACCGCCAGCACGGCGGCGATCGCCAGCAGCAGCTGCCGCTCCCGCCATCCAGGCCCAGCGCTTCGCGGGCCAGTGCTCATCTCAGGCCCGCTCATCTCGGCACGGCGCATGGCGGTGAGGACGGCGCATGGTGGATCCGGGCCGGGTGATGCAGGCTGGGAGCACTCTGCCAGGGTCGGCCCGCCAGCGCGCCATGAAGCGTCGTCTCACGCTGCATTTCCCCCGGGAGGTGGTGCACCAGCCGATCACCTACCGGCTGGCGGTGGACTTCGACATCGCCGCCAAGATCCTGCGCGCCCAGATCGCCCCCAACCAGAGCGGCACCATGGTGGTGGAACTCTCCGGTGACATCGATGAGCTCGATGCCGCCGAGTCGTGGCTGGAGAGCCAGGGCCTGGGGCTGAACCGTGCTCCGGGGCAGATCGCCATCGATCGTGGCCTCTGCGTGGACTGCGGGATCTGCTCGAGTGTCTGTCCCAGCGGTGCGCTGAGCTGCACGGCGCCGGTCTGGCGCCTCCAGTTCGAGGCCTCGCGCTGCCTGGTGTGCGAACAGTGCATCCCCAGCTGCCCGGTGGAGGCCATCGCGCTGGTGCTGGATCCCGTCTGACCCGTGTTCGCCACACGTTCCGTGATCGTCCCGATGCTGCGCCTGCTGCTGCTGCCGCTGCGGGCGCCGCTGCTGCTGGTTCTGGTGGGTGTGGCGGTGTACGTCGGCACGTCGTGGCACCTGGCGGAGCCGAAGACCCACGGGCTGCTGGGGCTGCTGGGCTGGGTCTGGTCGTTGGATGCCCTGCACACCCTGCTGGTGGTGGTGGTGTGCTGCATGCCGGTGCGTCTGCTGCGCGGTATCACCGGGCTGATGGCCACCAGCCAGGTGGTGACCCTGGTGCTCACCCTGCTGATCGCCACCCTCACAGCCCTCTATCTCCTGAGACTGCATGTGCTCTCGCGGGTGCTGATCCTGGGCTCGGCTGTGCTGCTCGCGCGGGTCGACCTGGCACGGGTGCGGGTGGTGCCGCCTCCCCTGGTGCTCTCGTTCAGCCTCGGTCTGCTGGTGCTGGTGAGCGGAGCCACCGGACGCTGGCTGGTCAGCCGGGGCTGAGTGGCGGGTCGCCGCAGGCAGGAGGACGGGGCTCCTCGAAACTCCACAGATTGCCCATCACCTTCTTGACATACAGGCGCGTCTCGGGGAAGGGAATGGCTTCCACCCAGAGCTCGGGCTCGCTGTTCAGGCGTGGGTTGATCCACCCGGCCACGGCGTTCGGGCCGGCGTTGTAGCTGGCCACCGCCAGCAGGGGATTCCCCTGCCAGCGCTGCAGCATCCGCCCCAGGTAGCGGGCACCCAGGCGGGCATTGAGGGCCGGTTGCTCGAGTTCAGCGGCGTCCAGCGGGCGGCCCAGCAGTTCCCCGGCCGTGGCGGGCATCAGCTGCAGCAGCCCCACGGCGCCCACGGGCGAGCGCACGGAAGGAGAGAAGCGCGATTCCTGCTTGGCCACCGCCGCCAGCAGGGTGGCGGGCACGGCGGCCTCGCGGCCAGCTTCGTTGAGCTCGGCGATGAAGTCCGGGCTGTGCAGCTCCCGCTCCAGCACCCGGGTCCAGGGACAGCGGCCGGCCGGCAGCCTCAGGCTGGCCTGCTCGAGCCGGCCCAGTCCCAGCCAGTGGTCCCCCACGGCCCGGCGCAGCCGACCCTCGTGGATCTGCTCCAGCGGATCCTCGCCGGACCGCTGCTCCTGCCCGATGCGCCAGTGTTCCCAGGCCTCCAGCGGTTGGTTGAGCCGCCAGAGGCGCTCCAGAGCCGGTTCGCCCTGGCCGAGAGGATGCCAGTCCGTGCGGACCAGCGGCGGCGCCTTCAGGGGGTCCAGCTCCACATCGCCCCGGCCCAGACGCACGGCGGCGCGCCAGCCGTAGTAGCCGCCGGGAAGTGCTTCCAGCAGGTCGCTCCAGATCGTCTCGGCCCGCCGCCGCTCGCCCAGCTGCCAGTGCGCCAGTCCCTGCCAGAAGCGCCGGCGGCCCTCCAGGGGTGGGGGCAGCAGGCCGTCGAGGCTGGGCTCATCCAGCAGCAGCGCCGCCTGCCTCCAGTCGCCCGCCAGGGCCGCACGCCGCGCCTGATGCCACTGCAGCTCCCAGCTGGCCGGATCGGCGGGCCACTGCCGCAGCACCGTCAGGGTGGGGCCCGGTTCCTCACGCTCCCGGGCCAGCCGCGCCTGTGCCGGGGCGCTGCCGCGCAGGGCCGGCGGCAGCTGGGCGATCGCCGCCAGGCTGGCGGGGCTGCGCCCCTCCCCCAGCAGCCGCACCGCTTCCAGGGCCTCATCGCTCCCGGGCGCACGCCGTGCCAGTGCCAGCAGACGGGCCTCCGCCGCCGCCTCCTGCCGGGGATCCGGAAGGAGGGCCCGGGCCAGCGCCAGGCTGGTGGCCGGGCTGGCGCTGGCATTCCCCAGGCAGCGCTCGGCCGCCGCCGTGTCTCCCAGCTGGGCCAGGGCGCCGGCGAGCTGGTCGCGCTCGCCTGGGCTCAGGGCCCGCTGGCCGGGTGCGCAGCGCTGCCGCAGCAGCCCGGCGGCACCCGGCCAGCGGGGTCCCCAGCGGGCCAGGTGCAGCGCCCCCTCCTCTCCCAGCTCCAGGGCGGCCGCCAGGGCCGCGGGGTGGGCGGGGAAACGCGCCAGCAGCTGCTGCCGCAGCGGCGGTTGGCCACGGCCCAGGGCATAGAGGGCGTCGGCGCTGGCGGGGTCGCCGGGGAAGCGCTGCAGCAGCTGCTGCCAGCGGCTCTCGGCCAGGCCGGCTTCGCCCAGGCTGGCCGCCACCAGGGCTTCGCGCTTGAGCACCAGGGCCGCCAGAGGGTCGCGCCCCCAGCCCTGGCCCTTCAGCAGGCGCCGTTCCGTCTGCGGATCGCCTCCACCCCGCTGGCTGTCCCGGCCCGCCAGCAGCAGGGCGGCTTCCCGGCGTCGCTGGGGGTCGGGATCGAGCCGCCAGCTGCGCACCAGGCTGCGGCTGCCGACGTTGGGGGTGAGGGGAGGCCGCAGCAGGAGCAGCTGGCGGCCTGCCAGCAGCAGGACCGCACTGCCCAGGCAGCTGACGGCCAGAAGCAGGGGAAGACGCGGCACTGCGGCGCGGGCGCGGGTGGCGGCATTCTGGGTGCCCTGCCTTGCCGCCACCGCTGATGCGCAGGCCCGCTCTGCCTCGCTACCTCTCCAGCCTCCCCGGCGGCGCCCAGCGCCTGCGGGCGCTGCGGGTGGCGGCACTGGCGGGGCTGGTGCTGCTGCTGCGCCCCTGGGTGCCGTTCAGCTGGCTGCCGGGCTGGGTGGTGGGGGCTCTGCTGCTCTGGGCCCTGGCGGAGCTGTGCCGCTGGGTGTGGTGGCCGCGGCGCTGGCGCTGACCCAGCTGGCACCGATCCTCCGGGCGGCCACTGCAGCTGGACATACGCTGTCGCCACGCCAGTCCACGCCCATGTCCCTGCCGAGCGTGCATCCCGTGGGTCATCCGATCGGTGGCGACCTCGTCAGCTTCGGGACCGATGGCATCCGCGGCCATGTCGGCAGCCAGCTCACCCCGGCCCTGGCCCTGCAGGTGGGCTACTGGTGCGGTCTGGTGCTTCCCGCCGGCGGGCCTGTGCTGATCGGCAGGGACAGCCGCAGCAGCGGGCCGATGCTCACGGCGGCCCTCACCGCCGGCCTCACTGCGGCGGGGCGGGAGGTGTGGCAGCTGGGCATCTGCCCCACCCCTGCCGTGCCCGGCGCCATCCGTCGCTGCGCGGCCGCCGGCGGACTGATGGTGTCGGCCAGCCACAACCCCCCCGGCGACAATGGCATCAAGGTCTTCGGCCCCTCCGGCGCCAAGCTCGGCGCCGAGCTGCAGCAGGCGATCGAGGCCGGCCTGGCCGGCCGCGCCCCGGCGCCTGAGCTGCGCGCGACGGGCCACAGCCGCGAACGCGGGGACCTGATGGGTGCCTACCGCCAGGACCTGGTGGCCAGCGCCGAGGGGCAGAGCCTGGCGGGTTGCCGCATCGTGCTCGATCTCTGCCATGGGTCGGCCACCGCCTGCGGCGAGGAGGTGTTCCGCGCCCTCGGAGCCCAGGTCACCGTGCTGCATGGCGAGCCGGACGGCGCCCGCATCAACGTGGACTGCGGCAGCACCCACCTCGAGCCCCTGCGGCAGGCGGTGCTGGCCGGCGATGCCGCGATGGGCTTCGCCTTCGATGGCGACGCCGATCGGATGCTGGCGGTCGACAGCCGTGGCCGCGTCGTGGATGGCGATCAGATCCTCTACCTCTGGGGGTCGTCGCTGATGGCGGCCGGCCACCTCCCCGACCGCCGCATCGTCGCCACCGTGATGAGCAACCTCGGCTTCGAGACCGCCTGGCAGGAGCGGGGCGGCGTTCTCGAGCGCACCCCCGTGGGCGATCAGCACGTGCACCGCGCCATGGAGGAGCTGGGCGCCGGCCTGGGGGGTGAGCAGTCAGGCCACATCCTCTCCGCCCGCCATGGGATGAGCGGTGATGGTCTGCTCACGGCCGTGCAGGTGGCCACACTGCTGCACGGCCAGGGCCTCAGCCTGGCCGGCTGGATGGATGACAGCTTCCGCCCCTACCCCCAGCGGCTGGTGAACGTGCGGGTGCCGGATCGCCAGCGTCGTACCCAGTGGCGCGAGTGCGAGCCGCTGCGGCGCGAAGTGGAGCGGGCCGAAGCCGACATGCAGGGCCATGGCCGGGTGCTGGTGCGGGCCAGCGGCACCGAACCGCTGCTGCGGGTGATGGTGGAAGCGTCCGAGTCCCGGCTGGTGAACCACTGGGCCCACCAGCTCGCCGCCGCTGCCGAGCAGCACCTCAATGCCGCCTGAGCACCACCAGCTCCCGGGCCATGCTGAGGGCTCCGGCACAGGCGTCCCCGGCCGGCCTGGCCAGATGGGCTGAGGGCAAGCGGTCGGCCAGAGCCTGGTCCAGTGCCTCGCGCAGCGGCGGCAGATGCTCGAGCGCCCCGCCCAGAGCCCAGATCGGCGGTGCCTCCAGGCTCAGACGGCGACTGATGGTGATCGCCATGGCGGCGAGGGCCTCGGCGTTGCGGCACACGATGGCCCGGGCGGAGGCGTCACCGGCCCCGGCGGCGGCGGCCACCACCGGGGCCAGCGCCGCGAAGCCGGCCGCGCCGAACCCGGGCTGCACCACCAGGGCCTTGATCGCCGCTGCCGCGCCAGGGTCCCGGGTGCTCACGCCCAGGGCCTCCCACAGGCGAGGCCGGAGTCCGCTGTCGGGCCGGCGGCCGTCCGCCATCTCCAGGCTGGCGCTGAGTCCGTCGCGGCCGATGTCCATCGCCGAGCCGGCGCCATCCAGCAGCCAGCCCCAGCCGGCACAGCGGTGCTCCACGCCGTGACGGTTGCGTCCCACGGCGATCGTGCCGGTGCCGCTGATCAGCACCACCCCTTCGCTGGCGGTGCCCATGGCACCGCGCAGGGCCGTGCGCTCATCTCCGGTCACCGCCGTGCACTCCGCCGGCAGGAGCAGGGCCGCGGCCGCCAGCAGCCGGCCCTGCTCCTGCACGGCGCTGCCCACCTCGATGCCGCTGGCACCGACAGCGGCGGCCCGCAGGCGGCCCCGGCGCCCGGAGCCGAGAGCCTCAAGGGCCTGCTTCAGGCTCACCTTGAGGGCCAGCTGGAAGGCTTCCACCCCGCCGGGGCTGGCCAGGTGGCGCACGCCAGGGCCCTCTCCTTCGCTCAGGACCGCGCCGCAGTCGGTATCCGTCAGGCGGCAGCGGGTGTGGCTCTGGCCGGCATCGAAGCCGGCGATCAGCTCAGGCACGCTGGTGCGCCCCCGCCGCTGTGGCTGGAGCTGGAGCTGAGGCCAGGGTGGCCAGGCAGAACCAGCCGGTGAGCTGCACCTCCGGCCGGAAGAAGATGGTGTCGGTGAGTCCCTGCACGCCGAGCCCGGCAATCACCGCCAGCACTCCCATCGCCGGCAGCGCCAGGGCGGTCTGGCTGCGCCACAGCCCCAGGGCCTGCCTCACGCTGGTCGCCACCAGGCCGATGCCGGCCAGCAGGCCGGGGATGCCGGCCTCCACCGCCAGTTCCAGGGGGATCGAATAGGCGCTGAGGGCGTTGAAACGGGGCTGCTGGTAGAGGGGGTAGATGAGGTTGAAGGCGTCGTTGCCGGGCCCGATTCCCAGCCAGGGACGGGCCTGGATCATGTCCAGCGCCGCCAGCCAGACGTTGATGCGGAAGTTGTTGGAGCTGTCGCCCCGTCCAGCCAGCAGGCTCAGCACCCGCACCCGCAGGGCCTCCACCTGCACCACCAGCACCGTGAGCAGGGCTGCCCCGCCCACCAGCACCAGCAGCGGCGCCAGCCGCCGCCACAGCGGCGGCCACTGGCGGGTCTGCCGGATGGCCAGCAGCAGCACGATCACCGCCGCCGAGGCCACGAGCCCCATCCAGGCGCCACGGCTGTAGGTGAGCACCAGGGCGGCGATGCCCAGCACCAGGGCGGCCAGGGCGAACAGACGCCGGGCAGGCCGACGCCAGCGCAAGGCCGCCACCAGGGCCAGCGGCAGGATCGGCAGCAGATAGCCCGCCAGCAGGTTGGGGTTGCCGAGGGTGCTGTAGATCCGCACCGTGCCCGCGGCCACCGAGGTGGGGTCCACCCAGCGGGCGAGTTCGGAGGTGTCGGCGTAGAGCTGGCGCAGGCCGATCACGCTGGTGACCAGTGCCCCCCCCAGCAGGGAGGCCACGATCCGGTCCCACCACCGTGGCGCCGCGCTCAGCACCTCCTGCATCAGCGCGTACACCCCCAGGTAGCTGACCAGCTTGAGCAGCCCCTTGGCCGCCGCGGTCGGCACCGGCGAGAAGCCCGTGGCCAGCAGCGACACCGCCAGCACCGCCAGGATCCAGGCGTTGATGGCGCCGATCCCTCCGGCCGGACGGGAGAGGGCCAGCAGCAGCCACAGCAGGCCGCTGGCCAGGATCAGCAGGCTCATGCCGGTGCGGCTCACCAGCGGCAGGCCGGCCATCAGGACGCACAGCACCAGTCCGGCCAGGGGCTCCTCCGCCTCCCCGGCCACCTCAGCCAGTCCGGCCGCCGCTCGCTCCAGCAGCGCCAGCTGCGGCGGCGGCTGCCCATTGCGCCGGTAGAGCACCCGGTACACCGGCAGGCCCTGGCTGAGCACGTGGCTTTCGCGCTCGGTGAGAACCGGCAGCGGGTTGCCAAGGCGCCAGGGGCGGGCATCCTCCTGCGGGCGGAGAAAGCAGCCGCAGGACTCCACCAGCGCCACCATCGGTTCGATCACCGCCGGCACATCGCTCTGCAGGAACAGTTCCCCTCCCTCCGGCAGCGCCTGGGCCAGGGCCCGCAGCAGGGCCGGCTGCAGCACCCGCCGCTTGTGGTGCTTCTTCTTGAACCAGGGGTCGGGGAACTGGATGCTCACCCGCTCCAGCTGGCCGGGCGCCAGCGACACCAGCCAGTCCTCGAGGCTGACATTGGCATTGCAGAACAGAAAGTGCAGATGCTCGAGCCCGAGTGCCCGGCGGTCGGCCTCGGCCGCCTCCACCAGAGGGCGGCGGATCTCCACGCCCAGGTAGTTGCGCTGGGGTTCCACCTGGGCCAGCGCCAGCAGGAAGCGGCCGCGGGCGCTGCCGATGTCCAGGTGGATGGTCCGCGCGGGATCGGCGAACAGCTCGGCCGGGGGAGGCAGGGCCCTGGGCTGCTGATGGAAGCGGCTGAGGGGATTGACGTGCTGGCGCACCATCAGGCCGCGTCGGCGGAGGCGGCGTCGGTGGGCACTAGGAAGGCCCAGCTGGCCGTGTAGCCGTGCAGGTGGGTGCTGCCGGCCACCGGGCCGATCTCGCCGTTGCAGAAGGCGCCGGCCACCGGCAGCGGGCCGAACACCTCGCGGGCCACCGTCACGTCGCCATCGGGGCGGCCGTAGAGCCCCTGCCCCCGCCCCAGGCAGGCGAACAGCAGGGCGGCCAGGGGCTCGGCCGGCCGCTGCCGCTGCCGCTCCAGCAGCGACTGCAGCTCCTGGCGGGAGGCCTCCCCGTCGCGCAGCTGGAACTGCACCTGCTGGCCCACCCGCACCCGTTCGGCCACCGCCACGGCCCCATTGCGCGGATCGACGCCGATCAGGTTGCGCACCAGGAAGGTGGGTGCTCCGGCGTCACCGTCGGTCTCCAGCCTGAAGCTGTCGCGCCCCACCCCCAGGAACAGGGAGTGCTTCACCAGCTCCCGCTCCTCGGGCGTGAGCCCGGTGAGGATCGCCTGCAGCGCCGCCACCGGCGTGCTGCGCCGGTCGTCGCGGCTGAGCTGCAGCACCACGTTGCGCTGTGCCTCCTCCACCTCGAACACGGGCCCGATCGGACGGCAGCCCTGGGCCACCACCGGATCGAGAGTCCAGCCGCCGTCGATCAGGCACCCCACCGCCCCGCCCCGCACCCGGTTCCCGAACAGGAGCGAGTCGCCGGAGGCGCTGTGGGGGCAGGCGATGCCGCCCACCTTGGTGGCCTGCGCACAGGCGTAGTCGAGCCCGCTGATCAGGTCGTTGATGCCGGTGAAGCCCGGATCCACGAGCAGCAGCATCGAGCGGCTCCCGGCCAGTTCCTCCGCCCGCTCCGCGGGGCCCAGCAGGGCCAGCCAGGGGGCGGCGGGGCCGTCGAGGTCGGGGAGCTGCTGGGGCTCGATGGCGAAGGGATGCAGCCGGGCCCCCGGCAGGCGCAGCAGGGTGACGCTCAGTCCCGCCTCCCCCTCCAGCTCCCGCGTCGGCTCCTGCGGGGCCGTGCCGATCACCCCGCCGGCCAGACAGCCGAGCCAGTGACGGGCCTGCAGCCGTTCCTGGAGCAGGGGAAGCAGGCGGGGCAGGTCGCTGGCGTAACTGGCCGACGCGAACACGAGCGCGAGATCGGCCTGGCCGGCACCGCGCAGCTGGCGGGCCACGTTCATCACGGCCATCTCCAGGGAGACGTCCGTGGCCAGCGCCATCCGGCACCACGGCTGATCGCCGCCGGATCCCAGACGGCGGCTCAGCCAGCTGGGGAGGGGAATGGCTGCCATGGATGGACCCTATCGGGATGTGCGGATGGGCGTTCTCTTCAGCCTGGGCGTGCCGCTGGTGCTGCTGGTGTGGGCCGCCTTGCGCCGGGAGCAGTCCCTGGTGCGCCTGCTCGGCCTGTACTGGAAGGTGGCCAGCCTCCTGCTGGTGGCCAACCTGCTGCTCACCGACCGCCGTCCGATCGGCTTCGTGCTGCTGGTGATCGCCCCGCTGCTGGTGGTGGCCAGCCTCTGGTTCTGGGTGGATCTGAACGAGGAGCTGGCCGATCTGCCTCCCTGGCGTCCCCTGCCGCTCACCACGCGGATCTGGCGCTGGAGCCTCACCCTCTGGGCCCTGCTCAGTGCCGGCTTCAGCGTCACCGCCCTGGGCTGTCTCGATGCCGGGGCGAGGGCCGCCGCCCGCTGCAGCGTGTGGATGGAGGCTCCGATCGGCCTGCACGGGCACCTCGAGCGGGTGTTCGGGTTCGTGTTCGGCGGCCAGTGGACGCCTGCGGTGGCGGCCTTCATCGGCTATCTGGGGCTGGTGGCCTACGTGGTGGGCCTGTTTCAGTGGCTGCTGGTGCGCCTGCCCCGGCTGGGCCGGGTGGCGGGCGATTTCTGAGCAGCACAGGATCAGCGCCTGATCAGCGCCCACCGGTCAGCGCCCACCGCTCCCCGACACCCACCCCATCTGCCGCAGCCCAAGCCATGACCAACGCGGAACTGCTGGCGCACCTGGAGGCCATCAGCCGTGGGCGTGCCGACAGGGTGCTGCGCCTGGGCGGCTCCCTGCCCGTGGACGGTGGCGGGAGCGAACCGTTCGAGCTGCTGATCTTCCGCGGCTTCTCCAGCAGCGTCAGCCACCCGCTGCTGCCGGAAGGGGCCACCATCGAGACGGCCGAGCTGCTGCGGGGGCCGCTGAATCCCACGGCTGAGGAACGGCTGGCGGAGCCGTCGGCGCCGGAGACGTTTCTCGATCCGCTCGCCTGGCGCTGAGGCCGGCGCCGGAGGCCCCGCCCGGATGGCTCCGGCTCACGCCCCCGTCGTCAGGAGCCGCTGCCAGTGCCCGCACAGCTCCGCCAGGGCGCCCGCGTGGGGCTGGAGTTGCTC
>JALOOQ010000234.1 GCA_025454305.1 Cyanobium sp. Prado107
GTGGTCTTCACCAGGCCGCCGTAGGTGTCGCTCCGACCGCTGTTCTCGATCCAGAAGAAGGCGGGGGTCACGCTGATGTTGTCGGTGACCTGCCACCGGTACCACAGCTCGTAGGCCAGGGTGTTGTTGCCGGGATCGGCCCACACACCGAGGGTGTCGATCCGGCCGCTGGCGGCGTTGGACTGGCCGGCGCTGCCGATGGCCATGCCCAGGGCGTTGCCCTGCATGAAGGCGTCGTCCCACTGCAGGCCCACCATCCAGCTGTAGCTCTCGTCGAAGGGCCGGTCGGTGTTGAAGTCGCTGTAGCCGAAGCCGGCGCTGATGGATGGAGCCCAGGCTGCCGAGATCGGCGACCAGTAGGCGCTCAGCGCGATGTTGTTGGAGCTGTTGTCGAAGACATAGCCCGCATCTGAGTATGTGTAGGCAAAGGCCGCACCCCAGCTCTCGCCGGCGTAGCCCACCTGGGCGGTGACGCTGAACTCCTCACCAGCGCCGATCTGGGAGTCCTCAGCCGCACCCTCGGCTGAGATGTAGTTGACGCTGGCGTTGAAGCCACTGCCGTCAGCCTGCCACCAGATGCCGGCACCGGCACCCAGGTTCTTGCTGTAGGTGGCTGGCCCTCCGGCCCTGGTGAAGAACTCGAGGATGTTGGCCGTGTAGGCGGTGGGCCACATCGCCAGCATGTCCGGCTGTTCGACCTTGGCGCCCACTGTGGCGGTGAGCTGTTCGCCGATGGGGAACTGGTAGAAGAGGCGGTTGATTGTAACTGAATCACCAGAATCTTCTTCGCCGAATGCGGTCTCCAGCGTGGTGTTGCCGCTGCCGAATACCGAGTTGCCGAAGTTGCCGGCCCGCAGGGTGGTGCGCAGCAGGTCCTTGCCTGTGAAGCTGGTGTCGAAGTTCAGCTGCACGTCGTAGTTGACGGTGACTTCATCACCGAGACCGGTGTTGCCGGCCCCGCCCACCACCATGGTGGCGAGTCCGTTCAGCTTGGTGGTGGTGGAGAACTGGTTGGCCTCCAGCTCACCCACCTTGGCCTCGAGGCCGTCGACGCGGCCCTTGAGGATCGCGAGTTCCTTCTCGAACTCGGCCATCAGGCGCTTGAGCTCGTCGGTCACCTCGGTGACGCGGTCGAGACAGGCGTTCAGGAGGGCGGCGGCCTCGAAGCGGGTCATCGCCTTCTGGCCCCGGTAGGTGCCGTCGGGGTAGCCGGCCACGCAGCCGTAGCGCTCGATCAGGTTGGAGAGCGCCTGGTAGGCCCAGTCGGTGGGCCGCACGTCGGAGAACTGGGAGATGCTGGTGACCTGATCCAGCGAGCCTGGGCTCGTGTAGCGGTTCAGATCATCGATGGCCAGATCGGAGCGCTTCAGCTCCGCGGCGCTCACCACGCACGGCGTGAACAGACCGGCGCAGGCCAGAGCCAGCGCCAGGGGTTGGCTGGTTGCCATGGAAGTCCTCACAACAACGGATTCCACCCACTTCTCGTTGGAATCAGGGTGGCCGCAGCCCTTCTAGCGGCCGCCCACGGGCCGTTCTGCGGGACCCGGCACGCTCCCGTGTGACCAATGTTGCAGGCTTGGGTTCCGATCAGAAGCGAAACGTGGTCTGCAGCATCCCACCCCAGGCATCGTTGCCGCCATTGGTGGCCACACTGCTGCTGTAGAAGAGGGCGGGTGTAAGCGTGATGCGATCGCTGAGTCGCACGCGGCAGAACAGTTCATAGAGCATCCCGTTATTCGTGCTTCCCGTGAAGGGAGGCTGGCCAACGGCGAAGCCGATGGCGTTTCCAGCCCAGATCACATCATCCCACTGCAGGCCTGCCATCCAGGACTGAGAATCGTCCAGCGCGGAGATGGTCCAGTTGTAGCCAAAGCCGAGGCTGATCGAGGGGATCCAGCTGCGTTCCGATGGCGTCCAGTAACCCGCGACAGCCAGGCTGTTGGTGTAGGCACCAGCCGGAACAGTGGAATTGAAGTTGGCATCTGCGAGTCTGGAATTCTGAGACCCGTATCGGTAGCTCAGGGCCAGTCCCCAGTTGGTGTCGACGTAGCCAAGCTGGGTGAGGGCGTTGAGGCCACTTTCGCTGTTGTCGACACCGATGCTGGAATCGGCGAAGCCCTTGTTGGCCACGATGCTGGCATCCAGGGTCAATGAGGCTGAGGTCAGATCCTGGGGTTGTCGCCAGCTCAGGCCGATGCCTGCTCCCGAGGCCTTGTTGTAGGTGCCCGAGGCGCCCGCCAAGGAGAAATAATCGAGCACTTCACTCCTGTAGGCCGAGGGAAAAAAGGAGAGAATATCGGTGTTGCGCACAAGGGGGCCTGCTGTGATCTGTAAGCTCTTGCTTGTCGGAAACTGATAGAAAAACCTGTCGACCCTCAGGCGATCCTCTGATCCAGACGATCTGGCAAGGGTGAAGACGCCCTCCCGGAACGGCAGTCTGGAGAAGTTGCCGCTGCGCAGGCGGATGCGCAGCAGGTCCGTCCCGGTGAAGCTGGTGTCGAGAATCAGGCGCAGGTCGTTGTTGACGCTGGTCTGGTTCGGGGTTCGGGGGTGCCGGACGGCTGCCGTCGGTCGTTCTGCGGGGGCTGTTGAAGTCCGGCGAGCCGGTGAGCATCACGCTGGCTTCACCACGCAGCCTGGTGGTTGTGGAGAACTGGCTGGCCTCCAGCGCATCCCCCCTGGCGTCGAGCTCGTCGCTCACCTCGGTGACCTGCTCGAGACAGGCATGGAGCAGAGCGGCAGCCTCCAAGCGGGTCATGGATCGCTGGATCCTGCTGACGCGGTCGGGAATACCGGTCTCGCAGCCGTAGCGCTCGATCAGGTTCGACAGCTCCCCGCCGGTCCAGTTCGCATCACGCGCCGCCTCGCGCCGATCTGCAGCGGCTGGCGGTGCAGGAGTGAGCAGAACGGTGCAGGCCAGGGCTTTCGCTGTGCACCCCCGCAGTCCCCTGGCGTTGCTCACGACCACGCCTTCAGCGGCTCTTCCGGCTCAGGCCGGCAGGGGCACGACCTTCTCGGTGATCTCCAGCCGCACCCGTTCCCCCTCCCGCAGGCAGTGGCGATTGGGGCAGATCACCATGAGGGTGGTGTCTTCGACGCGCACCCGCAGCATCTGGTCGTGGCCCCGGAACTCACGCACCTCAACCAGCGCGGCGGCCTCGGGGTCGGCCACCAGCCGGATCTGTTCGGGACGCAGGGCGATGGTGGTGGGGCCGTGGGCAGGCGATGCCAGGGGCAGGCAGCCCAGCGCCGTGTCCACCGCCGATCCGTGGGCCTCGCCGCGCAGCAGGTTGGAGCGGCCGAGAAAGCAGGCGACGAAGGCGCTCGCCGGCTGCCGGTAGATCACATCGGGACTGCCGGTCTGCACCAGACGCCCGTGCTCCATCAGCGCCAGGCGATCGGCCATCACCATGGCCTCCTCCTGATCGTGGGTCACGAGGATCGCCGCCGCCCCGGCCCGGTGCAGCAGCTGGCGCACTTCCTGGCGCATCTCCACCCGCATGGCCGCATCGAGGTTGGAGAACGGCTCATCGAGCAGCACCAGATCGGGCCCCGGCGCCAGGGTGCGGGCCAGGGCCACCCGCTGCTGCTGGCCACCGGAGAGCTCATGGGGATAGCGGCGGGCCAGGGCGTGCAGCCCCACCAGCTCGAGCATCTCCTCGGTGCGGTCCGCCGCCCGCTGGCGTGGCCAGCGGTGCAGGCCGAAGCGCACGTTCTCGGCCACCGTGAGGTGGGGAAACAGGGCGTAGTCCTGGAACACCAGGCCGATGCCTCGCCGCTCCGGACGCCAGCCGGTGATCGGCGTGCCCCGCAGCCACACCGAGCCGGCGTCGACCCGCTCCAGGCCGGCGATCATGCGCAGGGTGGTGGTCTTGCCGCAGCCGGAGGGTCCCAGCAGGGCCAGCAGCTCACCCTCCTCCAGGCTGAAGCTCACATCGTCCACGGCAGCCCTGCCGGCGCCGAACCGGCGGCAGAGGCCACGAACGTCGAGCAGCGTTGCCGGGGGGCGGGAAGCGTTCATGGACAGGCTGGGGAAGCGGACATAGGGAAGCCGGCGGCGGAGTTCACGTCCGCCTCAGGTCCACCGGCAGGCCAGCCGCAAGCTGGGGGTGGGAGTGAATCAAGCCGAACCTAGGGTTTTCCCCAGACAGCAAAGCGTGCCTGATCTGCTGAACGCAGGTGACATTTGATACGAGCAATCCCCGGATCCAGGCAGTCCACGGACACCAGGGCACCTGGATGAGCAATCCGGATGCCCGCGCATCGCGGGATTGCTGGCATGACAGGACCTGGGATTGGGATCGCCCTGAAGGATCGGTGGAGGCGGTTCAGCGGCGGCGCTGAACCCGCACGGGCACCAGAACCGGCTGCATCATGCCTCCGCCACCGTTGTCGTCGTCGGAGTCGGTGGTGAGCCAGAAGGCCAGGCCGAACAGCGCAAGAACGCCCGAGAGCAGCAGCAGTTCGGCCATGACGCGCGTGTGA
>JALOOQ010000100.1 GCA_025454305.1 Cyanobium sp. Prado107
TCGGCCTCGTCGAGCACCTGCTCCATCGGCTTGCTCTGATCGAAGCCCAGGGCGATCACCTCGTTGCCGGAGCGGATCAGCTGGCGGCGGAGGAACTTGTCCATCACCAGCCGGGCCACCTGGTCGATTGAGGCGGTGGAGGTGATCCGTTCCACCAGCTCCACCAGCCGGCCGCTGCCGCCCACTTTCTCCAGGCTGCCGGTGTCCGCCAGCCAGGCGGTCATGGCGGTGAGATCGGTGGGTTTGCCCTGGCTATGGAGCATCAGGGCGGTGCGGTAGATCTCCCGGTGGGCGCCAAGGTAGAAGGCCTCCGGTCGCAGCACATCGGCGATCCGGCCGATGGCGTCGGGGTCGAGCAGGATGCCGCCCAGCACCGCCTCCTCGGCTTCCAGGTTCTGGGGCGGCACGGAATCGGGCAGGGCCTCGAAGCGGGCCTCACCGCGGGCCTCGCTGTGAGTCCCGGTGCCGGCCCGTTCACGGCCATTGGGGTTGAGAGGAACGCTCACCATGGCGATCAGGGATGCGGGGTGACCGGATGCGGGCTCACCAGCTCTGCAGGCTGGTCGGGTGCGCGGGCTGACCGGGTGCGGTGGCCGGGTCGTTCACTCTGCCGTGTGGGGGGCGCTTTGACCAGCGCCCGGCGCTGCCCGTGGTGTTGCCAGTAAAAAGCCACCCCATCACTGGGGTGGCGGAGTTGGGATCGCTGGTCAGCGGCGAAGTGGTCAGCGGCGAGGTGATCAGTGGCGAGGTGATCAGTGGCTGAGCACGTCGAGGTTGACCTCGGCGGTCACTTCGGGGTGCAGCTTCACCTGCACCTTGTAGGAGCCGGTGCGGTGAATCTCGGGCACGGTGATGTCGCGCCGGTCCACCTCCTTCTTGGTGGCGGCCTCGATCGCCTCGGCCACATCGCCGTTGGTCACCGTGCCGAACAGCACGTCGTCGCCGCCGGTCTGCTTCTTGACGGTGAAGCGGCCGATGGTGGTCAGGGCGGTGCGGAAGGCCTCGGCCTCCGCCTTGAGGGTGGCCTGGCGCTCGGCCTCCTTGGCCCGGCGGGCCTCCACCTGGCGCATCACCGCCGGAGTCACCGGCACCGCCTTGCCGGTGGGCACCAGGAAGTTGCGGGCATAGCCGGGGGCCACATCCACCAGATCCCCGTCCTTGCCCAGGCTGAGGACGTCTTCGCGGAGGACGACTTGAACGCGCTTGGCCATGGTGAAGGTGTGAGGGTTCTGATGGCGAGCCGGTCTGATCGCGAGCTGGTCTGATCGCGAGCCGATCGACCAGCCTACGCGAACGGCTGAGGGCCGGGCTCTAGCGGCGGCGGGAACGGCTGCCGAGGGCCGCGGCGGCGGGCAGGCGCACCTGGCTGGCCAGGCCGAGGCCCCGCAGAAGGCGGATGTGCAGCCAGGTGAGGTCGATCTGGCGGCCGAAGCCCTGACGTGCCGAGTGGGGGAAGGCGTGGTGGTTGTTGTGCCAGCCCTCGCCGAAGGTGAGCGCCGCCACCCAGGGGTTGTTCCTGGAGCGGTCGCCGCTGTCGTGGGACACCTTGCCCCAGCAATGGGTGGCCGAATTCACCAGCCAGGTGCAGTGGTACACCACCACCAGGCGCAGGGGGATGCCCCACAGCACCAGGGCCCAGCCGCCGGCGCCGGTGACCGTGCCGATCCAGAACAGCAGGCCGGCCAGGGGCAGCTGCAGAATCAGGAACCAGTTGTTCAGCCAGCGGTAGTAGGGGTCCTGCACCAGGTCGCCGGTGAGCCGGGGCACGGCGCCCATGGCCGGGATGGTGTGGAACATCCAGCCCATGTGGCTCCACCAGAAGCCCCGCAGGCTGCTGTGGTGATCCACCTCGGTGTCGGAGAACTTGTGGTGGTGGCGGTGCAGGCCCACCCAGTCGATCGGGCCGTGCTGGCAGCTGAGGGCGCCGCAGGTGGTGAAGAAGCGCTCCAGCCAGCGCGGCACCCGGAAGGCGCGGTGGCTGAGCATGCGGTGGTAGCCGAGGGTCACCCCCAGGCAGGCGGTGACCCAGTAGAGCACCAGGAAGCTGGTCACCGCCGGCACGCTCCAGAAGCGGGGCAGGAGGGCCACCACCGCCAGCACGTGGATGGCCACCATGAAGGCGATGGTGCCCCAGCGGGTGCCCCGCTTGATGTGAGGCGCGGGGTCGCCGCTGCGGGGGATGTGCAGGGTCTCGGCCCGGCGGAAGGCATCGGCGCCGACGTTGATGAACGCGGGCTGACGGGTGCCACGGGACGATGGGCGGGTGCCCGGACGAGCGCCCTGACGGGCTGCTGATCGCGTGGCGGGTGTAGCGGCCATAGCGGACCGGCTCCTGATCAATCCGTAAGATGGTAGCAATACGAATTCGGATTGCCGCGAATTCGGATTCCGGTCACAGCCGTGGCCGGTCACAGCCATGCCCGGTCGCCGCCGTGGAGGAGAGACCTTTGAGCCAGAGCCGTTTGGAGCGGGCCCGTGGGCTACCGGGATGACCTCGCCGCCGGGCGTGTGGCCTTTGCCCACCTGATCCGTGTGTGGCATGGCCGCAACGGCTGGAGCCACCGCGTGCTGCCGGCCCTGGCGGAGGCCCTCGACCTGGGCCGTGTGCACAACTCCCAGCTGTCGATGCTGCGCAACGGCAAGCTCGCCTCGCCGGGTCCTGAGGTGTTTCTGGCCCTGGGCCGCATCAACCGCCTGCTGGCCGAGGAGGTCAGCGGCGGCCGGCTGTCCCCGGGGCTGCGGGATCGCCTCGCCGGCCAGCCCGAACTGCTGGCGGCCCTGGAGACCTCCGCCCTGCCGGTGCAGGCGCCGGGTGAGCCGGTGCTCGGCCCCGGGGAACTGCTGGAGGTGTTCGTGGGCCTGCGCCCGCCGCCGCCGGCCTTCGACCTGCGCATCGATGACGGCGAAGCCGCCGCCCTCAGCGCCGCCCTGGCCGACTTGTTGTGCGCTGGCCGCCCCTGGCGCGTCTGCCGCGAGCCGGTGATGGCCGCCTACCCGGTGGGCAAGCGCCAGCGGCGGGAGCGCTTCGCCGAGGTGATGGCCGGCCAGTGCGACTACTCCGCCGCGGAGCTGGATGCGGAGCTGCCCGACCTGAGCCTCACGCTGGCCGCCCTGGGCGGTGCCGGGGAGCACGGGCTGCAGAGCGATCAGGTGCTCGAGCTGCTGCGCCGGCGGGCCCGGCAACTGCAGGAGCGGGGCTGGGTCACGGCGGATGACCACGACCTCGGCGCCGCGATCCGGGCGCAGCTGGGCACCACCACCGCGCCCTGTTCTCCCCGCAGCGCATGACTTCCGGCCCCTGGGCCGCCGAGCGGCTGGCCGCCGCGGAGGCGGCGATCGCCCCTCTGGCCCAGGCTCACACCGCCGTGGTGAAGGGGCGGCTGGAGCGGGTGCTCGACGCCTTGGCCGCCGAGCGGGTGGGGGTGCAGCACTTCGCCTCGGTGAGCGGCTATGGCCACGGCGACCAGGGCCGGGAGGTGCTCGACCGGGTGTTCGCCCGGGTGCTGCAGGCCGAGGCGGCGGCCGTGCGGCTGCAGTTCGTGAGCGGCACCCACGCCATCGCCGCTGCGCTCTATGGGGTGCTGCGGCCCGGCGACCGCCTGCTGGCCCTCACCGGCCGCCCCTACGACACCCTCGAGGAGGTGATCGGCATCCGCGGCAGTGGCCAGGGCTCCCTGGCGGAGTTCGGGGTGCGCTACGACGAGCTCGATCTGCTCCCCACCGGCGGCGTCGACTGGGACGGTCTGGCCGACGCCCTGGCCGTGCCCACTCGGATGGTGCTGATCCAGCGCAGCTGCGGCTACAGCTGGCGGCCCTCGCTGGCGGTGGCGGAGATCGGCGCTCTGGTGGAGCGGGTGAAGGCGATCCAGCCCGGCTGTGTGGTGTTCGTGGACAACTGCTACGGCGAGCTGGTGCAGGAGCAGGAGCCCACCGCCGTGGGCGCCGACCTGATCGCCGGCTCGCTGATCAAGAACCTGGGCGGCACCATCGCCCCTACCGGCGGCTACGTGGCCGGCCGCGCCGAGCTGGTGGAGCAGGCCTGCTGCCGCCTCACCGCCCCGGGCATCGGCAGCGAGGGGGGCACCAGCTTCGATCTCAACCGTCTGCTGTTTCAGGGTCTGTTCCTGGCGCCCCAGATGGTGGCCGAGGCGCTGATCTCAGCCGAGCTCACCGCCCAGGTGTTCAGTGACCTGGGCTTCGCCGTCAATCCCCTGCCCGGCGCCGCCCGCAGCGACGTGATCCAGGCCGTGAGGCTGGGCGATCCCGAACTGCTGAAGGCCGTGTGCCGGGCTTTCCAGGCCGCCTCGCCCGTGGGCTCCTACCTCGATCCGGTGCCGGCACCGATGCCCGGCTACGCCAGCGAGCTGGTGATGGCCGGCGGCACCTTCATCGACGGCAGCACCAGCGAGTTCTCCGCCGACGCGCCGCTGCGGGAGCCCTACGTGCTCTACGCCCAGGGCGGCACCCACCGGGCCCACGCCGCCATCGCCCTGCAACGGGCCCTGGCGGCCATCGGCGAATCCCACCGCCTTCCGACAGACTGAGCGGCACCGCGATCCCGGCCCGCCAGCCATGGCGCTCTCCTTCCCCAGCGACTGCCGCTACGCCGACAGCCATGAATACGTGCGGCCGGAGGGCGAGCGCCTGCGCCTCGGTCTCAGCGCCTTCGCCATCGACCAGCTCGGCGACATCGTCTTCGTGGAGCTGCCCGAGGTGGGCGCCGAGCTCAGCTCCGGCCAGAGCTTCGGCAGCGTCGAGTCGGTGAAGGCGGTGGAGGATCTGCTGGCCCCCGTCAGCGGCGTGGTGGAGGCCCGCAACGAGTCGGTGCTCGCCAACCCCGAGGAACTGCAGAACGACCCCTACGGCGAGGGCTGGCTGCTGCTGATCCGCCCCAGCGCCCCCGAGCAGATCGAGGCGCTGATGGCCGCCGACGCCTATGCCGCCACGGTGCAGGGCGAGGGATGACCAGCCGCGACTTCAGCCAGCGCCACCTGGGCCCCGACGCCGCCGACCAGGAACGCATGCTCCGGGAGCTGGGTCTCGGCAGCCTCGAGCAGCTGGCCGGGCAGGTGGTGCCCGCCGACATCCTGCTGCCGCCCGAGGCCGCCACCGAGGGACTCCCCCAGCCCTGCGACGAGGCCCTCGCCCTGGCGGAGCTGGCGGAGATCGCCGCCGAGAACCGGGTGGTGCGTTCCCTGATCGGCCAGGGCTACTACGGCACCGCCACGCCGGCCGTGATCCAGCGGCACGTGTTCGAGAACCCGGCCTGGTACACCGCCTACACCCCCTACCAGGCGGAGATCGCCCAGGGCCGCCTGGAGGCCCTGCTCAACTTCCAGACCCTGATCAGCGAGCTCACCGGCCTGCCGATCGCCAACGCCTCGCTGCTGGATGAGGCCACCGCCGCCGCCGAGGCCATGGCCCTGGCCCGGGCCGTGGGCGGCCGCGCCGATGCCCGGCGCTTCCTGGTGGACCGCCAGGTGTTCCCCCAGACCCTGGCGGTGCTGCAGACCCGTGCCGAGCCCCTCGGCATCCGTGTGGAGCTGGTGGATGCCGAGGCCCTGGCCGCCCAGGCCGCCGCGGGTGAGGCGCCGGCGCTGGCCGACGATGCCTTCGGCCTGCTGCTCCAGCTGCCCGGCAACCGTGGCGGGCTCTGGGATCCGGCGCCGCTGCTGGACGCCGCCGGCGAGGCCGGGCTGATCCGCGCCGTGGCCATCGATCCCCTGGCCCAGGTGCTGCTGGCGCCGGTGGGCGAGCTCGGTGCCGACATCGCCGTGGGCAGCGCCCAGCGCTTCGGGGTGCCGATGGGCTGCGGCGGCCCCCATGCCGCCTTCTTCGCCATCCGCGACGCCTTCAAGCGCCAGATCCCCGGCCGCCTGGTGGGCCGATCGCTGGATGCCGAGGGCCGGCCGGCCCTGCGCCTGGCGCTGCAGACCCGCGAGCAGCACATCCGCCGCGACCGCGCCACCAGCAACATCTGCACCGCCCAGGTGCTGCTGGCGGTGATGGCCGGCTTCTATGCCGTGCACCACGGGCCCGACGGGCTCGGCGCCATCGCCGCCCGCATCGCCCGCCTGCGCCAGGCCCTGGCCGCCGGCCTGGCGGCCCTCGGCCTGGAGCCCGTGCCCGGCCCCGGCTTCGGCACGCTCGTGGTGCCCGCCGCCGATCCCGACGGACTGATCGCCGCCGCCCTGGCGGGCGGCTTCAACCTGCGCCGCCATGCCGACGGGGTGGGCATCAGCCTCGATGAGTGCAGCACGGAGGCTGAGCTCCGCCAGCTGCTGGCGGCCCTGGCGGCCCCGGATGCCGCAGCCCTGGAGGCTGCCACCGCCGCTCTGCAGCAGGCCCTGGAGCAGGGCGACGCGCTCTGGCAGCAGGCCTGGCAGGCGGCCCCCCGGCCCCTGCCCCGCCGGCGGGGGACCTGGCTCGGCCAACCGGTGTTCCACCGCTACAGCAGCGAGACGGAGCTGCTCCGCTACATCCAGCGCCTGGTGGCCCGCGACTTCTCGCTGGTTCACGGGATGATCCCGCTGGGCAGCTGCACCATGAAGCTCAATGCCGCAGCCGAGCTGCAGCCGGTGAGCTGGCCCGCCTTCGCGCATCTGCACCCCTTCGCCCCCGCCGATCAGCGCGCCGGCTACCGGCGTCTGGCGGCCGATCTGGAGCAGTGGCTGGCGGCGATCACCGGCTTCGCCGGCGTGTCGCTGCAGCCCAACGCCGGCTCCCAGGGGGAATACGCCGGCCTGCTGGCGATCCGCGCCTGGCACCGCAGCCGCGGCGAGCAGCACCGCGACGTGTGCCTGATCCCCACCAGCGCCCACGGCACCAACCCGGCCAGCGCCGTGATGGCCGGGCTGCGGGTGGTGGCGGTGGCCTGCGACGGGCAGGGCAACGTCGACCTGGCCGACCTGGAGGCCAAGGCCGACGCGCATGCCGATTGCCTGGCGGCTCTGATGGTCACCTATCCCTCCACCCACGGCGTGTTCGAGCCCGCCATCCGCCGCATCTGCGCGCTGGTGCACGACCGCGGCGGCCAGGTGTACCTCGACGGCGCCAACCTCAACGCCCAGGTGGGCCTGTGCAAGCCCGGGCTCTACGGCGCCGACGTCTGCCACCTCAACCTGCACAAGACGTTCTGCATCCCCCACGGCGGCGGCGGGCCGGGGGTGGGGCCGATCGCTGTGGCCGAGCATCTGCGGCCCTTTCTGCCCGGGGCCGGCGGGGCCCATGGTGCGGCGGTGGGGCCCGTGTCAGCGGCTCCCCTGGGCAGTGCCTCGATCCTGCCGATCAGCTGGATGTACATCCGCATGATGGGCGGCTCCGGTCTGCGCACCGCCAGCCAGGTGGCCCTGCTGGCCGCCAATCTGATCGCCGAGCGTCTGGAGCCTCACTTCCCGGTGCTCTACCGGGGAGCGGGCGGCCGGGTGGCTCACGAGTGCATCCTCGATCTGCGCCCCCTCAAGCGCAGCTGCGGCCTGGAGGTGGACGACCTGGCCAAGCGCCTGATGGACTACGGCTTCCACGCCCCCACCGTGAGCTGGCCTGTGGCCGGCACGGTGATGGTGGAGCCCACCGAGAGCGAATCGCTGGAGGAGCTGGACCGCTTCTGCGCCGCCATGGCGGCGATCCGCGCCGAGGCGGCGGCGATCGAGAGGGGCGAGGCCGATCCTCTCGACAATCCCCTCAAGCGGGCCCCCCACACCCTGGCGGCCGTCACCGCCGACGACTGGCAGCGGCCGTACAGCCGCGGCCAGGCCGCGTTCCCGGCCGGAGACGAGCAGCGGGGCCAGAAGTTCTGGCCGGCGGTGGCCCGCATCGACAACGCCTACGGCGACCGCAACCTCGT
>JALOOQ010000235.1 GCA_025454305.1 Cyanobium sp. Prado107
CTGGAACTGTGCACCAAGGCCGCCGCCCAGCTGCGGGCCGAGGGCAGGAACGTGCGCGTGGTGTCGATGCCCTGCGTGGAGCTGTTCGAGGAGCAGGACGCCGCCTACCGCGAGAGCGTGCTGCCGGCCGCCTGCCGCAAGCGCGTGGTGGTGGAGGCCTCCAGCAGCTTCGGCTGGCACAAGTACACCGGCTTCGAAGGCGACAGTGTGTCGATCGACCGTTTCGGCGCCTCCGCCCCCGGCCCGGTGTGCATGGAGCAGTTCGGCTTCACTGTGGACAACGTGGTGGCCAAGGCCAGGGCCCTGGGCTGATCCGACCAGGGCGGGGCGCAGGCCAGCCGCACACGCCGCCTGCAATCTGCGTCGTCTGAGATCTGCGTCTGAGATTTGCGAGCCCCGCCATTGGCGGGGCTTTTTGCTGATGAGACAGCTTGTGGGCCGCCTGGCACGGCGTCTCAGCTCACCCCCTGAGATCGAAGCGGTCGGCGTTCATCACCTTCACCCAGGCGGCCACGAAATCGGCCACGAACTTGCCGGCGCCGTCGCTCTGGGCATACACCTCGGCGATCGCCCGCAGCTGGGAGTTGGAGCCGAACACCAGGTCCACCCGGGTGCCGGTCCAGCGCAGGGCGCCGCTGTGGCGGTCGCGGCCCTCGAACAGCGTGCCGGTGTCGTCGACGGGGCTCCAGCTGGTGGCCATGTCGAGCAGGTTCACGAAGAAGTCGTTGCTCAGCACCCCCGGCCGATCGGTGAACACGCCGTGGGGCACGCCGCCGGTGTTGGCGCCCAGCACCCGCAGGCCGCCCACCAGCACGGTCATCTCCGGCGCGCTCAGGCCCAGCAGCTGGGCGCGGTCGACCAGCAGGTGCTCGGCGGCCACGCTCATCGGGCCCTTCTGCCAGTTGCGGAAGCCGTCGGCCTGGGGCTCCATCACCGCGAAGGAGTGCGCATCCGTCTGCTCCTGGCCGGCATCCATGCGGCCTGGACTGAAGGGCACCTCCACGGGCTGCCCCGCGGCGGCGGCGGCCTGCTCCACGCCCACGCCGCCGGCCAGCACGATCAGATCGGCCAGCGACACCCGCACCCCATCGGCGCGGGAGGCGTTGAACGCCTGCTGGATGCCCTCCAGCACGGCCAGCACCCGCTGCAGCTGCTCCGGCTGGTTCACGGCCCAGTCCTTCTGGGGCGCCAGACGCACGCGGGCGCCGTTGGCGCCGCCGCGCTTGTCGGAGCCGCGGAAGCTGGAGGCCGAGGCCCAGGCGGTGGACACCAGTTCGGCGGTGCCGAGGTCGGAGGCCCGCACCCGCGCCTTCAGATCGGCGATGGCCGCCTCGTCCACCAGCGGGTGATCGACCGCCGGGATCGGGTCCTGCCAGATCAGCTCCTCGGCCGGCACCTCGGGGCCGAGGTAGAGGGTCTTCGGCCCCATGTCGCGGTGGGTGAGCTTGAACCAGGCGCGGGCGAAGGCGTCGGCGAAGGCCTCCGGGTGCTGGTGGAAGTGGCGCGAGATCGGCTCGTAGATCGGATCGAAGCGCAGCGACAGATCCGCCGTGGTCATCATCGGCGGGTGCTTGAGCCCGGGGATGTGGGCGTCGGGGATCAGCTGCTCCTCGGGCACGTCCTTGGCCTGCCACTGCCAGGCGCCGGCCGGGCTCTTGATCAGCTCCCACTCGTAGCCGAACAGCGTGTCGAAGTAGCCCATGTCCCAGCGGGTGGGATGGGGTTTCCAGGCCCCCTCGATGCCGCTGGTGGTGGCGTCGGCCCCCTTGCCGCTGCCATGGCGGTTGCGCCAGCCCAGGCCCATCTCCTCCAGGGGCGCCCCCTCCGGCGGCGGACCCACCAGTTCGGCGCTGCCGGCGCCGTGGGCCTTGCCGAAGGTGTGGCCGCCGGCGGTGAGGGCCACGGTCTCCTCGTCGTTCATCGCCATGCGCGCGAAGGTCTCGCGCACGTCGCGGCCCGACGCCACCGGGTCGGGCACGCCGCCCGGGCCTTCGGGGTTCACGTAGATCAGGCCCATCTGCACCGCGGCCAGGGGGTTCTCCAGCTCGCGATCGCCGCTGTAGCGCTCATCGCCCAGCCAGGTGGACTCCCTGCCCCAGTAGATGTCCTCCTCGGGCTGCCAGATGTCGGCGCGGCCGCCGCCGAAGCCGAAGGTCTGGAAACCCATGGATTCCAGGGCGGCGTTGCCGGCCAGGATCATCAGGTCGGCCCAGGAGATGCGGTTGCCGTACGTCTGCTTGATCGGCCAGAGCAGCCGGCGGGCCTTGTCGAGGTTGCCGTTGTCGGGCCAGCTGTTGATCGGCGCGAAGCGCTGGTTGCCGGTGCCGCCGCCGCCGCGGCCGTCGGCGGTGCGGTAGGTGCCGGCGCTGTGCCAGGCCATGCGGATGAACAGACCGCCGTAGTGGCCCCAGTCGGCGGGCCACCAGTCCTGGGAGTCGGTCATCAGGGCGATCAGGTCGCGCTTGAGGGCCGGGTAGTCGAGCTGCTGGAAGGCCTCGGCGTAGTCGAA
>JALOOQ010000236.1 GCA_025454305.1 Cyanobium sp. Prado107
TGGAGGCCAGCCCGAAACCGAACGCCCCCAGCGCCAGCATCCCCGCCTTCTCGGCGTAGATCTCGATCGCACCCTCCCGCAGGGGGCGTGGCCGTTCGCCGATCGGCGTGCAATGGTCGGGGTGATCGCCGGGCTCGGCGCACAGCTCTGCTTCGATCCCCTCCCAGAGACGCCGCTGCCGCAGCCGCGCCCGCAGTTGCAACGCGTGCTCCAGCAGGGCCACCAAAGGGCCGGCCAGGCCGCGCAGCAGGGCATGGTCCACCCCATCGGCCAGGGAGAGGACCAGCTCGGCCACGCCGCTGCCCACCACCCGCTGGAGCCCGTCCCGCACTCCAGGCACCGATTCCACGGAGCGCAGCAGTGCCGCCAGATCGATCCCCAGCCGCTCCGCCAGTCCAGTGCCCCGGAGGCCGAGACCGACGCCACCGCCAGCGAGCTCCGCCGCCAGCTCCACCAGGCCGCGCAGGATCGGCTCCAGGTCGGCCGGATGCTCACCGCAGGGACCACCGGGCACCCCGAGTTCCTGATCCAACAGGCCGAGCTGGTCTTCCAGTTCCTCCAGCCGCCGCACCAGCTCCCGCGCATCCCCGGCCGCCGCGGGGCCGTCGATGACGACGCGCCGCGCCTGGGCGTTGTACCGAGCCCAGTTCACCCCCTCCTGGGGCCCGAACAGGCAGCGCACCGCCTCCGCGAAGAGCTGCTCGTCCTCACTGCCGGGCTCGGGAGCGCGGGCCTGAACGTGGGCACGCTCCGGGCCTGTCCAGACGTGGCGGTTGTGTTGCCGCAGGAAGGCGAACCAATCCTTCAGAAGCCCCTCGGCGGTGTCCTGCCGGGAGGTCTCTGACCCTAGGGGCTCTGCCATGGCTGCAGGCTAGGGCGCTGGTCCGCGGGGTGCACAGTGCCCATGCCGACCCGTACTTTGGCTCTCCTGTTGCAATCAGCTGCCCACCTGAGGCTCCTGCGCTTCCCCTTCACCTGCCTCCTGCCCGGAGTCCTCAGCCACAACCGGCGGTTGGGAACCGCGCAGACGATCAGCGATTCCCCGCAGCACACCACCGGCGATGCTGGCCAGCAGGGCTGCTTCCTTCTGCAACACCGACGAGGTGACCTCCACCTGATCGCTCACGGTTTCGGCGACGGCCCGGCCCAGTGCCGGCACCCCCTCCTTCACGGCCGCGCCGACGGCCGAGCCAGACGCCCGCGCATGGTCCGCCACCTCAGTCAGCGTCTTGCGGGTGAACCCGGCGGCACTGGCTGCCGTCTGGCTGATGGTCTCAACGAAAAGGGATTCCAGGGCTGAGAGATCCTCCAGACGACGTTGCAGCGTCTGCCGGGAGAAGGCGCTGGCATTGCCGATGGCTTCCTCCACCGTCAGACGGATGGCCTGGGCCACGGCCGCCAACGCCTGATCCAGACCCTGGAGCGCTTCCTCGAGAGCCTTCCGTCCGTCAGCGGCGGTTTCGGCGCCGTTGGTGGCGCCGGCCAAGACCACCCGGACCACCCGCTGGATGGCATCACGCTCCAGAGTGCCTTTGGTCAGGGCGCTGAGGGTGAGGTTCCGGACCTCCTCGGCGATGGCGGCAGGGTCGTCGGCCAGGGCCGCACGGACATCACGCTCGAGGGCCTCCTCCATCTCTGAGTCATCACCCTCCGGCACGACCTCTTGCTGGATCCCTGCCTCCTGGGAGGGGATGTCGTTCTGAATGGTCATGGCCGCTTGCCTGGGTGTTCGTCCATTCAGTCTGCTGAATGAGGTCCCAGGGGATGGAGTTCATCACAGAACAGATGTTGCGGCCGCCTGGGCTGCGGTGACCTCCTATCCCTTGCATCGGGTGCTGGCTGTCGTGTGCTGCTCAGGCCAGCATCTCCAGTTGCAGGAGCCTGGCCGCCTGGTTGAGGCGCCGGTCGAAGCAGGCGAAAGCCAGCGGTTGGCCTGTACACCGCTGCAGTTCATGGGCGGCCGCGAGCTGCACGCTGTCGTAGGGACGCAGAGCGAAGGCATCTGCCAAGCCATCAGCAGCTCACGGGCCTGGTCGATGGCGTCACTGCTGATCGGATCGTCCCGCTGGCGGCGTTCCATCGCGGCCATGGCCTCCGCCCAGGTGATCCTGCAGACCGCGATCGCCTCGGCTTCCTGGCTGGCCTGGTGCATCCGATCAGAGCCCGGTTCGTCGATCAGGAGCTTGATCAGGGCACTGGTGTCGCAGAACAGGATCACCCGCTCAATCCCGGTCCTCGAGCACGATGGCGCTGATCGGCTTGCCCTCGCCCGGCAGCTGCACCGGTGGAGGGAAGACGGGCTTCTGACCGCTCCAGCTGATGAGCCCGGCCTCGATGGCCTTCTGCAGTGACTGGGAAGGAACTGCCGGATGTGGGGCCTGCAGGCCGGTGATGCGGGCGATCGGCCTGTGGTGGGAGGTCACTTCCACGACCTCACGGGCCTGGGCGCGGGCCAGCTAGGCGGAGAGGCGGGTCTTGAGGGCCCGCACCGACACCCGAGT
>JALOOQ010000101.1 GCA_025454305.1 Cyanobium sp. Prado107
GCCCGGCCTTCGTGCCCCTGATCGAGGCGGGCCAGCTGCACAGCCCCGACCTGCACCAGGCGGCCCGCCGCTACCTGGAGCCGCTGCTGGATGCCGAAGTGGACACCGTGGTGCTGGGCTGCACGCACTATCCCCTGTTGAGCGGGCTGCTGCAGGAGATGCTGCCGCCCGGCACCCGGCTGATCGACCCGGCCATCGCCGCGGTGGAACGGCTCGGACCGCTGCTCGCCAGTCTGGGCGATCTGCCCGAGTCCGAGCAGCCGCCAGCCCCGCCGCAGCACTCGCAGCACGCCACCCGTCTCTGCGTCACCGGCTGCCCCGAGGCCTTCGCCGCGTCGGCCCACACCTGGCTGGGCAGCCGTCCTGAGGTCGAACGGGTGAGCCTGCGGTTGGCCGCTCGCCCCGCCTAGGATCGCCCCACAGAGGAGATGTCGTGGCAACGGTTGCTGAGCTGCTCCAGCCGGTGGAGGCCGATCTCGATGCCCTGCTGGCTGATCTTCGCAGCCTGATCGGAGCCGGCCACCCCATTCTCCAGGCCGCTGCCGAGCACCTGTTCGCGGCCGGTGGCAAGCGCCTCCGACCCGGCATCGTGCTGCTGCTCTCCCGGGCGGTGGCACCCGACGGCGAGCTGAGCCCCCGGCACCGCCGCCTGGCCGAGATCACCGAGATGATCCACACGGCCTCCCTGGTGCATGACGACGTGGTGGATGAGGCCGCCACCCGGCGGGGTGTGGACACGGTGCACAGCCGCTTCAACCACCGTGTGGCCGTTCTGGCCGGCGACTTCCTGTTCGCCCAGGCCAGCTGGCACCTCGCCAACCTCGACGATCTCGAGGTGGTGAAGCTGCTCAGCCGGGTGATCATGGACCTGGCCGACGGGGAGGTGAAGCAGGGTCTGTTCCGTTACGACACCGGCCAGAGCTTCGCCACCTATCTGGAGAAGAGCTACTGCAAGACGGCCTCGCTGATCGCCAACAGCGCCCGAGCCGCCGGGGTGCTCTGCCAGCTGCCCACGGATCGCCTCGAAGCCCTGCACCGCTTCGGCCGCCAGCTGGGCCTGGCCTTTCAGGTGGTGGATGACATCCTCGATTTCACCGGCAGCGATCAGCAGCTGGGCAAGCCAGCCGCCAGTGATCTGGCGTCCGGGTACCTCACCGCGCCGGCGCTCTATGCCCTCGAGGAGCGGCCGTCCCTGGCAGGGCTGATCGAACGGGAATTCAGCCAGGACGGCGATCTGGAGCAGGCCCTGGAGCTGGTGCGCGGCTGTGAGGCCATTCCCCGCTCCCGGGCCCTGGCTGAGCAGTTCGCCCGCGAGGCCTCCGAGGCGATCGCCTGGCTGCCGCCGTCGGAGCCCCGAAGTGCCCTGCGGGCCTTGCCCGACTTCGTGCTCGGCCGTCTGTACTGAGGCTCGCCCGCCTCAGGTCAGCGCCACCTCCCGCAGTGACCGCAGCCGGTGGCTGCCGGGTGGAAAGCCTGTGTCAACGGAGCCATCCGGCAGCAGCACATGCACCCGGCAGCCGGCGGCGGCGGCTGCCGTGGCCCCTGCGGCTGAGTCCTCGAACGCCCAGCAGTGCTCCGGTGTGACGCCCAGCCGTTCAGCCGCCAGCAGGAAGGCATCGGGAGCGGGTTTGCCGGCCCCCAGCTCCGGGTCGTCGCCGTGGATGCGCACGGCGATGGCCTCCAGCCAGGGATGGGGGCCGCTCTTGAGGGCAACGGACGGGCGGGCGCTGCTGGTGACCAGGGCCATCGGAATGGCGAGTTCGCGGCAGCGCTGCAGCAGTTCCGGCGCGCCGTCGATCGCCGGGGCGCGCACCAGCAGTGCTTCGGCGATGGGCTGGCGCACGGCGAGCAGCTCCTCCACCGATGGCGCCTGAGCCTGAACGTCGCGGATCCAGCGCTGCACCTGCCGGGCGCAGTCCAGGCGTCGTCGGCCGCGCAGCAGCAGCAGTTCGGCCTCGCTCAGCTCGCGGCCGAAGTGCGCGGCAGCCTCCCGCCAGGCCCTGGCATGCAGGGGCTCGGTGTCGAGCAGCAGCCCGTCGAGGTCGAAGAGGCAGGCTGCCGGTCTGGTCATGCAGGCATCCTCTCAGCCGCCGGAGTGTGCCCGGCCGGTCCACACTGGCCCTGCAACCCTGCCCGGGATCGCGTGATGGCCGACTACCCGATACCGGCACATGAGGACGAGCGCCAGAGTGTTCTGGACGATTTCCATGTTCTCGATGGTCCATCCGACGAGGATCTCGATCGCCTGACACGGCTGGCCAGTCAGATGCTGGGGCTGCCGATCGCCCTGATCTCCCTGGTTGATCGTGATCGCCAGTGGTTCCTCTCGCGGGTGGGTCTGGAGGCACGGGAGACCGGCCGCGACGTGGCCTTCTGTGCCCATGCCATCTGCGGTAACGAGGTGATGGTGGTGGGCGATGCCACGCGCGATGAGCGCTTCCGTGACAATCCCCTGGTGCAGGGGGATCCCCACATCCGCTTCTACGCAGGAGCTCCGCTCCACAGCCGCGAGGGGCACAACCTCGGCACCCTCTGCGTGATCGGCAGCCAACCGCGCCAGCTGACGGGCAACGAGCGCCAGTTGCTGGAAGATCTGGCCGCTCTGGTGATGCAGCGCCTGGAGGGCCTCCGCAGCAGCTGGCGCTGTCCCCTCACCGGACTCTTGAACCGGCGGCCCTTCTTCGATGCAGGGGAGAAGGAGAAGGCCAGAACGGAGCTGCAGGGTGGGTCACTCTCCCTGGTGTTGCTGGATCTTGATGCCTTCGCCACGGTGAATGAACACTTCGGTCGCTCCTGCGGGGACCGTGTACTGCGGCGGGTGGCTGGCTTGATCGCGGACGAATGCCGCAGCACAGATCTCTCGGGACGGGTTGCCACCGACGAGTTCGCTCTGCTGTTGCCGGACACCGACCTGGAGCAGGCAAGTGCCATCGCCGAGCGCATCCGACGGAGCATCGCGGCGTCGGTGATCGGCATCGAGAGGTTGTCGACTCCGCTTACGGCAAGCGGGGCGGCGGTCCAGCTGAACCCGGGCGACCAGACCTTCGCTGGCCTGTTCGGACGCGCTGAAGCCACCCTCCATCAGGCCCTGCTTCAGGGCGGCAACCGCATCATCACTGCCCCCGCTGAAGAGCGGTGTGGGCCCGGCAGAGTGCCGAACTGAGGGAGTCCAGCAGCATCGGCTTGGCGAGGAAGTCGTCCATCCCGCTGTCCAGGGCGGCGGCGTGGTCGCTCGCCAGGGTGTTGGCTGTCATCGCGATGATCCAGGGGCGGCGATTCTGCGAACCCTCTGCCCCGTGGCGCATCCGGATCCGTCGCGTTGCCTCGAGACCATCCAGGCCTGGCATGCGCAGATCCATCAGGATCAGATCGGGATCGAGACTCGCCTGCGCCTGCACGGCCTCCTCGCCGTCACGGGCCAGACTCGCCTGATAGCCCAACCTCTGCAGCATCAGCTGGCAGACCCGGGCATTCACGACGTTGTCCTCGGCGACCAGGATCCGCAGAGGGTGTCGCTCAGCTATTGAGCCAGCCATTGAGCCATCCAGTGCGGCTGAAGCCTCAACTGCACCGCTGGGAGGGTCATCCGCAGCAGGCTGAACAGGCGTGGTGAGCGGAAGCCGCAGCCGGAAGGTGCATCCCTGGCCAGCTGCGCTGTCCGCCGTGATCGTGCCTCCCAGGGCCTTCGCCAGTCCAAGGCTGAGGGCAAGTCCCAGTCCCGTTCCCTCGTGCGTGCGGGTGCTCGAGGAATCGGCCTGGGCGAAGGGTTGGAACAGCCTCTCCTGCACGGCGGGCGCAAGGCCGGGCCCTGTGTCGTGCACCGCAATCTCGAGTGCTGCTGGAGCGTTACGGCTCGACGGTCGCTGTGCAGCCGACACTGCGATCGTTCCCTGGGAGGTGTACTTGATGGCGTTACCGAGCAGCTGACGCAGGATCTGGCGCAGGCGCGGCCCATCCGTGACCACCGTCTCCGGCAGGTCGTGAGCCAGATGCAGCTCCAGCAGGATCCCTTTGCCTTCGGCCTGGGACCGCAGCCGGCCCACCTCCTCCTCGAGCAGCGGAGCCAGGCGGCAGGACGCGAACTCCACCTCCAGCGCTCCGGATTCCAGCCGGGAAACGTCGAGCAGATCGCTGAGCAACAGCAGCAACTTCTCTCCGGAGCCCTTCATCGTCAGCACACACTCCTGCTGGCTGGAGGTGAGGGGTGTGCCCAGGAGGATGTCGGTGAGTCCGATCACCCCATTCAGCGGAGTGCGGAGTTCGTGGCTCATCGTTGCCAGGAAGCTGCTCTTGGCCCTGCTTGCCTGAGCGATCTCCCGGATGGCGGCGGCCTGCGCCCGCAGGGAGCGCCAGCGGCTCAGGGCCGCCGCAGCGGCTAGGGCGGCACTGGCCGAGAGGGCGAGGAGCAGGGTGAGGCGGAGGGGCCTCAGGTAACCCTGGAGGTCCGCCAGCGACAGATCGACGCCCACCAGACCCACGGTGCGTCCGCTGCCGTCGCGCAGAGGGGCGAAGCCGCTGATGAAGGTGCCCCAGCGGTCGGTGTAGGGGGAGGTGCTCACGGCCACCCGGCCACTGCGGAATGCTCTCCAGGAGGCCGGGGGGGCATCCGCGTAGAGCTCACCTGGCTGGGCCACCGGGGTGTCGTCGCCCGGATTGCGGATGAAGGCGGAACTGTCGACCCCGAATCGGAATCCGGCGGGAGAGGGAACCAGGGTGTAGGCGTAGTACAGATCCGGCACCGTGCGGCGCAGGCGCAGCAGTGGCTCGGTGGCGCGGCGGTACCCGGCGCTGGCCGGCGGACCGGGAGCGATCACGCCTCCGTCCTGGCGGGTGTCCAGAGTGGTGGCGGCATAGCCGGCCAGATCCCCCAGGTTGCTGCGGATCTGGAGTAGCAGAGAATGACGGGCGACCTGGTAGGTCACCACCAGGGCAGCGGCACTGATGGCGAAGATCGAAATCCCGGTGAGCAGTGCCTCCCGCCGGATCCGCCCGGGTGTGAGCGGCAGTATCTCTGGCTGCGGCGGGGCCGGTCCTTCCCTCACCGCAGCCCTTGCGTTTCTGAGGTCCAGATCACCCACCAGCTTCTCGGGACCAGTCGTTCAATCTAGGGCTCGCCGGCAGGGGGAACCTCGCTCGTGCAGGATGAGGTGTGTCAACTGTGGGAGAACGGTACCGGCATGGAGGATCTCTACATCCTGAGACCATCCGGGTTCATCGATGCCGAGAATGGCCTTCGGCTTCGCCATGCCGTGGAGGACGTGATCGCCTCCAAACCACAGGACATCCTGATCGATTGCGGCCAGGTGGAGTTCATGGACAGCAGCGGCTTCGGCTGCCTGGTCTCCACCCTCAAGAAGGTGCGTGAACAGGCGCGCCAGCTCTACCTCTGCAACCTCACCCCCCAGATCTGCACGGTGCTCGAGCTCACCGGCACCGATCGGGTTTTCACGGTTTTCCCCAACGCTGACGATTGTGTCGCCCACCTGCAGCAAAGCCGCTCCGGCGTCTGAGGGCACAGGACCTCAGCTTTGGCCAGCGGGAAAGTCGGCCTGCACCAGGGCGTAGTCGTCGAGGAACCCCTCACCGCCCGTGCACTGACACACCTGCTGCACCAACCGGTCCAGTCCGTTTTGCTCCTGGAGCAGGGGACGGCACTGTTCGACGAGGCTGATGAACCCGGGCAGCGTCCACATCGTGCCGTCCATCTGGGGGACCTCGTAGATCCCGTCGCTGTAGAGCAGCAGGGAACAGGGCCCGTTGAGCGGCACGCTGGTGGTCACGTAGGAGGAGTCCTCGAACAGCCCCAGGGCCAGTCCGTGGCCAGACAGCTGGCTGAGCGGTCTGTCGGTCTGCGGGGACCAGAGCAGTGCGGGAGGGTGCCCGGCGCTGGCGTAGCGCAGGGTCCTACGACCATGCGCATACACCCCATACCACATGGTGAGATAGCGGCCCTGCTGGCGCTCCATGCCGAAGGAGGCATTGAGGGATTGGAGCACCGCGGCTGGCTGGCGCCGGTCCACCCCGAGCGAGCTCGAGCGCAACACATTGTGAACTGAAATGGACGGGAAGGCGGCAGCCAGGCCGTGGCCGGAAGCATCGGCCAGGTAAAGCGCCAGGTGGTCGTCGTCGATCCAGAAGTAATCGAACACGTCGCCCCCCAGCTCGTGGGACGGAACGAAACGGGATTCCACCGTCACGCCACTCTCGACAGGATCCTCGATCGCGTCGGGCAGAAGGGAGCTCACATAGGCGGATGCCTCGGCCAGCTCGGCATCCAGCCGGGATTTCTGGCGCTGGAGTTCATCGGCCAGGTACCGGAGACGTTCGTTGGCCTGGTACAGACGTACCCCGGAGCGCACACGCGCGAGCAGCTCCTCCTGGTCGACGGGCTTACTCAAGAAGTCATCGGCACCGGAGTCCAGACCAAGCACCCGGTCCTCCACCCGCGAGCGTGACGTCAGCAGGATGAAGTAGGTGGAGGCCAGAGCCGGGTCGTCACGGAAGGCCCGGCACACCTCCACGCCGTCCATGCCGTCCATCAGCCAGTCACAGAGCACAACCACCGGCTGATGTCGCCGGGCCAGCTCCAGCCCTTCCTGGCCTGACGCGGCCATCGTCACCGCATATCCCTCCCGCTGGAGTCGAGCCTGGAGAAGCCGCGAATGGATACGGTCATCGTCCACCAGCAGGATCGGGATCGGCGAAGCGGAGGGCCCCATGGAGGTGGTGGAAAGCGATGGGGGGTCAGATCTCCGGCGGCCGGCGCTGGCGCAAGGCCTCGCTGACACGGCCGGATTCGATCAGCAGTTCATCGATGCACTCCTGCGGCCAGGGTGCCGCAGGGGAACGCAGACCCTCCTCGATCTGGGTGCACAGCATCGCGAGATGCTTGGCACCCAGGCTGGCGCTCGGTGAGCGCAGGGAGTGGACGGCACTGATCATGGCTGCGGCGTCGCCGTTCTGCTGAGCCACCACCACCGCGGAGACGAGCCGCAGGGCATCCTCGAGGTACAGATCGATGAGTTCCCGCAGCGTGCTGTCGGCGTCCTCGCCCAGCATGTCGTGGAGTTCGTGCCAGGCCGCCGGATCGATCGGCTGCTCGTCGCACGCGTCCGCGTCGGCAGACGGAACGCCGGCGGATGCCCCGCTGTCTGTCACTGCGGGCCGGGGACGGTAGTGATCCAGCGCATGAACGAGATCGGCCGGCGCCACCGGTTTGCTGAGGAAGTCGTCCATGCCGGCGGCCAGACAGGCTTGCCGATCCTCACTCCTGGCATGGGCCGTCATCGCAATGATCCATGGGCGTACCCGCAGATCGGTGAGTCCACGGATGAGTCGCGTGGTCTCATAGCCGTCCATCCCGGGCATCTGGACATCCATGAAGATGATGTCGAAAGCCCGCTCCTGCACCGCCCGAATGGCCTCGGTCCCGGAAGCGGCCACCTCGGCTCGATAGCCCAGCCGCAGCAGCAGCTGGACAGCCAGTTTCTGGTTGACCGGAATGTCGTCGACCACCAGGATGCGCAAGGGCAGTCGCTCGGCCAGCGTGCTGCCGGCAACGGTGTCCGCCGCGTTGTGCCCCGTGACGGCCCGCTCTGACGATCTCGGCACGTCACGCAGCTGCTGGGTCAGTGCTGCACGGAGCTGATTGGCCCGCAACGGTCGGGACAACACCACGGCCTGCATGCCACTGGGCAATGGCACGGGCTGGGATCCTCCCTGCCG
>JALOOQ010000102.1 GCA_025454305.1 Cyanobium sp. Prado107
CGAAGGCCGGGCAGCCCATCTCCGTGACCTGCGCATGGGGCCGGCTGGCGTGAATCGCCCGCCGGTAGGCCCCGCTGGCTGCGGTGGCGGGAGTGGCCAGCACCCCCACCCGGTCGCTGCGGAGCACGGCCGCCACGCTGTCGATCAGCCCCACCACCGGCACGCCGGCCTCGGCGACCGCCACGTCCAGTGCCAGAGCGTTGGAGGTGTTGCAGGCCATCACCAGCACCCCCACCCCCTCCTGCCGCAGCCAGTGCACCACCTCCGCGGCGATGGCGCGCAGATCGTCCACGGAGCGGGTGCCGTAGGGAACCCGCGCGGTGTCACCGAGGTAGAGGCAGGGGGAGTGGGGATAGCGCTCCTGCACCCGACGCAGCACGGTGAGACCGCCCAGACCGCTGTCGAACAGGCCCACCAGCAGGCTCATCAGCGACCTCCGAGGAAGTCGAGGAGGCCGGCGGCGAGGGCGAGGGCCATGCGCCGGCGGAAATCGGCGTTGGCCAGGCGGGGCGCGTCGATGGCACCGGTCACGAACCCCATCTCCACCAGAGCCGCGGGCATGACGGTGCGGCGGATCACGAAGAAGCGGCCCTGCTTCACCCCCCGGTTGGGGCTTCCGGGCGAGATGGCCAGCATGCGCCGCTGCAGGGCACTGGCCAGCGCCTGGGAGGGCCCGCCGGAGAAGAAGAAGGTCTCCACGCCATTGACGTCGGGGCGGGCCATGCTCAGGGCGTTGGCATGCACGCTCACGAAGGCGTCAGCCCCGGTGCGGTTGGCGATCGCCACCCGTGGCGGCAGGTCGAGGTCGATCTCGCTGGTGCGTGTGAGCGTCACCTGAACGCCACGGGCCTGGAGCAGGCGGGCCACCTGCAGCGACACATCGAGCACCACGTCGGTCTCGCGCAGGCCGCCGATGCCCACGGCGCCGGGGTCCGGGCCGCCGTGGCCGGGATCGATCACCACCCGGAAGCGGCCCCGGGGCACCACCGGCAGACCGTCGGCCGAGAGCGGAGCCGTGGACGTGGGGAACGCGGTGGTGGGCGTCGCCGCCCAGCCGCCTGAGCGCTCGATGTCGCCTTCTCCAAGGGCCAGCAGCAGGGGCCGGTCGAGACCCCGGAAGTCCATGCGCCAGCGGTCGGGGGCGGTGCCCACCAGGCGCAGGGTGCGCGGATCGAGCCGGGTTCCCGGCACGAACTCCAGCACCAGGCGGGTGGTGTTGGGCGTGGACTGACCGATCCGCACTTCACGGATGGGGCCGCTGCCGCGCACGGCGCGGCTGCGCTGGGGAGCGCCGGGAAAGTCGACCCACACGCGCGGGCCGCGGCTGGCGTCACCCGCCTCGTAGAAGGCCTGGAGGGCCACATCGGGCGTGGTGCGCAGCTCCAGCACCCCCTGGCGGGTCACCCGCCAGGCGGCCAGGCTGGAGGCCAGGGCCGGCAGGTCCGCCAGCAGCAGGGCCAGCAGCAGCAGCCCCCGCAATCCCCACCAGCGCCACCGTGGCCGCATCAGCAGGCCGCGAACAGGGACGGCCGGCGATGGCGCAGGCTGGGCATCTGGGCCCGCACCCGCTGGCCATGCCGCGGGTCGATGGGCGCCACCGCCAGGCCGGGGCTGACGCCGGCGTCGGCCAGCACCGTGCCCCAGGGGTCGATCACCAGGGCATGGCCATGGGTGTGGCGCCTGGCGTAGTGGAGTCCCGTCTGGGCCGGGGCCACCACGTAGGCGGTGTTCTCGATCGCGCGGGCCTGGAGCAGCACCTGCCAGTGGTCCTTGCCGGTGAAGGCGGTGAAGGCCGCAGGCACCATCAGCACGTCAGCGCCCTGTCCGGCCAGGTGCCGGTAGAGCTCGGGGAAGCGCACGTCGTAACAGATCGAGAGACCGATGCGGCCCAGCCCGGGCACCTCCACCACCGGCGGCAGCTCCTGCCCCGGCTGCACCGTGGACGACTCGCGATAGGTGTCCCCGTCGGGGAGATCCACATCGAAGAGATGGATCTTGTCGTAGCGGGCCAGCAGCTGGCCCTCGGTGCCCACCAGCTCGGCGCGGTTGAGGGTGTGCCCCTCGGCGGCAGGCACCGGAAAGCCGCCACCCAGGAGGGTGACCTGGTAGCGGCGCGCCATGGTCACCAGGAAGCGGCTGCAGCGCTCCGCCAGGGTCGGGGCCAGCTGCAGACGCAGCTGGTCCTCTCCCATGAACGCGAAGTTCTCGGGCAGGCCCACCAGTTCGGCACCGCGGCGGGCGGCCAGCTCGATCTGCTCCTCGGCAGCGGCGAAGTTGGCGTCGGGGTCGGGCGTGCTGGTGAGTTGCACAGCTGCCGCCAGATAGCTGCTCACGGCCCCGACCGATCAGACCGGCGAACTGTATCGGAGCTGCCCTCAGCCAGCCCGCAGCACACCGGGTTCGGCCTGGAACGGCACGACCTGCAGCGTGTCGACGGCGCTGCAGCAGGCGAAGTCGCCGTCGTGGTCGCCGAGACGCATCAGCCGCTGGCCATGGCTGGCCACCCGCAGGCAGGTCTCGGGATCCTGGCGCCACTGCTGCCAGAGGGCCAGGGCCGCGAGCATCTCGTCGTTGCCGAACTCCACGCCCACGTGGGGCGCGACCGCCAGTTCGCTGGCGGCGGAGGCCAGCGCGCCGGCGGCCAGGCTGTCCTCGAGGGAGTAGGCGCCCTCCCAGCCGCTGCCCACGATCCACACCCGCTCGCAGGCCCGCTCCACCAGCTGGCGTGCCACGGCGGTGCGGTTGGGCAGGCAGGCCGTGAGCAGCAGGGGCACCTCGCGCACCGCCGCCAGGGAGCGGGTGCCGTTGGTGGTGCTCATGAAGATGCGCTTGCCGCCCACGCGTTCGGGGGTGACGGCCAGGGGGGAGTTGCCCAGGTCGTAGCCCTCCACCGTCTGCCCGCCGCGCTCACCGGCGCGCAGGCGGCGCTCGGCGGGCCAGTCCTGGGCGGCCTGCTCCAGCTCGGCCAGATCGGCAAAGGCCTGCACCGCCTCGGCGCCGTTCTGCAGCGACCAGGCGATGGTGGTGGTGGCCCGCAGCACATCGATCACCACGGCGGCGTCGGGGCCGCCGTCGGTGGCCGGACGCACCGGGGGAACGGCCTCGGAGGTATGGAAATAGGAGATCTGCACAGGGGCGGCGGGTCGGACCAGCGGTGGCAGGAGAGCCGCCCCAGTGTGTCAGCAGTGGCCCGCGCCCTGCGCCACAGTGACCCGGCAACGGGAACCCGGAACTCAGTGGCGATCAAACAGGGCCGTGACCTGCGCCGCTTTCTGAAGCTGCTGGAGGAGCGGGGCCGTCTGCGGCGCGTCAGCGCACCGGTGGACCCCGATCTGGAGCTGGCGGCGATCGCCGACCGGGTGCTGGCCGCCGGTGGTCCGGCCCTGCTGTTCGAGAACGTGATCGGCTCCTCGATGCCGGTGGCGATCAACCTGATGGGCACCCAGGAGCGGGTGCTCTGGAGCATGGGCATGGAGCGCCCCGAGGAGCTCGAGACCCTGGGCGAGCGGCTGGCCCTGCTGCAGCAGCCCAGGCCGCCCAAGGGAGCGAAGGAGGCCGTGCGCTTCGGCTCGGTGCTGCTGGATGTGCTCAAGGCCAAGCCCGATCTGGATCTCACGCCCCCCTGCCGCCAGCAGGTGTTCAAGGGGGAGGCGGTGAATCTCGACGCCCTGCCGCTGCTGCGCCCCTGGCCCGGCGATGGCGGCCGGATCATCACCCTGGGGCTGGTGATCACCAAGGACCCGGAAACAGGCACACCGAACGTGGGGGTGTACCGGCTGCAGCAGCAGAGCATCAACACGATGACCGTGCACTGGCTGAGCGTGCGCGGCGGGGCGCGGCACCTGCGCAAGGCGGCGGCCCTGGGCAAGAAGCTGGAGATCGCCATCGCCATCGGCGTGCACCCGCTGCTGGTGCTGGCGGCGGCCACGCCGATTCCGGTGCAGCTGAGCGAGTGGCTGTTCGCCGGCCTCTACGCCGGCGAAGGCGTGCGCCTGGCCAGGTGCAAGACCGTGAACCTGGAGGTGCCCAGCCACAGCGAGGTGGTGCTGGAGGGCACGATCACCCCCGGCGAGGAGCTGGCCGACGGCCCGTTCGGCGACCACATGGGCTTCTACGGCGGCGTCGAGGATTCGCCCCTGGTGCGCATCCAGTGCGTCACCCAGCGGCGGGATCCGATCTACTTCACCACCTTCAGCGGCCGGCCCCCCAAGGAGGACGCGATGCTGGCCATTGCGCTCAACCGCATCTACACGCCGATCCTGAGGCAGCAGATCCCGGAGATCGTCGATTTCTTCCTGCCGATGGAGGGCCTCAGCTACAAGCTGGCGGTGATCGCCATCGACAAGGCCTACCCCGGCCAGGCCCGGCGCGCGGCGATGGCCTTCTGGAGCGCTCTGCCCCAGTTCACCTACACCAAGTTCGTGGTGGTGGTGGACAAGGCCATCAACATCCGCGATCCGCGCCAGGTGATCTGGGCGATCAGCGCCCTGGTGGATCCCCAGCGGGATCTGTTCGTGCTCGAGGACACCCCCTTCGACACGCTCGATTTCGCCAGCGAGCGCCTCGGCCTGGGCGGCCGGCTGGCACTCGACGCCACCACCAAGGTGGGGCCGGAGAAGCGCCACCCCTGGGGCGAACCGCTGCAGCGGCCGGCGGAGCTGGAGGCCCGCATCGATGAGCGCTGGGCCGAGCTGGGGCTGGCCGACATCGGCAGCGAACCGCCCGATCCGGCCCTCTTCGGCTACACCCTGGAGCACGTGCTGGAGCGGCTGGCGGCCGGCGCGGCGGCCGGCGCCTGAGACCGCCGGTGATCTCGCGTCAGGCCAGCCATGCCCTCAAGGCTCTGCTGGAGCTGGCCCGCGAACAGGAGCGCTGGCGCTCCAGCCGCGAACTGGCGAGCGCCCAGCAGCTGCCGGAGCCGATGCTCGAGCAGCTGCTGCTGCGCCTGCGCCGCGGCGGCGTGCTGGTGGCACGGCGGGGCCGGCTGGGGGGATACCGGCTGGCGCGTGAGTCCAGCCGGATCACGGTGGCTGAGGTGCTGGCAGGGCTGGGGGAAGCGGCGGGCAACAGCACCGGCCGGAGCCCACGCCCGGGCGGCGGGCAACTCGACGCCGCCCGGGCGTGCCCCCCGGCCGACCGGGTCACCGAAGCCCTGCGGCTGCGGCTGGAGCGGGCCCGGCAGCAGACGCTGGAGGAGCTGACCCTCGAAGAGCTGATGTTCGACCTGCGCAGCGCCGAAGCCGGCGCAGGCGACGGGGGCGGGTTGCTGCTGGGCTGATCGACCGTCCCGCCGTGCTGGATAGCGTGCCTGCCATGACCACACCACAAGCGCTGCTGCATCGGCTGTCCGGACTGCCGGAGCTGGCCGGGGGGCGGCGGCGGCTGGTGGTGCTGATGGGCCAGCTGGGGGATTTCGACAGCCTGGAGTACGCCCAGGCCCTGGCGGCCGCGCTGCCCCGCCTGCAGGCCGCCGGCATCGCACTGCTGGTGATCGCCATCGGCAACGACGCCGGTGCCGAGCGCTTCTGCGCCTTCACCGGTCTGCCCCGCGCCTGCCTGCAGGTGGATCAGCAGCCCGAACTGCACCAGGCCCTGGGCCTTTACGCCGGTCTGCGCACCCCCGCGGGACCCTGGCCAGCACTGCTGCTGATGTGCGCCGGGATCGGCTCACCCGGCACCCTGGCCGAGGTGCTGCGGGGGTACAGCGGCGACCGTCAGGCCCCCTCCCGGCTGCAGACCCCTCTGTTCGACCTGCTGGGGCTCGGGTACCAGCGGCCGTTCGAGCTGGCCACGGTGCGGCTGCGCAACATGGTGGAGGTGCTGGGCCGCTGGCGCACCTACGTGCCCACGGACGACTTCCTCACCCAGCGTGGCGCCACCTTCCTGATCGACACCGACGACACATTGCTCTACAGCCACCGCGACCGTGGCCTGCTCGGCTTCTCGGCCACCATGGCCCGGCCGCTGGGCTTCCTGGAGCCCTATCTCAGCCCTTCTGAGCCAGAGCCTCTCAGGGATTGAGCGGCTGCTCCTGCCAGGCGGCGTCGGCCCGCCAGCGCCGGCGGCGGTGGGGATGGCCGCCCAGCTCCAGCAGTTCCACCTGCTCCAGTGCAAAGCGCAGCAGCAGGAACCAGGGCGGCATGGGGGTTTCCGGCGGCAGCTCGGCCGGGAACGAGGCATCGGCCTGCAGCGGCGCCCCCGGCTCCGGCCAGCCCCACAGCGCCCGTCCACCGGGGGTGAGCTGCTGCCAGTGGCGCCGGCGCTCCGCGTCCTCCACATCGACAGGCAGGCCCAGCAGCCTCCCCCGCAGCCGGAACTGGCAGCGCGCTCGCGGCAGGAGCCAGCAGAGCTCCACCGCCGGCCGGTGCTGCAGCTCCGCCACCTTGGCGCTGCGGGCGTCGCTGAGCAGATCGAGGGCCGCCGGGCCGCCCCAGCCGCGGAACACCAGGGTGCGCAGCCGCGGCGTCCCGTCCGCGGCCACGGTGGCCAGCTGCAGCCAGCGCGCCTGGGGCGATCGGCCCTCCCGCTGGCGGGCGGCCCGCAGCAGCGGCCGCCAGGGCGGCAGGGAGTCGTCTGGAGGGACCATGGCCCGATGACGGCCGCAGGAGCTGGGGGCGATCATGGCGGCATGGCACCTGTGATCGCCCTCACCATCGGCGGCAGCGATTCCGGTGGCGGTGCCGGCATCCAGGCCGACCTCAAGACCTTCACCGCCCTGCGGGTGCACGGCTGCTCGGCCCTCACCTGCGTCACCGCCCAGAACACCACCGGCGTCCTCCGCGTCGACGCGCTGCCGCCCGAGGCCCTCGCGGCCCAGATCGAGGCGGTGCTCAGCGATCTGCCGGTGGCGGCGCTGAAGACCGGCATGCTGCTCAACGCCGGGCTGATCGAGGCCACCGCCGCGGCCCTGGCTCCGCTGCAGCTGCCGCGGCTGATCGATCCGGTGATGGTGTCGCGGGCCGGATCGGTACTGCTGGAGCCCACCGCCATCGCTGCCTACCGGCGGCTGCTTCCTCTGGCGGAGCTGCTCACCCCCAACCTCCACGAGGCCCAGCTGCTCAGCGGCCGGGAGATAAGCGGCGTAGCCGATGTGGAGACGGCTGCGAAACACCTGCTCGACCTGGGCCCAGGCGCCGTGCTGATCAAGGGCGGCGGCTGGCCGGAGCTGCGCGGACGCGACTATCTGCTGCAGCGCGGAGCCCCTGGCCAGTGGCTGGAGCACGCCGCCATCGACACGCCCCACAACCACGGCAGCGGCTGCACCCTGGGGGCGGCGATCACGGCCCACAGGGCCCTGGGGCTGCCCCTGCCCTCAGCCGTGCGGCAGGCCAAGTCGTTCGTGGAAGGCGGCCTGCGCCAGGCCCTGGCCATCGGCGCCGGGCAGGGGCCCCTCTGCCACTGGCATGCCTGGGCTTAGCGCATCAGCTCGTCCCGCCGGCTCGCAGCCGTAGTTCTCCACCGCCCCGCGGCGCTGCAGGAACTCCGGCCGATCCGGATCGACCGGACTCCACCACCAGCGGCCGTCGGTGTAGCTGGGGGGGCCGGCGTTGTTGGTGCGCGGCAGCTGCAGGCTCACGCCCCGCCACTGCAGCACCACATAGGCGCCGGGCGGAGTGCCCGCACTGGTGTTGGGGATGCCCGACCGCCCCGGCGAACACCCGGGCCTCCAGGGGATCGCCCTCGCACAGGTAACGGTCCACCTGCAGGGGGACAGGACCGGCGGCCCAGGCCGGCGGCGGGCCCACCGACAGGGGCGACAACGCCGCAGCGGAGAGCAGCAGCGCCAGCAGCAGAGACAGCAACCGGTCCATATCGGGCGGCGGAGAGCACACTCCATAGGATCGCGGCACCAGCGCCCCCCGCCCGTGGCCGAGACAAGCGCCGCCTCCAGCCCCCGGCACCTGAGCGGTGGAGCCACCCTGCGGGGCACGGTGCGGGTGCCGGGCGACAAGTCCATCTCCCACCGGGCGCTGCTGTTCGGGGCCATCGCCGAGGGCGAGACCCGCATCGAGGGCCTGCTGCCTGCGGAAGATCCCCTCAGCACCGCCGCCTGCCTGCGGGCGATGGGGGTGGAAGTGTCGGCGATCGAGGCCGGCCAGCCGGTGACGGTGCAGGGCGTGGGGCTCGACGGCTTCCAGGAGCCCCACGACGTGCTGAACTGCGGCAATTCCGGCACCACCATGCGCCTGATGCTCGGCCTGCTGGCCGGGCGGGCTGGGCGGCACTTCGTGCTCACAGGCGACGCCTCCCTGCGGGGCCGGCCGATGCGGCGGGTGGGTGCGCCCCTGGCGCAGATGGGCGCGGTGATCCACGGCCGCCGGGACGGCAACTTCGCCCCGCTGGCGGTGCTGGGGCAGCCGCTGCGCGGCGCCACCATCCACACGCCGGTGGCCTCGGCCCAGGTGAAGAGCGCCATCCTGCTGGCGGGCCTCACCGCCAGCGGCCCCACCACCGTGATCGAGCCGGCCCAGAGTCGTGACCACAGCGAGCGCATGCTGCGGGCCTTCGGCGCCCGGGTGGAGGTGGGCGGACCCGGCCGCACCCAGGTCACGCTCACCCCCGGCAATGATTTGCTGGGCCAGAGCGTGGTGGTGCCGGGCGACATCAGTTCGGCCGCCTTCTGGCTGGTGGCGGCCGCCGTCACCCCAGGCGCCGAGCTCACGGTGGAGAACGTGGGTCTCAACCCCAGCCGCACCGGCATCCTCGAGGTGCTCGAGCAGATGGGCGCCCGGCTGGAAGTGCTCAACGCCCGCGATGTGGCCGGCGAACCGGTGGGCGACCTGCGCGTGAGCCACTGCCCTCTGCAGCCCTTCACGATCGGTGGCGAACTGATCCCCCGGCTGGTGGATGAGATCCCGGTGCTGGCCGTGGCCGCCTGCTGCGCCGAGGGCGTCAGCCGGATCACCGACGCCGGTGAGCTACGGGTGAAGGAAACCGACCGGCTGGCGGTGATGGCCCGGCAGCTGGGAGCCATGGGCGGCCGGGTCGAGGAGTTCGAGGACGGCATGGCCATCACCGGCGTCACGGAACTGCATGGCGCCGAGGTGGACAGCGAGACCGACCACCGCGTGGCCATGAGCCTGGCGGTGGCAGCCGGCATCGCCAGCGGCGGCACCCTCCTGCGGCGCCCCGAGGCGGCGGCGGTGTCCTACCCGGGCTTCTGGGATGACCTCGAACGGCTGCGCGGCTGAGGCGGGTCCGGCTCGGCCGGATGGGGCGCAGATGCTGAGGTCCCAGCTCGGCGCCGACGGCAGCTTCAGCCTCTTCAGCGAGCGCTTCGGCGAGGGTTTCCACGGAGCGATCGGCGCCCTCAGCGAGGCCCGGGCCAAGTTCGTGCGCCCTGCCCAGCTGGAGCGCTTCAGTGCCGGCCGGCGGCTGGTGGTGGTGGATGTGGGCTTCGGCCTGGGCACCAACAGCGCCGCCCTGCTGGAGGCAGCCGCGGCGGGGAACCTGACGCTCGACATCGTGGGCCTGGAACTCGATCCCCAGCCGCTGCGCCAGGCCCTGGCATCGGACTCCTTCCGCCGCCAGTGGCAACCGGGCACGGTGGCGATGCTCTGGAACCTGCTGGAGCACGGCACCTGGTGCGAAGGCGGCGGCGACGGTGGCCGCACCGGCCGGGGGAGCGAAGGCAGCACGGCCCGGTTGCTCTGGGGCGATGCCCGCCGCCGGGTGGGCGACCTGCTCGAGCGGCAGCAGCTGGCAGGCGGCTGCGATCTGGTGCTCCTGGATGCCTTCTCCCCCCGGCGCTGTCCCGAGCTGTGGAGCCTGGAGTTTCTGAGCGCACTGGCCCGGCTGCTGCGGCCCGACAGCCGGCTGCTCACCTACTGCTGCGCCGCCGCCGTGCGCCGCAGCCTGCAGCTGGCCGGGCTTCGGCTGGCCTCGATCCAGCCACCCCGGGAGCAGGGGGCGACGGACCCATGCCTGCGGATCGCCCCCTGGAGCTTCGGCACCGCCGCCAGCCCGTCTCTCCTGCCCATCGGCACCGAACCGGACAGCCCCCTGCGGCCGCTCGCAGCGATGGAGATCGAGCACCTCAGCACCCGTGCCGCGGAGCCCTACCGCGACCCTGGCGGCCAGGCCGGGGCCGCCGAGATCCTGGCAGCGCGGCAGCGGGCCCAGGCGGCCAGCGGCGCCGGCTCCACCAGCACCTGGCGGCGCCGCTGGGGACTGGAGGGGCGCTCACGGGACAGCGTCGAGCCACCTCGGCAGCCCGCGTAGATTCCCGCCCAGCCGCTCAGCCCCGCCGATGCTCGCCGTTGCCGTGCTGGCCGCCGGAAAAGGCACCCGCATGAAGAGCGACCTGCCCAAGGTGCTCCAGCCCCTGGCCGGCGCCACCCTGGTGGAGCGGGTGCTCACCAGCTGCGAGCGGCTCAGCCCGGAGCGGCGGCTGCTGATCGTCGGGCACCAGGCCGAACGCGTGGAGCAGTCGCTGGCGCGGCACGAGGGGCTGGAGTTCGTGCTGCAGCAGCCCCAGAACGGCACCGGCCATGCGGTGCAGCAGCTGCTCGAGCCCCTGGCCGGCTTCACAGGCGAGCTGCTGGTGCTCAACGGCGATGTGCCGCTGCTGCGGCCCGAAACCCTCGAGCAGCTGCTGGAGACCCACCGCGCCAGTGGCGCCGCCGTGACCCTGCTCACCGCCCGGCTGGCGGATCCCACCGGCTACGGGCGCGTGCTGGCCGCCGAGGACGGCCGGGTGCAGCGGATCGTGGAGCACCGCGACTGCAGTGAGGCGGAGCGGCGGGTCAACCTCATCAACGCTGGCATCTACTGCTTCAGCTGGGAGAAGCTTGCGGCGGTGCTGCCCCAGCTGAGCAGCGACAACGACCAGGGCGAGCTCTACCTCACCGACACGGTGGCCATGCTCAGCCCGGCCATGCATCTGGAGGTGGCCGATGCCGACGAGATCAACGGCATCAACGACCGCCTCCAGCTCGCTCAGTGCGAGGCGGTGCTGCAGCAGCGCCTGCGGGAGCACTGGATGCGCGAGGGGGTGACCTTCACCGACCCGGCCAGCTGCACGCTCAGCGACGGCACCCGCTTCGGCCGCGACGTGGTGGTGGAGCCCCAGTGCCACTTCCGGGGGCGCAATCACATCGGCGCGGGCTGCCGCGTCGGCCCAGGGTGCCTGATCGAGGACAGCCAGGTGGGCGAGGGCAGCCAGATCCTCCATGCGGTGCTGCGCGACGCGAGCGTGGGCCCGGGGTGCACGGTGGGCCCCTTCACCCAGCTGCGACCCGGCGCCCAGCTGGCGGCAGGCTGTCACGTGGGCAACTTCGTGGAGGTGAAGAACAGCACCCTGGCCGAAGGCGTGAAGGTGAACCACCTCAGCTACATCGGCGATGCCGATCTCGGCGCCGGAGTGAATGTGGGCGCCGGCACGATCACCGCCAACTACGACGGGGTGCGCAAGCACCGCACCGTGATCGGCGCCGGCAGCAAGACCGGCGCCAACTCGGTGCTGGTGGCGCCGATCACGCTCGGTACGAACGTGACCGTGGGCGCCGGCTCCACCCTCACCCGGGACGTGCCCAGCGGCGCCCTGGCCCTGGGCCGCGCCCGCCAGCTGGTGAAGGAGAACTGGACCGGACCGCGCTAAGGCTGGGACTCCCGCGACCCGAACGCTTCCAGCACCGGCAGCAGGCGCTCCAGGGCGACGCCGCGACTGGCCTTGAGCAGCACCACATCGCCCGATCCAAGCCAGCTCTGCAACGGTTGGGCCGCCTGTTCCGGAGAGGTCACCACGGCGGTCCGCTCCAGCGGGGCAGCGGCAGCGGCCATCGCTTCGGCCTCGGCGCCGTCCACCACCAGCACCAGACCATCGAGGCCGAGCTGCACGGCCCGCTCCGCCACCTGACGGTGCAGTTCCACGCTGCGCTCGCCGAGCTCCAGCATCGTGCCCAGCACGGCGTAGCGGCGGCCGCCCGTCTGACGCGCCAGCAGCTCCAGGGCCGCCAACATCGCCTCCGGTGAGGCGTTGTAGGTCTCATCGAGCACGGTCACCCCGCCCAGGGAGAGACGCCGGCTGCGGCCACCCGGCAGGTCCACGACCAGGGGCTGCCAGCGAGCGGGAGGCAGGCCGAGCTCCCGGGCCACCGCCAGCGCGAGCATCAGGTTGCGGGCCTGGTGTCGGCCCTCCAGGGGCAGCGGCAGACGCACCCCGGCGACCTCCAGACAGGCGGCCGCCTCATCGAGCACACCCACCAGCTGGGCCTCGGCCTCCCCGGGATCGCCGCACAGCGCCACCCGCAGCACCCGGCCGCTCCAAACCCGGGCCAGGCTGGCATCGAGCAGGGGATCACCGGCCGGGATCACCACCACGCCCCCGGCCGCCAGGCCGGTGACGATCTCGCACTTGGCCGTGCCGATGGCCTCCCGGCTGCCGAGACGGCCGATGTGGGCGGTGCCGATGTTGGTGATCACCGCCACATCGGGACGGGCGCAGCGGCTCAGCCGCTCGATCTCACCCAGCCCGCGCATGCCCATCTCCACCACCACGGCGCAGTGGCCCTCGCCGGCCCTGAGCAGGGTGAGCGGCACACCCACATCGTTGTTGTCATTGCCACTGGAGGCGAGCACCGGCCCGAGGGGTGCCAGGGCGGCGCGGATCAGCTCACGGGTGCTGGTCTTGCCCGCCGAGCCGGTCACCGCCACCACGGGAACCGCGAGTCGCTCGCGCCACAGCCGGCCCAGGTCCTGATAGGCCTGCAGGGTGTCGTCCACCAGCCACAGAGCCGCCCCGGCCGCCGTCGCCGCTGCCACAAGCTCCTCCAGGTCGGCGGCGCTCAGGCGCTCACGCTGGGCCACCAGCACCCGGCTGCCGGCGGCGAGGGCCTGCTGCAGAAACGTGTGGCCATCGAAGCGGTCGCCCACCAGGGCGAGGAACAGTCCACCGGCGCTCAGACGCCGGCTGTCGGTGCTCACCAGCAGGGGCATGACGACGGCCCCGGGTGCCGCGGGGGTCAGGGGAGGTCCCCAGAGCTCATGCAACTGCTGGAGATCAAGCGACATCGGCTCCGCCCGGGGCATCGAGCAGGATCATGCCCGAGCCCACCCGGGCGGTCCGTCCCAGCAGCCGCCCCGATCCATCCACCAGCTCCAGACGCTCGTAGCCCAGCTCCAGGGCCCGGAGGCGCCAGGCCTCGGCCTGGCGTTGCCGCTCACCACTCGCCAGGGTCTGGAAGTCGGCAGTGAGCTCCAGCCGCAGGCAAGCGAAGGCGGGCCGCTCGCGCACCGAACTCAGCAGCTGGCGGGGATCGGCCGGCTGCAGCAGCGCCAGCAGCGGATCGGGGCGTGGGCCAGGCGGGGCGGTGTCCGCCGAGGCGGGGGAGGCGGGCCTGTCCGCGGGAACCCCGGGCGCGAGCTCTGCGGCGTCTTCGCCGGCGGTGCTGTCGCCTGGCTCCTGAACCGGGCCCTCCCGCACCGGACTCGCCTCCTTCTGGATCAACTCGTTCTGGGGCACCTCGTTCTGGGGCACTTCGGCGAGCGGCGCCGGCAATGCGTTGAGGGCCAGCACCGCCAGCGCAGCAGCGGCGGCCACGGCCAGGGCGAGCAGCAGGGGCCAGAACCAGGGGCCGAGGCGGCGGGGCCAGAAGGCCGGCACGGGCAGATCCCCCTGCCGGTTGCGCCGGCTCAGCTCCCAGACGCGCAGCCGCAGGCTGGCCAGCACGGCCCGCACATCCCGCCCCAGCAGCCTCCAGGGATCTTCGTAGGGAGCAGGAAGGTCCCGGCCAACGGGCAGATCCCGGCCCGCCTGAGATGGCGCCGGCCCCGGCTCCTTCACCGGCCCCGGCCTAGCGACGCTTGAGCAGGGCAGCCAGGCCCTTGCGGCTGGGGTCGGCGTCCTGACCCTGGGAGAACTGCTCCACCGCCGCCGCCTCGGGGGTGGGCTCCTTGACGCCGCAGACCTCGCGGTACATG
>JALOOQ010000103.1 GCA_025454305.1 Cyanobium sp. Prado107
AACATCTACGACCCCGCCCTGCTGCGTGTGGGCGGCAGAACCTTCATCGTCTACCAGGATCAGAGCGCGCACAAGGGCGGCGCGATCCGCTACGTGGAGGTCGATCCGGAACTGCATCCCATCGGCGACGGCGGCCAGCGCTTCGTGCTGCTGGAGCCCGATCCCGGCCCGCCACTGCAGGGCCGCTTCCGCGGCGCCACCTTCCACCAGGACGGCGACAGGATCGTTCTGCTCTCCGGCGCCGCCTCCAGGCCCGGCATCATCGTGTATGCCACAGCCGACCTCACCACCGTTGCCCCACCTCCCCGAGCCGGCGATCCGCCGTGATCCGCGCGTGATCCGCCGGCTGATGCCGGTGTGGGAGTGGTTCTACCGCCACTACTTCCGGGTGCGCACCAGCGGCTGGGAGCACATGCCCAGCCGGGGCCAGGTGCTGCTGGTGGGATCCCACAACGGTGGTCTGGCCACCCCCGATCTGCCCATGTTCCTGGTGGACTGGGTGCGGCGCTTCGGCACGGACCGGCAGGTGTTCGGCCTGGCCCACGCCAAGGTGTGGCAGGCCTTTCCCGTCGCCGCCGACCTGGCCGCCCGGGTGGGCGCGGTGCCCTTCCATGCCCGCCAGGCCCTGGCCCTGCTGGAGGAGGGCCACAGCGTGCTGGTGTATCCCGGCGGCGGCGAGGACGCCTTCCGGCCCCACCGCCTGCGCGACCGCATCCACTTCGGTGGCCGCACCGGTTTCATCCGCCTGGCCCTCTGGCATGAGCTGCCGGTGATCCCGCTGATCTCCTGGGGCGGCCACGACACCCTGGTGGTGCTCGAGGACTGCACCGCCCAGGCCAGGCAGCTGAACGAACTGGGCATGCCCTGGCTGCTGGGCATCGACCCGGAGGTGTTTCCGCTCTATCTCGGCCTGCCCTGGGGGCTGGCCTTCGGGCCGCTGCCCAACCTGCCGCTGCCCGCCCGCATCCACACCCGGGTCTGCGCGCCGGTGGTGTTCGAGCGCACGGGCTACGCCGCCAGCCGCGACCGGGGCTACGTGCAGGCCTGCTACGCACAGGTGGTGAACCACATGCAGGCCGAGCTCGACCGGCTGGTGGCGGAGAGCGGCGGCCGCGGCTGACGGGCGCTACACCAGCACCGCATCGACGGGCCGGCGCAGGGATCGCGGCATCAGCGGCCCGCGGCCGAAGCGGATCACCAGATCGGGGCGTCCGCCGGCCAGGCCCAGGAACCTGCCGAACCCGGCCCGGATCGGAGCCACCTCCACCGGCTGGTTGAGGTGCGATGTGCGCACGCCCAGCGCGGTGGCCTGGAGCGCGCAGCGCTGGAAGGCGCGGCCGGCCTCGATCCAGTGCCACTGATCGTCCCGCTGCGAGACGAACACGGCGATGCCGGCGGAGCTGCGGATCTGCCGGGTGTAGCGCTCATTCTCCTTGCGCTCCGAGAGCACCAACGGGAAGATCGCGCAGCCCAGCCAGGTGGGCAGGCTGGGCTTGCCGGTGCAGGCGGAGAACAACCCATCCCCTTTGCACACCGCCCCGATGGCCTGCCGGCCGGTGAGCAGGTGCACCCGCACGCCTGGGCCTGAACCGGCGGCCTCCAGCAGCCTCAGCTCTGCAGAGGAGAGGGGCTGGCCGTCGAAGTCCGCCCCGGTGATCTGCCGGTGGGGAATCGCCTCGAACAACGGCGTGCGGAGCGCGACCGTGGGCAGCACGGCAGCCTCCTAGCCGCCACCCACGCCGCGGATGGGATTCAGGACCATGCCCTCAGTGTGCTCGGCGATCTGACAGCACCTCACCAGCAGAGGGGCTCCGGCCGTCGTTCTGCGGGGTGGTGTCGTGGACCTCAGAGATGGACCATCCCACAGCGCATCCCCTTGAGAACCGCCTGCAAGCGATTGTGCACTCCAAGGGTGCGCAACAGCCGCTTGGTGTAGGTGCGCGCAGACTCCTCCGAGATCACCAGGGCCTCTGCCATCTCGCGGTCGGTCATGCCACTGGCGAGCAGATCGAGAACCTCGTATTCGCGGGGTGTGAGACGCGGGCAGCTCAGGTAAGGCAGCCTGCCGCTGCGCAGGGAGGGGCTCCTGTAGGCATGGTGGCCCATCACCGCCAGCACGGCCGCCTGGAGGGGATGCTGATCTTCGACGAAATCCGCCTCGGCCACAACGGCATCAAGCCAGGAAACATCAGCATATTCCGCTGGGATGACGTCACCAAGAGCAAGCACAATGACGCGAAGATTCGGCCTGATCTGCTTGGCCTTGCAAGCCAGCTGAAAGCCGTTTCCCTCTTCGAGGAAATCGGTGCAGATCAGCAGATCGAACGCTGACTCCGTGATGTATTCAAGGCAAGACTCCTCATCAGTCACTGCACAGCCGATCTGAGCAGGATTGCTGAAGTTGGAACATATCGACCTCAGGAACAACCTGCCCTTCATCGCCAGGGCAACGCGTCCATTCAGCTTCAGTGAGAGCAGCCTCTCGTCTGAATCACTCGCTTCCAGACCAGTGAGATAGGGGGTGAAATCCATGGCGACGCCTCTGCTCCAGGCAGCCCGGAGCAACACCCTGTCGTCTCAGGGGGAAAGCCTCAGCCTACTCCGATCTGTGCGTCCACCTGGCCAAGGCGCTGCAGAATGAGCTGAACGTCCTGAGCTGAAAGTTCCCCGTCGGGAGTCCATTTCAAACAGGTGCGTCCCAGGCAGGTGGTGGGCTGCAGGCCCCCGGCGACTTCAGGCTGTGCACAGGACTGCGCACCAGCCACGGAATGGGTGTCCAACGTCTTGCTTCGGTTCTGAATGGAGCCTAGGGACTTCGGGGATGTCACCGATGTCCCAATCTGCGGGCAATGCGAGCGGCAAGGGTCACACGCTCTGCGCCTCCCACTCCCGTTTGAGCAGAAAGTAGAGATGCTCCGGATCCCGATAGCTGCGTGGCAAGCAGGCATGAAGCGTCTGAAGCCTGGTCCAGCAGACGGTGCGCCGAACCATCTTCAGAGATTTTCCCTCCCGAATCAGGATGCGCAAAGCCTTGCAGTACAGCGGATAACTGGCCTCAAGCTCACCGACAGTCAGGGATGTCGTGAACGATGTCTTGAAGGTGGACATGTCAGTCGTCGTAGACGCGGCAGTTGATGTCAGAGGGATTGAGATCGCAGAACACTTCGAAGGGCGAGGGAGCCACGGCCTCCTCGGGGTGACGCTGCTGAAACGCCTCCAGTTCCCTGATCTGCTGCTCAAGCTTGCGCACCAGTGCCGGCTCACCGTTGGTGCGGGCTTGAGCCAGCGAGGTTCTGTAGCCATCAAGCCTGGAAGCGATGGTTTCCACCTTTTCAGTCGACACAACTGTCCTTGGAGATCGATGGTGACGATGCAGCATGAACAGACCACCAAGAGCTCCAGATCTGACTGGAGCCCTTGGGCTGGAACTGCTGGCTCGGTAAAAGCTATGAACCTCCACTTGCCTGCGTCTACCCGCAAATGGGGACAACGGCCTGAGGGGAAGCCATGCGTCAGGGTGGAGCATTGCCGGATCTGCTCCCCATGGCTGACGCCCCCTATCTGATCGCCCTGGCCTTTCTGGAGCAGAACGGCGGCCGGGCCCTGCCGCTGGCGGGCAAATCGCTCGGTGCCGCCGCCGCCAGCAGCGAGGATCCCGGCGAGGACGGTCGCGCCCTGGCGCTGGAGCTGCTGCTGCGCGTGTGGCAGCGCAGCGATGAGGGCCCCCTGCGGCGCGCCGCCTCAGGCGCCAGCCTGCTGCTGGTGGTGGTGCCGATGGAGGTGATGAACGAACAGCTGCCCGCTCTCAAGGCGGCCTGGATCGCCGGTGGCGACACCGAGGCGGCCCTGCAGCGGCTGCAGAGCCTGGCCTCGCGGGCCTGGACGGTAGCGGTGAGCAAGTACGAACCTGTGAGCTTCACCCCCCTGGCAACCCCATGAGCACCGTTCTGATCACCGGCGCCAACCGCGGCATCGGCCTGGAGTTCTGCCGTCAGCTGCAGACCCGCGGCGATGTGGTGGTGGCGGTGTGCCGCACGCCCTCGCCGGAGCTTGAGCAGCTCGGTGTGCGCATCGAGGCCGGCCTCGACATCACCGACGCAGGTGCGGGCGAGGAGCTGCGACGGCGGCTGGGAGATCTGAGCCTCGATCTGCTCATCCACAACGCCGGGCTGCTGGAGGCCGACAGCCTCGAGAGCGTGGAGGCCGACAGCCTGCGCCGCCAGTTCGAGGTGAACGCGGTGGCGCCGCTGCTGCTCACCCGCGCCCTGCTGCCGTTGCTGCACGAGGGGTCGAAGCTGGTGCTGATCACCAGCCGCATGGGCTCGATCGCCGACAACGGCTCCGGCGGCTACTACGGCTACCGGATGTCGAAGACGGCCCTGTGCATGGCCGGCAAGTCGCTGGCGATCGACCTGGAGCCCCGCGGCATCGCCGTGGCGATCCTGCATCCCGGCATGGTGAGCACCCGCATGACCGGATTCACCCGCTCGGGTATCAGCCCGGAAACCTCGGTGCAGGGGCTGCTGCAGCGCATCGATGAACTGTCTCTGGCCAGCAGCGGCCGGTTCCTGCATGCCAACGGCGAGGAACTGCCCTGGTGAAGCCCCCGCCGCCCGCATGTGTGCCCACCGTGCCGGCGCCGACGCTCTCGATCGTGATCCCGGTCCTGAACGAAGAGGCCTGGCTCGGCCGCACCCTGCGTCAGCTGAGCGTGCTCGATCCTCCGGCGCTGGAGGTGCTGGTGGTGGATGGCGGCAGCGGCGACCGCACCACCTCCATCGCCGCCGAGGCGGGAGCCACCGTGATCCACGCGGCGGTGAAGGGCCGGGCGGCGCAGATGAATGCCGGTGCGGCCCGGGCCCGGGGCGAGCTGCTCTGCTTCCTGCACGCCGACACCCTGGTGCCCGACGACCTGGTGGCGGTGGCGGCGCGGGTGCTGGCCGATCCCGGGGTGGCCGCCGCCGGCTTCGTGTCGTTGATGGGCGGCGACACCGGCACCCGCTGGCTGATCTCGGCCCTCAACGCCGCCAAGACCTCCCTGGCACCGTTGCTGTTCCGTCCCCACCTGTATCTGCGCGGCCTGCGGCTGCTGTTCGGCGATCAGGTGATGGTGATGCGGCGCGGCAGCTTCGAGCACTGCGGCGGCTTCAATGCCGAGCTGCCGCTGCTGGAGGACGGCGACCTCTGCCTGCGCCTGGTCACGCTCGGCCGCATCCAGCTGATCCAGCGGGTGGTGATCAGCTCCGACCGGCGGGTGCGCCAGTGGGGGCCGTGGAAGGCCACGGCGCTCTACCTGTGGATCGGCGTGCTCTGGGGCCTTGGGGTGTCCCCCCGGCGCCTGCGCCGCCTCTACCCCGATGTGCGCTGAGGAAGCTGCTGATTGAGGCTCCAGTCGTAGGGCAGGAAGCGCAGGGCCGGTTCCGGCTGGCTGGATTCGCTGGGCGCGCCGGCGGGGATGGTGGTGAGGCGGGGGAGGATGTAGTCCTTGAGCGATGGCGCCACGGCCTCGAAATCGCCCCGGTACCAGCGGAAGATCGGGCTGCAGTGCAGCACGTTGGTGGCCGCGTCGTAGCGCACCTTGGCGGGGTTGCGGATGAAGCGCCGGGCGTCGTCCTCCAGCTGCGCATCCAGCCGCTCGGGGCTGTAGGCCTCATTGCGCAGCAGCGGGCAGCCGATCGAGGCGCACACGATCGCGAAGTGGATGCGGGGATCGCCGAGCGGACGCAGGATGCGGTGCTCGATCTCACCCAGGCTGACCATGCGCTCGCCCAGCCGATGCCGGCGCTGGGAGAAGAAGCGCAGAAGCCCAAGCCAGTTCGGCACCCCCAGCAGCTGGGGACGGATCGAGGCGATCGGATAGCGCTGCAGCACCGCCTGGATCGTGAAGGCGTTGTAGAGATTGATCCAGTGAGCCAGGGCGTCCTGGCGGTTGTCGATGCGGGCGCTCTGCCGGCTCAGCCAGTCGGCGAGCAGCTCGGCGTCGGCGCCCTTCCAGGCGGCATAGTCCACACGCCCCTGTGCATCCACATGGCGGCGCAGCAGCTGATCCCAGGTGTCCGGATCGTTCAGGCCCCACTCGCGGCGAGGGCCTGCAGCGCCATGTGGGCATGGGCCCGCAGGGCACCCATCGCCATCACCTGGCGGGGGCTGCGGCCCCTGGCGAGTTCATCTCCGGCCCCCTCGAAGGCCTTGAGCAGCTGCACGCTCAGCTGGCCATAGGCCTGCAGCAGTGCATCCAGCTCCCCACCATGCTCAGCGGCAGCAGCGGGTTCGGCGGCGGCACTGCGCAGCAGATGGGCCAGCTGGCGATGGCTGATGGCTTCGGGAATGGGCTGGGTGGGGTCCATGAAACGTTGGCGCACGCGGCGTTGTTGCAGCAAACCCTATGGAGCCGGTTCGCGGCCGCGAAGGGGGGGCCAGGTAGGGATCACCAGACTTCAACCGACCCGATGCCGCGCCACCGCTGGTTGGGGGATGGCTGATGGCAGTTCAGGGCCCAGACCGAGTTCGGCCTCCAGGCCCGCCAGCACCACATCGGCCACGATCTTGATGCGGTAGCGGCAGGCCTGGGTTTCGGCACAGTCGAAGGTGCCGTGCTCCCAGTACTTGTTGCTGCCGGCGCCACCGCCGCACAGCCCGAAGTACTCACAGCTGCCGCGGCAGCGTTCGATGCCGGCCTGCATGTCGTGCTGGATGCGCTGGAACTTCTCGGTGGCGCACACCGATTCGAGGGAGTCGGTGAGGATGTTGCCCAGCACGAAATCGCCGTACTCCTGGGTTCGTACCGCCAGCAGTTCCGGATCGAAGGTGGAGAAGTTGCCCTGATGGTCCACGTTCAGGATCACGAACGGGCGATTCATGTCGGTGCGCTCAAGCCGTGAATCGCTGCAGGCGAGGGCCCCGGTGGTTTCGAATTCCCGCAGCCGGAAGGCGCCCCGGCTCCGTTCGCAGAGCTGCCACACCCGCTCCAGAAAGGCGCGGTAGGCAACCTCGGCGCCGGCTGCCTCCAGGCTCGAGCGGCTGTTCACGCCTTCAGCTTCCTCCATGTTGAAGCCCACGTCGGTGATGCCGTTCTCGAGGAAGAACCCGACGATGGCGTCGGCATGATCGAGCGACTCGCGGGTCAGCACCGCGATCACATGGAAGGGAATACCGTTGCGCTGCAGGTGGGCGATGCCGCGCATGGTGGCGGCATGGGTTCCCAGGCCGGTGCGGGTGCGCCTGTGGGCGTCATGCAGGAAGGCCGGGCCGTCGAGGCTCACACCCACCTGGATGCCGTTGCGCAGGAAGCAGTCGCACCAGGCCTGATCGATCAGGGTGCCGTTGGTCTGGATGCTCTGGCCGATGGCGAGCGGATGGCGCTTGTAGCGCGCTTCCGCCTCACGCAGCAGCCGCGTCGCCTCGTCGTAGAAGCACACCGGCACGGCCAGCGGCTCGCCCGCGTGCCAGAGCACGGTGATGTCGCCGCCCACGAACGGGCTGGTGAGCACGGCCCTGAGGATCGGATCCACCAG
>JALOOQ010000104.1 GCA_025454305.1 Cyanobium sp. Prado107
CTCGAACGCGCCGGTGACCTCGCTGTCCATGACCTCCCGGCCCCGAGAGTCTTCGTGCGGGAAAGTCCGCCAGGCTGCGGCGGGCTGACCGAAAGGAGGCCTACCCGGCCGCAGGCCGGCGGCCGACGCCGGTCAGCCCACCGCAGCCTGGGGCGAGCGCTGGGGTGGGCCGCTGCGGGTGGCATCGCTGCGGCCGTAGCGGTCCTCGAAGCGCACGATGTCGTCCTCGCCCAGGTACGAGCCGCTCTGCACCTCGATCATCTCCATCGGGATGCGGCCGGGGTTGCTGAGCCGGTGGCGCGAGCCCAGGGGGATGTAGGTGCTCTGGTTCTCGCTCAGCAGCTCCTGCTGGCCGTCCTTCTCCACCAGGGCCGTGCCCTGCACCACCACCCAGTGCTCGGCGCGGTGGTGGTGCATCTGCAGCGACAGGCTGGCGCCGGGGTTGACGATGATCTTCTTCACCTGCCAGCGCTCCCCCTCCACCACGCCGTCGTAGGAGCCCCAGGGGCGGTAGATCCGGCGGTGGGCCCTGCTCTCGCGGGCCCCCGCCTCCTCCAGCAGCCCCACCACGGTCTTCACGTCCTGGGCGCGGTCACGGTGGGCCACCAGCACCACGTCGTCGGTCTCCACCACCACCAGGTCCTCCACGCCCAGCCCCACCACCAGCCTGTGCTCGCTGCGCAGGTAGCAGTTGCGGGAGGACTGGCTGATCACCCGTCCGCGCAGCACGTTGCCGGCGGCGTCCTGGTCGGCCGTCTCCCACAGGGCGCTCCAGCTGCCCACATCGCTCCAGCCGGCCTGCAGCGGCAGCACGCTGCCCAGTTGGGTCTTCTCCATCACGGCCACGTCGAGCGCCACGCTGGGGCAGCCGGCGAAGGCCTCCCGCTCCAGACGCAGGAAGTCGAGGTCGGCGGCATCGTGCTCCAGGGCTGCGCGGCAGGCGCTCACCACCTCGGGCGCCAGCCGCTCCAGCTCGGCCAGGATGGCGCTGGCGCGGAACAGGAACATGCCGCTGTTCCAGGTGAAGCGGCCGGTGGCCAGGAAGGCCTCGGCGGTGGCGCGGTCGGGCTTCTCCACGAAGCGGGCGATCGGTGCCGGCCGCGGCGGCATGTTGGCGTCCCGGGTCAGCGGCTCGGCCGCCTCGATGTAGCCGTAGCCGGTTTCCGGGGCGGTGGGCACGATGCCGAAGGTCACCAGCCGGCCCGCCGCCGCTGCCTCCAGGCCGGCGCTCACGGCCTGGCGGAAGCGTCCGGCGTCGCGGATCACATGGTCGGCGGCCAGCACCAGCAGCAGCGGGTCGTCGCCCCGGGCCGTGGCCTGCAGCGCCGCCACCGCGACGGCCGGGGCGGTGTTGCGGCCGATCGGCTCCAGCAGGATGCCGGCGGGCTCGACGCCGATCTGGCGCATCTGCTCGGCCACGATGAAGCGGTGGTCCTCGTTGCAGATCAGCAGCGGCGCCGCCAGGCCCGGCAGGCCCTCCAGACGCTGCTGGGTCTGCTGCAGCAGGGTCTCCTCGCCGTCGCCGGCCAGGGCCCAGTACTGCTTGGGGTAGCTGGCGCGGGACAGGGGCCACAACCGCGTGCCTGTGCCGCCGCACAGGATCACCGGCACGAGAGGGCTGGGGGCCGTGGCGCCGGAAGCCGGGGCCTCGGAAGCCGTGGCGTCGCCGGCCGGCAGGCCGGAGACCGGAGAGCTGGTGGCCATGGAGGCGCGAGGACGGGGCTGCACCTCCATTCAAGGCCAGTCCGCCAGGCCTGACCAACCCTCCCGCCGTGCCCCCGCCGGTTCAGAGCTCCAGCAGCCCCGGCGGCGGCGTGATGCCGATCCAGCCCTGCTCGAGGTGCACCTCCGGCACGATCGGTCGCACGAAGGGGATCAGCACCCGCCGTTCGCCGATCGCCACCTCCAGGAGATCGTTGCCGGCGTGCAGCAGGTTGGTCACCCTGCCCACCGCCGCACCGCTCTCCAGCAGACGCACCTCCAGGCCCACCAGGTCGAGCAGGTGGAATTCACCCTTGGCCAGGCGCGGCCGGTCGCCGGCTCCCACCAGCAGCTCCTCGCCCACCAGCGCCTCGGCGGCGGCGCGGCTGTCGACGCCCTCCAGGCGCACCACGAACAGCTCCTTGCCGGGCAGGGGCCGGCCTCCGCGCAGCTGTACGGCACGCGGTTCTCCCCCCGGCCGGCGCAGCCAGCGCCGGCCGGCGCGCGTGAAGCGTTCGGGGAAATCGCTCAGCGGCAGCACCCTCAGCTCACCCCCCAGCCCCTGGGGTGCCACCAGCCGGCCCACCAGCAGCAGCTCGTCACTCGGGGGGAGTTCATGCTGCGGGGCCTCGGCGTGCAGCGCATCGGCCTGCGCGCCATCGGTGTGCAGTGCGTCAGTCATGCCCGAGCCTGTCGCCGGACCCCGATAATGGCGCCACGCCACACCCCAGCCTCCGCCAGTCATGGCCGACCTGCCGATCCTCCCCGGCACCACCGTGGTGGTGCGCGACGTGCGCTCGATCTACAACGGCTACCGCGGCTTCGTGCAGCGCATCAGCGGCAGCCGGGCCGCGGTGCTGTTCGAGGGCGGCAACTGGGACAAGCTGGTGACCATCCCCCTCAGCACCCTGGAGCAGGTCTGAGTTCGGCCAGCAGCGCCCGGGCCGCCTCCTGCTCGGCCGCCCGGCGCGAGGGCCCCGACCCCTCCGCACGGCAGGGCTCGCTGCCAGGCTCCAGCACCAGCTCCGCAGTGCAGCCGAACCGCTCAGGGTGGCCATGGGCCGGATGCAGTTCCCGGCAGCGGTAGCTGGGCAGCCCCAGCCCGCGGCCCTGGCTCCACTCCTGCAGCGCGGATTTCCAGTTGTGGCGGTGGGGGTCGGCGAGCAGCTCGGCGCTGCTGCGCTGCCAGTGGGGCGTGAGCCAGCGGTGCACCGGCTCGAGGCCGCCGGCGGCCCCGCCCCACACCTCATACAGGGCGCCGATCAGGGCTTCGCAGAGCTCGGCGCGCACCGTGGCCCGCCCGGCCCGGTCGCCGGCGGCCATCGGGCCGATCCGCCACACCCGTTCGATGCCGCACTGCTCGCCCAGCTCGGCCAGCCAGCGGTCGCTCACGAGCTGGGCGCGCAGAGCCGCGCGGCGGCCCACCGGCAGCCCGGGGTGGTGGCGTTCCAGGTATTCCGAGGCGGCCAGTCGCAGCACGGCATCACCGAGGAACTCCAGCCGCTCGTGGTTGCGTCGCTGGCGGGCGGAGGTGTGGGTGAGGGCCTCCTCGACCGGAGCCAGGCCGCGCTCTCCAGGCTCCACACCGAGGTCGCGCAGGAAGCTCAGCAGCTGCTGCCGGCGATCGCTCATGGCGCTGCACGAATGGGGTGAAAGCAGGACGTAAGCCGGGTTCTGTTCACCTGATCTCCGGCCGAGGCCGGGGAGAGGGGGTGATCATCTGTCTGGGACCGCCGTTGCCGGCGGCCTCGAGCGGCGCACTTGTGTCGGGACGGGTGTCATGGCCAACCGTTGTCCCTGGGCCTTGCTCCCGGCCGGGGTTTACCGAGCCAGCACCTCTCGATGCTGCTGGTGCGCTCTTACCGCACCTTTGCACCCTTGCCTGTGAAGGGGGCGAACCCCCAGCCATCGGCGGTGTGTTTCTGTGGCACTCTCCTCACGGTCACCCGCACTGGGCGTTACCCAGCAGGCCTGGCCATTGGGGAGCCCGGACTTTCCTCAACCAGGCGGGCCGCCGGCCCGAAGACCGTCAACCCCCTGGCCGCGATCACCTCGCCTGCTTTCGGGTCCATCATCGCCCGCGGCCATCAGCGCCCGTGGCGGATAATGACCGGGCGGTGGGCGCCAGCTCGGCCGTGGGGCTGTAGCTCAGCCGGATAGAGCGACGGTTTCCTAAACCGTAGGTCGTGGGTTCGAGTCCCGCCAGCCCCGTCCTTCGAGAACCCAGTCGCCGCAAGGGTTCTGAGCAAAGACAAGGCCGCGCGGACGCGCCGTGCCGGCCCCGGCACCCAGGCAAACCGCCAGGCAATTCCGGTGCCCAGGGTGCGGCTGCGGGCCTTGAGTGCCCTGGGTGAGGACAAGAGCAGCGGTTCCGCCGGCTCGCGCAGTGGCAGCCAGGGACTGCCTGTTCGCTGTGCTGGCGGCTGCGGCAGAAGGTCGGCAAGCGGGGCGGTCGACAGCCGGGGGGGATGCCTGTCGATCGACTTCATGCCGCCGGGGGATCGGGCACCGCGGTTCTGCGGCAACGCAACCGACGCAACGGGCGAGCCATGGTCCAGAATGAGAACCGTTCTCGAAAAAGTCCTGGACTCGGCCTCGAGGCCAGAGCCCTGGCCATCAGGCCCATGACGCAGGTCCCCGTCACCGTGCTCACCGGCTTCCTCGGCGCCGGCAAGACCACGCTTCTCAATCACATCCTCAGCAATCAGCAGGGGCTGCGCAGTGCCGTGCTGGTGAATGAGTTCGGTGAGGTGGGCATCGACAACGAGCTCGTGGTGGCCACCAGCGATCAGATGGTGGAGCTCAGCAACGGCTGCATCTGCTGCTCGATCAACGGGGAGCTGCAGGAGGCGGTGCACCGGGTGCTGGAGCGCCCTGAACCGATCGATCTGATCGTGGTGGAGACCACCGGACTGGCCGATCCGCTGCCGGTCGCGCTGACCTTCATGGCCGGCGACCTGCGGGATCGCCTCCGGCTCGATTCGATCATCACCCTGATCGACGCCGAACACTTCCATGCCACTGCCCTGGAGAGCCCGATCGCCCGCGCCCAGGTGGTGTACGGCGACATTCTGTTGCTCAACAAGTGCGACCTGGTGGATGAGCAGCGGCTGGCGGGAGTGGAGGCCGAGCTGCGGGCGATCAAGACCGACGCCCGCATCCTGCGGGCTGATCACGGTGATGTTCCCCTGGGCCTGCTACTGAGCGTGGGGCTGTTCGAAACCGACCGCCTGGCGGCGCTGAAAGCCCGGGAAGATGCCCGTGAGGACGATGTGCATCACCACCATGGACACGAGCATCACGAACACGATCATCCTCACGATCATCATTCTCACCATCACCATGCCCACACGCCCGAACTGGAGGGTTTCAGCTCGGTGAGCCTGGCGGTGGAAGCACCCTTCGATCTGCGCCGTTTCCAGCACTTCCTCGACAACCAGCTTCCCGAATCGGTGTTCCGGGCCAAGGGGGTGCTCTGGTTCCGCGAAAGCCAGCGCCGCCACCTGTTTCACCTCTGCGGCAAACGCTTCACGATCGATGATTCCGACTGGCCGGAGGGCACGCCCCGCCACACCAAGGTGGTGGCGATCGGCAAGGATCTCGACCAGCACACCCTCAAAACTCAGCTGGAAGCCTGCGTGGCGGCGCCAGGAGCATGAGCCGCACGCTGCTGATCTCCGGTCCGCCAGGCTGCGGCAAGACCGCCTGGATCCTCAGCCAGCTGCAGCGTCATGACGGTGCCTGCGGCTATCTGCGCCTGGCTGGCTTTGCCGATGAAGGGTTGCAGCAAGCCCGAGACGGAGGCATCGATCTCAGCTTCCTTCAGGACCAGTGCCCGGGCCTGCTGGATCTGGGCGATCCGGATCAGAGCCTGGCACCCCATCCCGACTCTCTGCTGGCGCTGATCGAGTTGCCGCAGTTCCATTCACCTCATCAAGCCGGACTGGCGGGGATGGATCGCCGGATCATTCCCGAGCTGGATGCCCTCCACCTCCAGCCGGATCGCCATCTGCACTTCGGGCGCGATCCCGAGCTTCCGCCGCAGGACACCCTGGATTTCTCCGTCCTGAACACCTGGAGCCGCACCCTGACCAGCAGCGTCTGGGACCCGGCCAGCCTGAGCAGCTTCTGGTTTGAGCTGGTGAACGGAGCCTATGGCGATGTCTACCGTGCCAAGGCGGTGATGAATCTGCCCGATGGCCGGGCCTTCTTCTGCAACTGGATGGTGAGCCAGAGCGGCTCCCAGTTCCTGCCGCTGCAGAGCGTCGCGCCGCCCCAGGGCCGCCCCGATCGGTTGTCTCGGCTGGTGGTGCAGGGCAGGAACCTCGACCCTGCCGGCATCGAAGCCACGATCGAGGACTGCCTGCTCAGCGATGCCGTGCTGGAGCTGCAGCAGGCCCCCCTGCGCCAACGCCAGCAACAGCCATCTCGTTCGACCTGACCACCATGGCCCACGCCGTGATCTCCTGCCTGCACGCCAACCTCGCCGCGCTCGAGGCCGTGCTCGATGACATCGATCGGCTCGGCATCACCTCGATCACCTGCCTGGGCGATCTGGTGGGCTACGGCCCCCAGCCCAACGAGGTGGTGGAGCTGGTGCGGGCGCGCTCCATCCCCACCTGCCAGGGCTGCTGGGATGAGGACATCATCGAGGGCCTCAATTCCTGTGAATGCAGCTACCCCTCCCAGCTGGCCGAGCGGCGCGGCCAGCTGGCGCATCACTGGACGGCCGCGGCCCTGAGCGACGACAACAAAGCCTTCCTGGCCAGCCTCCCCTTATCACTGCGCCGCGACAATCTGCTGTTCGTCCACGGCAGTCCCAACAGTCAGCACGAATACCTGCTGCCCGACATGGATGCGTTCGCGGCCCTGGAGCGGGTGGAGACCGCCGGGGCCGACACCCTGTTCTGCGGCCACACCCACCGGCCCTATGTGCGGGACCTGTGCAACGGCACGATCCAGGTGCGGGTGCAGGGCTCTGGACGCACAGCGATCCACCCGGAGGAACGGCAGATGGAGCTTCCCGTGCGCCGCATCGTCAACGCCGGATCGGTCGGCGAGCCGCGCCACGGCAACACCAACGCCACCTACGTCATTCATCACGAGGACAGCGGCCGGACTGACATCCGTGAGGTTCCCTACGACGTGGAACGCACCTGCCGGGCGATCGAGGCCGCGGGCCTGCCGCCGGTGTTCGCCTGGCGCCTGCGCCATGGCTTCGAGTACGCCGAGCGCGCCGATGACGCCAGCCACGTGTGTGAGCGCTGATGGCGTTGTGGGCACTGCTGAGCGGATTGCGCGGCGACCTCGAGGCCTACGAGGCCGTGCTCAGCGATCTGCGCCGGCATCGGACTGTGGACACGCTGTTCGTGCTCGGTGATCTGATCGGGCCGGAGCGCGATTGCACGCCCCTGCTGGACCGGCTGCAGAATCCGCGTTCCGGCGAGCTGCGCCCCCAGTGCATCTACGGCTGGTGGGAGGAACAGCTGCTGGCCGAGCGCGGCTTTCGCGGCGAGCGACGAGCCGACGCGCTGCGCCAGCGCGGTGGTGACGCAGCCGTAGCCGCCCTGATCCGTGCGGTGGATCCGGGCCACCTGAGCTGGCTGGCGGGGCTGGAGTTCGGCTTCATTGAACTCGACTGTGCCCTGCTCCACGGCAGCTCGGCTGACGTGGGCGATGGCCTCCATGCCGACAGCTCTCCGCTGCTGTTGCTCGATCGCCTCACCCGCATGGATGTGAACCGCCTGTTCACGGCCCGCAGCGGCCAGCAGTTCTGCGTGGACTCGAGGGTGAACGGCAGCGGCAACAGGCCGTGCCCCAGCGCAAGGTGATCGGCGTTGGAGCGCGACGGCACTACACCCTCTATGACCCAGGCACCGACAAGGCCACGTTCCATGCGGCCGCCGGGCGGATCGGCACCAGCAGAAAGGGTTTCGGCTGACCGCAGCCGTTCACGTCGCTGGGTTCACCATCAGCAGCACATGGACCAGCAGAAAGCTGGCGAATCAGACACCACGAACCAACAAGGAGTACCCAATGGGCAACGAACACAGACATGATCAGAGCGACAACGAACATGACCATGCGGATCACGAGCGCTGGCTCGCTGACCATCGCGCCTGGCGTATCGAGCACAGCAAGCTGCTCGCCGGCCTACGCCGTGTCGAGGCCGAGCTTCACGAACATGAGGCGCATCTGCTGGAGCATGAGCAGATGATCTCCGCTCACGAAGGACAGATCGCTCGGTACGAGGGCCAGATCCGTGAGCACGAGCGCACATGCGATCAACGCGGACACGACTCGGTGCACGCCGAGCATGTGTCGCAGCACGAAGCTCACGGTTATGTCGCCCGGCAGCATGAGCAGCTCCGGGGAAGACATGAAGCCATTTACCGCAAGCTTTCTGGGCTGCTCGAAACGCTGAACAAACACTGAATCCATCACTGAAGCCCCTGTCGCGTTCGCGGCGGAGTCACTAGCGAGAGAGGGGAACCCGGTTCGTGTTCTTTGTGCTCGGTGTCTCGCTCCTCTGGGCGGCGACTCTCTGGGATCACCATGGCCACCGGACAACCTGATGAAGCTGATGATCGCAGGCGGTGCACTCTGCTTCTCGCCTCACCATGAGGTCGACCGCGTAACAACTCATAACAAGGCGGGGAGGAGTGTAGTGGCCTTGCTACCAAGGGGCAGACAGTTTGCAGAAGGTGATTGGTCGGTAGCTTATGCGGCAAAAAAACTGCCGCGCGGCAGTATCTCCTGGCTGCCGTAAGACTGTTGGGCCGCTTCTGATCCACTTTCAGCCACCTCAAGTAGTTCCGCTATGAAGTTCATTTCGCAACCCCTGATCGCGCTCGCCCTGTGCATTGGTGCCCTTTCCATGCCAGCACTCACGGGGGATACAGATCCTCTGTTTGTCAATCTCACCAGTGATGATTCTCACCGAGCCAAGATGGCAATAACCTTCGGTACAAAACAGAAAGAGCGCGGCCACCCGCTGACAATCTTCTTGAATGACAAAGCTGTGCTCATCGGCTCGAAGGCGAATGCTGACAAGTTTGCCGAACACCAAAAAACACTCATGTCTCTTATGGGACAAGGAGCCACAATACTCATCTGCCCCATGTGCATGAAGCACTATGGCATAAAGGAAGCAGATTTGCTGCCTGGTCTCAAAGTAGGAAGCCCGGAGGTTACTGGTAGCGCATTATTCGAAGACAACACGAAAACACTCACTTGGTAACAGCGATCTGACAACGCGCTCCAAGAGACCCGCCGCAAGCGGGGCCCCCAGAACTGCGGCGTTACCCAGCAGGTGCCTCCCGGGCGTACTGCGGGAGCTCACGCCAAGGGATGCCGCGCGCAGCCAGTGCGTCCTGCAAGGCGTCGAGCATCGCCAATCCATAGCTCAGGTCATCCGTCCCGGGTGTCTGCATCCCTCGGTTGATCAGGGCCTCACAGGTCAACTGCAGATTCGCGACCGGGTCATGGGTGCGGACAGCGGTACGGTCAAGCAGGCGGTAGTGCGCACGTTCACTGAGCGCATCCTCCGGCGGAGGGAGGGCGTCGGGCCCGCCGGCACTTGGACTTGTGCCGTCGTCGTAAAAACAACTGCGGGCCCCGGTGTGGCAAGCAACATCGCCGACCTGTTCCACAGTCAGCAGGATGGCATCGGCGTCACAGCCGTAACGAAACCCCCGCAGCAGCTGGATGTGGCCACTGGTGGCCCCCTTGTGCCAGAGCTGCTGGCGTGAGCGGCTCCAGTAGTGCACTTCGCCTGTTTTAAAGGTGGAAAGGAGCGACTCTCGGTTCATCCAGGCCAGCATCAAAACGGCACCATCGAGCCAGTCCTGCGCCACGGTTCGGATCAGCCCATCGCCGTTGAAGCGCAGGGGGAGCCAGGGACTGCTCTTTTGCTGTGGCGGCTGCTGCAGGGCGGTGAGCAGCCTGAGCTGCGCCGACAGCCTGGCGAGCTGAACGGTCAGTTCAGCGACGACGCGTTCGAGCTTGCTGGGTTCGGCCTCCATGGATCAGCTCCCGGGGCCGAGGTTGCTCGTCACCAGCCGCAGGGAGCTGAGCTGAAACAGCAGCACCAGCAGCAGCCGGTAGAGGCCGCGCAGGCTGCTGACGCGCACCGTGTTGGTGGGCGGTCGGCTGCGGCAGAAGGCGGGCAAGCCGGGTGGACGATCGCCAGCGGCGCCGCCGGGGAGGCTGCGGAGTCTGTCCATCAGAACGGCACCTCCTCGTCGTCGTCGAACTCGTCGTAGCCGCCATCCCCCGCAGCGACGGCCTGGGAGTAGCCCTCCTGTTCCTCGAACCCCTCGGTGGGGTCGCACTCCCGGTAGGGAACGAAGTGCACCACCCGCGCCGCCCGGGGAACCAGGGTGATGCCCACGCCCTCCGGGCGGTCCCAGGGGTGGATGGTGAAGGCCACCACCAGGCGGCTGCCGTTGCCGATGGCGCTGCCGTCGCGGCGCTGCAGCTG
>JALOOQ010000014.1 GCA_025454305.1 Cyanobium sp. Prado107
CCTTGCCGCTGCGGGCTGCCATCTTGGCTTCAGCCCGGGGGCCCATGGTGAAGGGACCCAGGCCAGGCGGGCAGCTGAGGCCCTTCTGGCTGCAGCTGTAGGCCAGGTCGACCTTCCATTCGTCCAGGAAGAGGGGCACCGCACCCAGGGACGTGACGGTGTCCAGCAGCAGCAAGCAATCGTGACGGCGGCAGAGATCGCCGATGCCCTCCATGGGCTGACGGATGCCGGTGGAGGTCTCCGCGTGCACGATCGCCAGCACCGCGGGACGGTGCCGCTCCAGGGCCGCCTCGATCTCCTCGAGGGTGAACGCCTCCCCCCAGGGACGTTCGATCGTGACCACCTCGGCGCGGTAGCGATCCGCCATGTCGGCCAGGCGCAGGCCGAAGTAGCCCTTCACTGCCACCAGCACCTTGTCGCCGGGCTCCACGGTGTTGGCCAGCGTGGCCTCCATGGCGGCGCTGCCGGTGCCGCTCATGGGCAGGGTGAGGCGGTTGTCGGTCTGCCAGGCGTAGCGAAGCAGTTCCTGCACCTCACCCATGAGGTGCACGTAGAGCGGGTCGAGATGGCCGATCGGGGTGCGCGCCAGGGCCTGCAGCACCTGCGGATGGGCGTTGGAGGGCCCGGGGCCCAGCAGCAGCCGATCGGGTGTGGCGATGGGATCGAGCTGAAGCCGATGGGCGGTGTTGACGGGAGGCAGCGCGGACAAGGTGCCGGATCGGGGAGCGGGAGTGGTGACACTAGTCAGCGGCCGTCCGTCGGCCGCACGGGGATGGGCCCTGCTCAGCGGGACCGCACGTTGGCGGGGGCCAGCCCCCGGCAGAGATGGTCGAAGGGCACACGCACAACGGCCGCCAGATCGGCGCCTCCGGCCGTGCCGGCCTCGGCCAGCATCTCGCAGACCACATCGGCCATCAGGGCGATGCTGCGAACGGTGGGGCCGGTGGGAACCCCCAGACTCTTGTAGGTGTCGTCCAGGCCGTTGAGCACCCGCTCATCGAGGATCGCGGGATCGGCGGCGATCAGGGCGTAACTGGCGTAGCGCAGGAAATAGTCCATGTCCCTCAGACAGGCCGAGAGACGCCGGGTGGTGTAGGCGTTCCCGCCGGGGAGGATCAGCTCGGGATCCTCCAGCCAGAGCCGCTGGGCGGCCTCGCGCACGATCTCGGCGGCCTCCCGGTTGATCAGTTCCACCGCCGCCAGGCGCAGGGCTGACTGGGCCAGGTAGGTGTTGATGCGGTCGATGCCCTCGCGGTCGAGGTAGCGCCCCAGCTGGTCGTAGCGCCCGATCAGACCGGTGATGGCATCCCGCATGGCTGGAGTGGATCGCATGAGCCCAGGCCGGAAGGTAGCACTCGAATCGGGCAAAATCCCTGACCTGACAGGGCTTCTGGCGGATCTGACAGAAACGGTTACGCAAGCGCGCCGCAACGACAACCGGCAGTTTGGTGTCGAGGGCTACAAAGCTGGCCCAGTCCGCTCCGTACGGTCCGCCCAGTCCGCCGCAGGGGCGGTCTGTCCCCCCGTTCTCCGCCATGGCCAAAACAGCCCAGGACGTGCTCCGTCAGATCCAGGACGAGGGCATCGAGATGATCGACCTCAAGTTCGTGGATCTCCACGGCAAGTGGCAGCACCTCACCGTGAGCAAGGACCTCGTGGATGAGGACGCCTTCACGGACGGCGTGGCCTTTGACGGCTCCTCGATCCGTGGCTGGAAGGCCATCAACGAGTCGGACATGGCGATGGTGCCCGACCCTGACACCGCCTGGATCGACCCCTTCTACAGCCACAAGACCCTCAGCCTGATCTGTTCGATCCAGGAACCCCGCAGCGGCCAGCCCTATGGGCGCTGCCCCCGCGCCCTGGCTCGGAAGGCCCTGCAGTACCTGGAGTCCACCGGCATCGCAGACACGGCGTACTTCGGCCCGGAGCCGGAATTCTTCGTCTTCGACGACGTCCGCTACACCTCGGGCAGCGGCAGCAGCTTCTACAGCGTCGATTCGATCGAGGCGCCCTGGAACACCTCACGGCTCGAGGAGGGCGGCAACCTGGCCTACAAGATCCAGCTGAAGGAAGGCTACTTCCCCGTCGCCCCGAACGACACCCTCCAGGACATGAGGACGGAGATGATCCTCACCATGGCGGCCCTGGGGGTGCCGATCGAGAAGCATCACCACGAGGTGGCCACAGCCCAGCATGAGCTGGGCATGAAGTTCGCCGAGCTGATCAGCGCGGCCGACAACGTGATGATCTACAAGTACGTGGTGCGCAACGTCGCCCGCAAGTACGGAAAGACGGCCACCTTCATGCCCAAGCCGGTGTTCGCCGACAACGGCAGCGGCATGCACGTGCACCAGAGCCTGTGGAAGGGTGGCCAGCCCCTGTTCTTCGGTGAGGGCACCTACGCGAACCTCTCCCAGACCGCACGCTGGTACATCGGCGGCCTGCTCCGGCATGCCCCGAGCTTTCTGGCCTTCACCAATCCCACCACCAACAGCTACAAGCGCCTCGTGCCCGGCTTCGAGGCACCTGTGAACCTGGTGTACTCCCAGGGCAACCGCTCGGCCGCCGTGCGGATTCCGCTCACGGGCCCCAGCCCGAAGGCCAAGCGTCTCGAATTCCGCTCCGGCGATGCCCTCTCCAACCCCTACCTGGGGTTCGCCGCCATGCTCATGGCCGGCATCGACGGCATCAAGAACCAGATCGACCCCGGCGACGGCACGGACGTCGACCTGTTCGAGCTCTCCGCCGAGGAACTGGCCAGGATCTCCACGGTGCCGGCCTCACTGAATGGCTCCCTGGAGGCCCTCGATGCCGACAAGCACTATCTGATGGAGGGCGGAGTGTTCACCGAGGACTTCATCAACAACTGGATCGCCATGAAGTACGAAGAGGTGCAGCAGCTGCGCCAGCGGCCGCATCCCCACGAGTTCGTGATGTACTACGACGCCTGAGGCACCGAGGCACGAGCCCAGGCGCACGGAAGCCCCGGCCGGTCGGCCGGGGCTTCTCCTGGATCAGCTCAGGGATGGCGGATCTGGGCGATGGAGCTGTCGTGCAGGTGCTTGAGGTGGGCCTCACGAACGGCCCAGGCCTGAACCTCATGCACGGCGTCACCGGCCGGGTTGAGGTCGTGGTGGCGGGTGATCTGCGCCAACTGGGCCGCGTGGCGACGGCGATCCCGCTGATGGTGGCGGGCCCAGGCCAGGAATTCCCGGGCTGGCCCGTCCTGACGGGCGGCATTGGCCGGCAGAGGGATGGCCACCGGAGCCAGGCCGGCTGGGGTGCGGTTGGTGGTCATGGCGGGCGGCCTCCTTCTCCTGTGCCTCCATTCTCCCCCGCTGCTGTAGCAACAACTACAGATCATTCCGTTGCTTCACAGGTCTTCAACACGCATCGGGCGCGGCTCGCGGCTGCCGCCGCCATCGGCTGGAATGGACCGGCAACAGCCGTCACCCATGCCCGATCAGCTCACCAGGCTGGCCTACCGCACCCTGCAGCAGGGCAAGGCGCTCTTCGGGGTCACCCACAAGGAGGTGACCAATCGCCTGATGGCTGTGCTCGCTCCCGATGGCACCCCCCGCACCGTGCCGGTGCCTGCAGAGCTGGTCGCCCGGCTGCAGGAGTCGATGGACGCACTCCATGCCAGTGACTGGCAGGAGGCCGAAGAGGGCCTCTATCCCGCCTCGCTGCTCTTCGATGCTCCCTGGCTCGACTGGGCCGGGCGCTATCCGCTGATCTGGCTGGATCTGCCCCAGATCTGGAACCGCCGCCGCAGCCGACGGGTGCGCGATCTTCCCGACGGCGTCGATCCCTCGGTGTATCCCGACTACTACCTGCAGAACTTTCATCACCAGACCGACGGCTACCTGAGCGACCACTCCGCCGCCCTTTACGACCTGCAGGTGGAGCTGCTCTTCAACGGCAGCGCCGATCCCATGCGCCGCCGGGTGATCCGGCCGCTGCTCGACGGACTGCGCGGCTTCGCTGATCGGGCTCCTGCCGGCATCCGCGTGCTGGACGTGGCCACCGGCACGGGCCGCGCCCTGCGCCAGCTGCGCGGTGCTCTGCCGGAGGCCCAGCTGATGGGCCTCGATCTGTCCACCGCCTATCTGCGGCAGGCCAACCGCTGGCTGGCCCAGGTGCCGGGTGAGCTGCCCCAGCTGGTGCAGGGCAACGCCGAGTGCATGCCGTTCGCAGACTCCAGCGTGCAGGGCATCACCTGCGTGTTCCTGCTCCATGAGATGCCCGGCGCAGCGCGCCAGAACGTGATCGCGGAGTGCTTCCGGCTGCTGGAACCCGGGGGGGTGCTGGTGCTGGCCGACTCCATCCAGCTGGCGGATTCGCCCCAGTTCTCGGCCGTGATGGAGAACTTCCGCCGGGTGTTCCACGAGCCCTACTACCGCGACTACATCGGCGATGACATCGACGGCCGGCTGCAGGTTGCCGGGTTTGACGCGATCGAGGCCCGGACGCACTTCATGACCCGCGTGTGGTCGGCGCGGAAGCCGGCACACCAGCAGGAGTCGGCAGCGCTCTAGGGGCGCAGCAGCCAGGCCAGCAGCAGACCCACGGTTCCCCAGCGCAGGGCGCGCCAGAACACAACGCCACCACCGCCCGGTGGGGCCAGCGGCACGGGCAGGGGATCGAGCAGCCGCTGGGCGATGGCCAGGCGCTGCTGCTGGCGCCGCTGGGCCACACCGGTACTGCGGCGAGCCAGGGACGCCTGGGTGAACAGGCCGTCCAGCAGGTGCAGGAGCCGCACGGGGTGACGCCGCGGCGCACGCATGCGCGGGCGGCGGAGGGATGGTGCGGCGGCACGAGGCGATGGGGAGGTGGGCGGCACGGCGCGGCGACAGGGGCCCGGTGCAGCGGGGCCCACGTCAGGATGGAACCTCGAGAGCAGGGGTGTCCAGTGACGCGTGAGCATGACGCAAGGCCGGCAGGGGAATCCGGCTCCGGGAGTCGGGGAGCCTGGCCCGATCAGGCCGCGGACCTGGCAGAGGCCCTGCATCGCGAACTGGTGATCGCCGATCGCGACTGGCACACTCTCAAGACCCAGCGGCCCCGGCGGGGTGCCGAACAGCTGGCCGCAGCCATGGTGCTGCTGCTACGGGGTGACGACCCCCGGCGACGGGCGAGCACGCCCTCCCGCGAGCAGGCCGTCGCCCTGGTGGAACACGCCCTGCTCTGGCTGCGGGCAGAGATCAGCGATCCCGGCTGCCCCAGCCACGGCCGCTGAGGAGACGCGGAGCCGCCGCGAGGCGCTCGCGACGCACGGCCAGCTGCAACCGGTTGCCGCGACGGCTCCAGCGCACGTCATCGAAACAGTGGCGGATCAGGAACATGCCCCGTCCCCCCTCCGCCTCGGGACAGTCGGGCAGGCAGGCCAGACGGGAGCGGGAGGTCTCAGGGACTCCCTCCCCCTCGTCCTGCACCTGCCACACCAGCCAGCGGGGAGTCTCGATCCGCCGGATGCGTACCAGCTTGCCTGGATCCCCGCCGTTGCCGTGGCGCACCGCATTGACCAGGGCCTCCTGCAGTCCGAGGTGGAGTTCGGCCTGCAGCCGCAGACAGGGCACCGGTTCCAGCAGCAGCTCCACCAGCGGGGCCAGCTGCAGGGTGGAGGGGGTGATGAAGTCTGACCAGCGCAGCATGATCCGGCAGGATCCGCAGAGGCCGATCCGACCCTAAGGCGGCTGCGGTCCCCAGCCCAGTGCCCGGCGACCGGAAGGGGCAGCGAGCGATGCGGCGATCAGCGTCTGCAGCGCTGCACCAGGGCGGGATGCTGCAGCAGGGCATCCATCAGCCGCACCCCACGCAGCTGGTTGATCAGGGGCATGTGACCTTCCGGGGCGTCGATCGTCCACTGAAAGCCGCCGGGGTAGCGGGTCCACTGGGACCCGTCCTTCCAGCCCAGCCTGGGCCAGAGACGCTCCCAGCGGCCGCCGGCGGCTTCCAGCAGCCGGGCCTGCACGGAAAATCCGAAGCGACCCCGGGAGTAGCAGAACCACAGCCGATCGAGGGCGTCGAGGTCGGTGGCGGGCATCGCCGGCACCTCGCTGTAGTAGACGTAGCCGCGCTGCACGGCACCGGAACCAGCCAGGTCCCGCAGCACGCTGCTGGTGATGCGGTCGGCCTGCTCGAACTCCTGCAGCGCGAGGGCCCGCTGCAGCGGGGCGTAATCCACACCCCGGGCGCTGGTGGTGGCCAGCCAGCCGGTGGGGTAGCGGCTGAAGAAATCCCCGCGGTCGGTCTCGTCGCCAGCCACCAGCATCTGGATCAGACACCCGGCCGCCCAGTCGTCTCCGGTGGGATCGAGGCCGGCGATGTGATCGAGGATGAGGGGACGGATCACCTCCGCCCGCTGCTCCAGCTGGGGCAGCAGGCGACGTCGCTGCCGCTCGGCTCCGGCCTGGAAGCGCGCCAGCAGCTCTGAGGGGGTGTCTGAAGGACTGACGGTGGCGGTGACCGGAGGGCCGGAGAGCATGGAAACCGAACCAGATCGGGCCAGCGAGGGCCCACTATGTCAGTGACGAGCATCGCAGGCGCAGCGCGGCGCTGCACAGGTGCCGCCGGGATCGTGCGCGTAGGATCGGCCTTTGCTCAGCCGGCATGGCCGCAGCCATTCAGTTCTTCCGGGGAGTGGACGAGCCGGTCGTGCCCGACATCCGGCTCACCCGCTCGCGGGACGGACGCACCGGCCAGGCCATGTTCGTGTTCGAGGAACCCGACGCCCTGGCACCCGAGACCCTCGGGGACATCACGGGGATGTTCATGGTCGACGAGGAGGGCGAACTGGTGACCCGCGAGGTGAAGGCACGGTTCGTGAACGGCAAACCCAGCGCCCTCGAAGCCACCTACACCTGGAAGACCCTGCCCGACTTCGAACGCTTCATGCGCTTCGCCCAGCGCTACGCCGACAGCCACGACCTCGGCTTCTCCGGCAGCCAGGGCGGGGACGGGCAGGAAGCAGAAGACGAGCAGCAGGGTGACTAGGGCCCCCGGTAGCCCGCCACGGCCCATGTCCTTCGGCCAGTGGCTGGGGCTGCTGGCCCTGGTGGCGGCCCTCGTGCTGCTCTGGAACCTCCGCCAGAGCCTGATTCTGGTGTTCACTGCCGTGGTCGTGGCCATGGCCATCTGCACCCTGGTGGCCTGGGTTCAGCGGCGGCTGGCATGCAGGCGCGGGCTGGCGCTGCTGCTGAGCCTGGGACTGCTGCTGGTGGTCTTCGCGGTGATCGCCACGGCCGTGATCCCACCGTTCGTGGAACAGTTCGGCGAGCTGATCAGCAAGCTGCCGGCGGCGGCCAACACGCTGTTCAATCTGCTCCGCGACGCCACCACCAGCGCCACGCGCATGCTCTACGGCAGCTCCGATGGCGCTGTGGATCGCCTGCGCGAGGGGGTGCTTCGCGATGGCCGTCTGCCGATCCCGGATCTGGGCAAGGGCGCGCTGCAGATTGTCGGCCTGGCCGGCGGCGTCGGTGCCGGGTTGCTGCAGCTGGTGTTCGTGCTGGCCGTGGCCCTGATGGTGGCTGTGCAGCCCGAGGCCTACCGGGAGGTCGGGGTGCTGCTGGTTCCCTCCTTCTACCGGCGGCGATTCCGCAGCGTGCTCGTGCAGTGCGGCGAAGCGCTCAGCGGCTGGATGGTGGGGGTGATGATCTCGTCCCTGTGCGTGGGGGTGCTGGCCGCGATCGGCCTGTCGCTGCTGGGGGTGAACCTGGTGGCGGCCAACGCCCTGCTCGCCGGGATGCTGAACGTGATCCCGAATGTGGGGCCGACGCTGAGCACGGTCTTTCCCATGTCCGTGGCCCTGCTGGATTCACCCTGGAAGTCGCTGGCGGTGCTGGTGCTCTACGTGGCCATTCAGAACGTGGAGAGCTATCTCATCACCCCATCGGTGATGCATCACCAGCTCAAACTCCTGCCCGGCCTCACACTCTCCGCCCAGGTGATCTTCACGATCATCTTCGGGCCCATCGGCCTGCTGATGGCACTTCCCCTGGCCGTGTGCCTGCAGGTGCTGGTGCGGGAGATCCTCATCCACGACATCCTCGACGACTGGAAGCGCCTGCGCCGGGCCGAGTGAGCGCTCAGCGGTAGTGATGCCAGAGGCTCGGCTGGAGCAGCAGCACGGACACGGCCAGGGGATGGGAGCGCACCAGGAAGCCCAGGGCGGTGAAGGTGAAGTGGTCGGCCAGCAGGCGGAACTCCAGCCGCAGGTCGAGCAGGGCCAGAACGGCCAGCAGTAACGGCACCAGGGGCCAGCCACTCCAGCGTCTGGCGGGGCGGCTGACAGGGCGGCGGGGGATTTCGTTCACCGGCGCGCCAGCACGGGCAGCAGGGTGGGCGCCACGGCGATGCTCGACCAGGCACCCACCAGCACGCCAATGCTCAGGGCGACGGCAAACCAGAACAGGGTGCTGCCCCCGAAGAGGATGAGACCCAGCAGGGGCAGCAGGGTGGTGAAGCTGGTGTAGAGCGAACGGGTGAGGGTGGCAGCCACGGCCGCATCCGCCTGATCCGCGAGACCGATGTCCTGGAGCTGGGCGCGCTTTTCGCGGATGCGGTCAAAGATCACCACCGTGTCGTTCACGGAATACCCGGCCACGGTGAGCAGGGCGACGGCGAACAGGCTGTTCACCTCGACCCCGGCAAGCAGCCCGAGCCAGGCGAAGACGCCGCAGGTGATCAGCACGTCGTGGGCCAGGCAGACCAGGGCCAGCACGGCATAGAGACGGTCGTAGCGCAGGGTGATGTAGGCGGAGATGCCCAGGAAGCTCACCAGCAGCGACACGAGGCTGGCCCGCAGCAACTGGGTCCCGAGGGTGGGCCCGATGGTCTCGATGCCCAGGCCACCGGGCTCGAGGGCACCGAGGTCGTTCTGGAGAGCCTCGATCACCGCCTGCGACTGATCGGCCGCCAGGGTGGGCAGCCGCAGCACCACCTGCCGCCCGTCATCCAGCAACTGCACGCTGCTGCTGCCCAGACGTGGAGGCTGCTCTCCTGCCACCGCCGGCAACTCCAGTCCGGCCAGGCGGCGCTGCATGGCAGACACCATCAGCGGGGGGCAGCCGCCCTGGCAGCTGCGCTCGATCTGAATCTGGGTGCCGCCGGTGAAGTCGAGCCCGGCGCGCAGGGGCGAGCCGATCGTCGGCGACAGCCACGACAGCGCCAGACCCAGCACGCTCAGGGCGATGGCCAAACCGGAGATGGCCCACAGCAGGCGGCGGCGCTGGTTGACGCGCACCTGGAGCAAGGCGGAGAGAGGAGACATGGCTCAGGACGCGGCCGCGGGCAGCTGATCCCGGGCGATGAAGTTGGTGGGGCGGCGCAGGGCCGGATAGCTCATCAGCAGCCGCAGCAGCACCCGGGTGCAGGTGAGCGCGCTGAACAGGCTGAGGAGCACACCGATGCCGAGGGTGACGGCGAAACCCTTCACCAGGCCGGTGCCCAGAACGAAGAGGGCCAGGCAGCTGATCAGGGTGGTGATCTGACCGTCGAGGATGCTGGACAGGGCCTGGGTGAAGCCCGTCTCGATGGAGCGGATCAGCGTGTTGCCCTCGCGAAGCTCGTCCTTGATGCGCTCGAAGATCAGCACGTTGGCATCCACCGCCATCCCCAGGGAGAGAATGAAACCGGCGATGCCCGGGAGCGTGAGGGTCACGGGAATCAGGGCATACACCGCCAGGTTGAACAGGGCATAGAGGGCGAGGGCGAGCACAGCAACCACTCCCGCCAGGCGGTAGACGAGCACCATGAACACCGCCACCAGGGCGAGCCCCAGGAGTGCGGCCTGAAGGCTGGTGCGCACGTTCTCGGCCCCGAGGCTCGGGCCCACCGTGCGCACCTCGATCACCCGCACCGGCAGCGGCAGCGAGCCGCCCCGCAGCTGCACCTCGAGCTCCCGGGCCTCCTCGGCCGTGAAGTTGCCGGTGATGCTGGCGGCGCCGCCGGTGATGCCGGCGGCCTTGAACTCGGGCCCCACGCTGGCCTCGCTGATGGAGCGGCCGTCCAGCACGATGCCCAGCAGGCGACCGCTGCCTGCGATGGACTGGGTGAGACGGGCGAACCGGTCGCCTCCATCACGGGTGAAGTTGAGGGTCACATCCCAGGCGGTGCCGGTCTGCTGCTGCTGTCGGCCGGCACTGACGAGCTCCTTGCCGGTGAGCGCCGCCGGTTCGTAGAGGGTGACGATGCGGGCGTTCACCGCATCGAGCAGCAGTTCCAGCTGACGGGTCTCGCCGCTGCCCGGAGGAGCAACCACACCGAACTCGCGCAGCGCCTCGCGGAGGGCTTCATCACCGAGGCTGGCGTCAGGCGATCCGCCGCCATCGGCCGGCTGCGCAGATGACGGTTCAGAGGTCTGCTCAGAGGCCTGTGACGGGCCGCGACGGCGAGCCAGCACCGCCTGGGCCTGGCGCTTGAAGGCCAGAAGCGTGCGCATCTCCTCCTCGGTGCCGGGCTTCTGGGCCCGGAACTCCAGCAGGGCGGTGGTGCCCAGCACGCGGGCAGCGCGGCTGGGATCCTGCTCGCCGGGAAGCTGAAGCACCAGCTGGTCGTCGCCCACGGTCTGGAGGGTGGATTCGGCGACCCCCAGACCATTGATGCGGCGGTCCAGAACCTCCTTCACCGCCTCCAGCTGTTCGGACTGCACCCGGGTGATGTCGCCGGCGGGCATCACCTGCAGCGAGAGCTGGCTGCCGCCGCGCAGATCGAGACCGAGCTGCAGCGGGAACTGGATCAGCAGGGCGGCGGCGGCGATCGCCAGCGCCAGGATGAGGGCGAGCCAGCCTTGTTGGCGGGCCATCTCAGATCACACCCGCTTTCAGGGCCTTGGCGGCCTCCACGATCTGGTGGGGCTGAATGATCGTGAGGTTCTCCAGGTTGCCGTTGTAGGGCGTGGGAATGTCCTGGGAGGAGAGGCGCACCGGTCGGGCGTCGAGCTCGTCGAAGCACTGCTCGGTGATCAGGGCCATCAGCTCCGCGCCGATGCCGCCGGTCTTCATGCACTCCTCCACGATCAGCACCTTGTGGGTCTTGCGGATCGAGGCCCGCACCGTGTCCATGTCGAAGGGCTTGAGGCTGATCAGATCGATCAGCTCCACATCCACCCCCTCGCTCTCCAGCTGCTGCACAGCCTTGAGGCAGTGGTGGCGCATCCGCGAGTAGGTGAGGATGGTGACATCCGTGCCTTCGCGCACCACCTCGGCCTGATCGAGGGCGCAGATGTAATCGCCCTCGGGCAGCTCCTCGCTGAGGTTGTAGAGCAGCACATGCTCAAAGAAGAGCACAGGGTTGTCGTCGCGGATCGCGGCCTTCATCAGGCCCTTGGCGTTGGTGGGGGTGCTGACCGCCACGATCTTGATGCCGGGAACGGCGTGGAAGTAGGCCTCCAGACGCTGGCTGTGCTCGGCGCCGAGCTGGCGGCCCACACCGCCGGGGCCACGCACCACGGCTGGGATCGTGTAGTTGCCTCCGCTGGTGTAGCGCAGCATCCCCATGTTGTTGGAGATCTGGTTAAAGGCCAGCAGCAGAAAGCCCATGTTCATGCCTTCCACGATCGGCCGCAGGCCGGTCATGGCTGCACCCACCGCCATGCCGGTGAAGGAGTTCTCGGCGATCGGAGTGTCGAGCACGCGCAGCTCGCCGTACTTCTCGTAGAGGTCCTTGGTGACCTTGTAGGAGCCGCCGTAGTGGCCCACGTCCTCGCCCATCACACAGACATGGGGATCGCGGGCCATCTCCTCGTCGATGGCCTCGCGAAGGGCGTTGAACAGCAGCGTTTCGGCCACGCGTCGGCAGGGATCGGCTGGCGGCCAACCTATCTCAGCCGCCGGCGGCAAAGGTGCTGAGGATCAGCACCGAGAGCAGCATCCCCGGCAGCAGCAGGGTGATCAGCAGGCCGAGGTCGTGGAGGGTCATGGCGCGGTTGCGTTCGTCGACCCTAGGAACCTGACCCTGCCCTGTCACCGGTGGGTGTGGCGGCCCCCATCAGGCTGCGCAGGAAGGCCAGGGCGAGCCCCAGGGCAATGAATCCGAAGCTGAAGGTGGCCAGGAAGGCCATCCCCACCAGCAGCGTCTTGAGAGCGGTGGCGATCGACTGGGCGACGCTCGAGGCGTAGTGGGGGGGATGCAGGGCGTAGTAGAGAGCCATGCGCCGGCTCAGGCCCAGGCAGAGCCAGCTCAGCAGCCCGGCGGTGAGGGCACCGGAGAGGAAGCTGAGGGGGCCCTTGGAAGGCGGTGCCTCGGGCTGGGCCACTGCCCGGTCTGCATCGGTAGCTGCATCGCTACCAGCATCGCCGCCGGCGGTGGTGCCGGAATCAGGAGAGGGGCTGAGATCGGTCACGGCTCCAGCATGACGCCCGAGGCGCGGAAGCCGCACACCCAGCTCTCGAATCCGACCGTCTGCAGATCCGTGGCCAGGTGGGCCTGGGCCGCCTGCGCCTTGGACTGGTCGTCGAACAGGGCGAACAGGCTCGGGCCCGAGCCGCTCATGGCCACCGCCAGGCTTCCGGGCAGGCCCCGCAGCAGCGCCAGGCCCTCACGGACACTGGTCACCTCGGGTTCGACCACCGCCTGCAGATCGTTGCGCAGCGTGGGCAGCGGCCCAGGCTGCGCCAGGGCCTGGAGCAGCGGTCCGCGGCGGAGGGCATCGCGCCGGCGCTCGAAGGACTCCTCGCCGCTGAGGTAACTCCGCCCGCGCAGTTCGCGTAAGCGGCCATAGGCCCAGGGCGTGCTCACACTGGCGGCTGGGTGCTTGATCAGCAGCACCGCCAGCGAACGGCAGGCCGTCGGGGGCACGGGCTCGAGCCGTTCCCCGCGGCCGAAGCACAGCTGGGTGCCGCCGGCGAGGCAGAACGGCACGTCGGAACCGAGACGGGCAGCCAGCCCATGCAGCTCGGAACCTCCCAGGCCCAGCCCCCAGAGGGCGTTGAGACCCACCAGGGCCGCCGCGGCGTTGCTGGAGCCGCCGGCCAGCCCGGCACCCACCGGGATGCGCTTGCGCAGCCCGATGCGCGCGCCGAGTTCCGGCAGACCGGCACGCAGCCGGAGCAGTTCGGCGGCCTTGACGATCAGATTGCTGCCATCGGTGGGCAGGCCGGGACGGTCACACGCGAGGGTGATGGCACCGTCGGCGCTGGCAGCCAGCTGCAGCCTGTCGACCAGATCGATGCTCTGCATCACCATCGCCAGCTCATGGAAGCCGTCGGGACGCAGACCCAGCACCTCCAGGTGCAGGTTGATCTTCGCGGGCGCCCACACGCTGAGTTCAACCATCGCCGGCCTGCGGTGCGCTGCTGCTGCGATTCAAGCCCGCCGCCAGGGCCACCCAGGTAGGCGGGGCGATCTCCTGCGGACGCTGGGAGAGTGCAATGCCCACGGCCTCGGCCAGTTCCATCAGCTCGGCGGGCGGCAGCAGACCGGCCAGGGTGTTGCGCAGCATCTTGCGCCGGGACGCGAAGCAGCGCTGGAGCAGCTGTTCCAGCTGGCGGGCCAGGCGGGGATCGAGGCGATCCGCCTCGGGCAGGGGATCCAGGCAGATGACCTCGGATTGCACCCGGGGGGGTGGCCGGAAGCAGCGCGGCGGCACGGCGCACACCCGACGGCAGCGGGCCAGCAGCTGCAGCCGCACACTCAGGGCCGAGTAGGGCCGGCTGCCGGGCGTGGCGCAGATGCGCTCCGCCACCTCATGCTGCAGCAGCAGCACCAGCCGGCGGTAGGGCGGCGTGACAGGCCGATCGAGGCGCCCTACCAGGCGCTCCAGCAGGGGCCCGGTGATGTTGTACGGGATGTTGGCCACCACCTTCTCGGCGGGCGGCAGATCCACTGCCAAGGCATCGCCGGCCAGCAGCCTGAAGCGCGGGTCGGCGCCGAAGCGCTGGCGCAGCCCGTCCAGGAGGTCCCGGTCCAGCTCCACAGCCTGCACCGCCGCCGCCGGGGAACGCAGCAGACGTTCGGTGAGGGCGCCACGGCCGGGGCCGATCTCCAGCACGTGCTCACCCGGCTGCAGCTCCGCCGCCGCCACGATCCGCTCCAGCACCCCCTGATCCACCAGCCAGTGCTGGCCGAAGCGTTTGCGGGCCCGGTGGGCGCCAGAGGTCATGGTGGAGGGGCCTGAACGCTCCAGATTGCCTGGCGCCGCTCAGGCGGCAGATCACCAACGGCGGGCTCAGAAGCGGGCCCGGATCCAGCGGACGGCACCCCGCAGAGGCGGCAGGGGCACCAGGGCATACACCAGTTCCACCGTCCGGCTGGTGTCGTCCGGGTGATCGGCGAGCCAGCACCGCCAGGCCCGCTCCAGCCGCCCGCGCTTGCCGGACCGCAGGGCCGCCACGCCCCAGCCGTCGACGCCGCTGCGACGCCCCTTCACCTCCACGAGCAGCAGGCGCTCGTGCTTCTGAAGCACCAGATCCAGCTCTCCCCAGCGGCAGCGCCAGTTGCGGTCGCGCACCCGCCAGCCGCGCTGCAGCAGCAGCCGCAGGGCGCGCTGCTCGGCCCAGCCTCCGGACAGTCGGGCGTGAGGCATGGGCGGCGCGGGCCGGGACTGTTCCTAGGGTTGCCCCAGCTGCAGCGCTGCCATGGCCCCACACCCCCGGGTTCCGGTCCGCCGGGCAGTGCCAGCAGTACTGCCGGCACTGCTTCTGGCCGTGCTGCTGCTGCTGGCGCCGGTGCTGGCCGGAGGGGCGCCGGTGGCGGCGGCGGTGGATGTGGCCAAGCAGGTGCTGATCGGCGCTGACTACTCCGGGCAGGACCTGCGCGGTGCCACCTTCAACCTCACCAACCTGCGCGACGCCAACCTCTCCGGCTCCGACCTGCAGGGCGCCAGCCTGTTCGGGGCCAAGCTGCAGGATGCCGACCTGAGCGGCACCAACCTGCGCGAGGCCACCCTCGATTCGGCGGTGTTCAACGGCACCGACCTGAGCAATGCGGTGCTGGTGGACGCCTTCGCCTTCAACACCCGCTTCGAGAACGTGACCATCGACGGAGCGGACTTCAGCAACGTGCCCCTGCGTGGCGATGCCCGCCAGGCCCTCTGCGCCGTGGCCCGCGGCACCAATCCCGTCACCGGCCGGGACACCCGGGCCAGCCTGGACTGCCCCTGAACTCCCGACCCGGCACCATGAGCTTCGACCCCCGCAGCCTCGAGCGCCTGCGCCAGCTCGGCCGCACCCTGCCGCAGCGCCTGCCGTTGCCGGAGCCGCCAGCGCCGGCGGCGGCGCCGACAGCCGCAGACGGCAAGCGCCACCGGCTGGAGACGGAGACCGATCCTGAGGCCCTGTTTCATGAGCTGATGCGCACCAGTCCCGATGGCAGCGCCCCCCCGCACCTGCTCGAGCGGCTGCGCGAACTCGAAGCCGGCAGCGCCAGGGCGAAGGCGGCGAACCCAGGCCCCGAGACAGCGCAGACGAGGACCGGGCGAGGACAGCAGACGATGGGCCGCAGCTCCGGGCGGACCCGGCGGAGCGGGCCCGGAGCCCCTGGCGCCTGCCAACCCCAGCGCGGGCGCGGGCAGGCCGACCTCTACACCGCCTTCGAGCAGTTGCTTCTGGAAGACGACGAAATCTGAGATCCGGTGCCTGAGGACCTGACGGGCGCGGTTTCGATCCGTAGCCTGCCCTTGGAGCGTGATCTCAGTTCAGCACCATGACCATCCGCATCGGCATCAACGGCTTCGGCCGCATCGGTCGGCTCGCCTTTCGCCGCGCCTGCGCCGTGGCCGACGTGGAGGTGGTGGCGATCAATGACCTGATCGATGTGGACTATCTGGCCTACATGCTCCGCTACGACTCCACCCACGGCCGCTTCCACGGTGACGTGCGGGTGGAGAACGGTCAGCTGGTGGTGAACGGCCAGGCCATCCGCATCACCGCCGAACGCGACCCCGCCAACCTCGACTGGGCAGCGGTGGGCGCCGAGTACGTGCTCGAATGCACCGGCTTCTTCCTCACCGGCGAGAGCGCCGGCGCCCACCTGCGGGCCGGCGCCCGGCGGGTGGTGATGAGCGCCCCGTCCAAGGACGCCACGCCGATGTTCGTGATGGGAGTGAATCACGACGCCTACGCGGGCCAGACGATCGTCTCGAACGCCAGCTGCACCACGAACTGCCTGGCGCCGGTCGCCAAGGTGCTGCACGACAGCTTCGGCATCGTCGATGGGCTGATGACCACGGTGCACGCTGTCACCGCCACCCAGAAAACCGTGGACGGCCCCTCGGCCAAGGACTGGCGCGGTGGCCGGGGCGCCGGCCAGAACATCATTCCCAGCAGCACCGGGGCAGCCAAGGCGGTGGGCAAGGTGATCCCGGAGCTGAACGGCAAGCTCACCGGCATGGCCTTCCGCGTCCCCACCCCGGATGTGTCAGTGGTGGACCTGACGGTGAACCTGGCGAGACCCGCCGGCTACGAGGCCATCAAGGCGGCGATGAAGGCGGCCAGCGAGGGCCCCATGGCCGGCATCCTCGGTTACACCGAAGATGCGGTGGTGTCCAGCGATTTCGTGGGCGAAAGCTGCACCTCGGTGTTCGATGCCAGCGCCGGCATCGCCCTCACCGACACCTTCGTGAAGGTGGTGGCCTGGTATGACAACGAGTGGGGATACAGCTGCAAGTGCATCGACCTGATCCGTCACATGGCCACGGTGAGCTGAGGCAACGGTTCGCGACAAAGACTTGTCCGCTGCGTTCACCGTCTCTAGAGAACGGTGTCGCCTGCATGCCGCCATGCGCATCGTTGAAGCCTTCACCTCGGCCTGGACGCGGTCGTTCGATTACCAGGGTCGCTCGAATCGCGGCGACTACTGGTGGTTCGTGCTCGCGAATTTCATTGTGCTGCTGGTGCTGTACCCGATCTCGAAGGCGCTCTACAACGTCTACAGCGTGGCCACGATCGTGCCGGGCATCCCTCTGGCGGTGCGGCGCCTCCGTGACATCGGCAAACCCTGGCCCTGGATCCTCCTGGGTCTGATCCCGATCATCGGCACCATCTGGCTGATCGTGCTGTTCTGCCAGCCATCCCTTTCCATCTGAGTCCATGCTGAGTCAGGCCGGGTGACAGGGGTGGCACTGGATCAGGGTCGATGCCACCCCACCAGTGCCTGGTGCCAGCCCCGCCCTGATCTCTCTCCTGGACCACACCGCGCGCCGCCAGCGCCACTGGTGGCTCGCGGAGGGAGGTGTGCCGTGGCGAGTGGCCGGCCTGCTGGGAGCACCGCTGCGGGCCACCGGCTCGCCGCCCCGCCACTTCCCTGAGTTCAGCGCGGTGTTCGCTCCCCTGCCCAGGCTGGCCGCAGAAGCCGCAGGGCCGGCGGCTCAGCAGGCTGCCTACCGCTATCTGATCCAGGCGCATTCCGGAGGGACCACGGTGAGCTGCTGGCGCCGCTACCCCCATGGGATCGGCTGGCTGCGCCGCTGCGGACCCATGTCCCTCGCCACGTTCGTGCGCCGCTTTCAGGGCGACGTGGTCAGCGTCGACTCTCCCGCCGCATCCAGCTGATCCAGTCGGCTGAGATCTCCTGGGGGCACACGGCCTCGCACTCCAGGTTGCTGCTGCAGCCGCCGAAGCCCTCGGCCGCCATCTGACCCTGCATCGCCTGGGCGCGCCGCGTCCGTTCCGGCTGGCCCTGCGGCAACTGGCCCAGGTGGGCCAGCTTGGCGGCCACGAACAGGCTCGCCGAGGCGTTGCGGCAGCTGGCCACACAGGCACCGCAGCCGATGCAGGTGGCGGTGTCGAAGGCCGAGCGCGCCTGCTCCTGGCCCACCAGGATGGCGTTGGCCTCCGGCGCCTGGCCCGTGCTCACCGAGCAGTAGCCGCCGGCGATCAGCAGCCGGTCGAGGACTGCGCGTTCCACCGCCAGATCCTGGATCAGGGGGAAGGCGCGGGCCCGCCAGGGCTCCAGGGTGAGGGTGGCGCCGTCGCGGAACTGACGCAGGTAGAGCTGGCACACCGTGGTGGCGGTCTGGGGACCGTGGGCCTGGCCGTTCACCAGGAAGCCGCAGCTGCCGCAGATGCCCTCGCGGCAGTCGTGCTCGAAATGCACCGGCCGCTCACCGGCGGCGATCAGCTGTTCGTTGAGCTGGTCGAGGGCCTCCAGCAGCGAGAGATCGGCCGACACCCGCTCCAGCCGGTAGGTGTGGAAGGCACCGGCGGCCTCGGGCGAGTCCTGGCGCCAGATGCGCAGGCTGAGGGAGAGGCGGCGGGGGCCCGCTGCCGGGCTGACGGGCGGCTGGCTGGTCATCGGTAGCTGCGGGCGCTGGGCTGGAGCGCCGTGAAGGTGAGCGGCTCGGCATGCCGGATCGGCTCGGCGCCGCCATCCCGGTGCTCCCAGGCGGCGATGTGGGCGAAGCGGCTGTCGTCGCGCCGGGCCTCGCCGTCGGCGCTCTGGTGCTCCTCACGGAAATGGGCGCCGCAGGACTCCTCGCGGGCCAGCGCATCGCGCAGCATCAGCTGGGCCAGCCCGAAGAAATCCACCACCCGCAGGGCCTTCTCCAGCTCCGGGTTGGGCCCCTCGGCCGTCCCGGGCACGCGCACCTCGCCATGGAAGCGCTGCTCCAGCGCCGCCACCTCCGCCAGGCCGGCCCGCAGGCCCGCGGCCGTGCGGCTGATGCCGCAGCGCTCGATCATCAGTGCCCCCAGCTCGCGGTGGAAGCCATCCACCGACCGGTCGCCAGCTGCCGCCAGCACGGCGTCGATGCGGGCGTGGGCCAGGGCGAGGGCCTCACGGCAGGCGGGGTGATCGGCGTCGATCACCGGGGTGGGATGGCCCGCCAGCCAGGCCGTCACCGTGGCGGGCGCAATGAAATAGCCGTCGGCCAGGCCCTGCATCAGGGCGCTGGCACCGAGGCGGTTGGCGCCGTGCTCGGAGAAGTTGGCCTCCCCCAGCACGAACAGCCCGGGGATCGAACTCATCAGCTGGTAGTCCACCCACAGGCCCCCCATCGTGTAGTGGGGAGCGGGGTAGATGCGCAGCGGCGTGGCATAGGGATCCTCGCCGTTGATGCGCGCGTACATCTCCAGCAGGTTGCCGTAGCGCTGCTCGATCACCGCGCGCCCCTGCGCGGCGATGGCGTCGCGCAGATCCAGATACACCGACCGCCCGCCCGGGCCCACACCGTGGCCGGCGTTGCAGAGCTCACGGGCCCGGCGGGAGGCCAGGTCGCGGGGCGCCATGTTGCCGTAGCGGGGATAGAGCCGCTCGAGGAAGTAGTCGCGCTCGCTCTCGGGGATCTGCTGCGGCGGGCGGCTGTCGCCGGCGATCGCCGGCAGCCAGATGCGGCCGTCGTTGCGCAGGCTCTCGCTCATCAGCGTGAGCTTGCTCTGGCCGGGATCACCGCTGGGGATGCAGGTGGGGTGGATCTGGGTGAAGCAGGGATTGGCGAACAGGGCCCCCTGGCGATGGGCCCGCCAGATCGCCGTGGCATTGGATTTGAGGGCGTTGGTGGAGAGAAAGAACACGTTGCTGTAGCCACCGGTGGCCAGCAGCACCGCCTGGGCGGTGTACACCTCCAGGGCGCCCGTGAGCAGGTGGCGGGCTACCACGCCCCGGGCCACCCCGTCCACCGTGATCAGCTCGAGCACGTCGCGGCGGGGCAGCAGCGTGACGCGGCCGGCGGCCACCTGACGCAGCAGGGCGGCGGTGGCGCCGTAGAGCAGCTGCTGGCCGGTCTGGCCGCGGGCGTAGAAGGTGCGGCTCACCAGCGCCCCGCCGAAGCTGCGGGTGGCCAGGGTGCCGCCGTACTCGCGGGCGAACGGCACCCCCTGGGCCACGGCCTGGTCGATGATGCCGCCGCTGAGTTCGGCCAGGCGCATGCAGCCGGCCTCGCGGGCCCTGAAGTCGCCGCCCCGCAGGGTGTCGGCGAACAGGCGCTGGACGCTGTCGCCGTCGGCGGCGTAGTTCTTGGCGGCGTTGATGCCCCCCTGGGCCGCCACCGAGTGGGCCCGCCGCGGGCTGTCGTGGTAAGTGAGCACCGTCACCCGGTAGCCCTGCTCGGCCAGGGTGGCGGCGGCCGAGGCGCCGGCCAGGCCCGTGCCCACCACCAGCACCTGCAGCTGCCGCTTGCGCAGTGGACTGATCAGCGGCAGCTCGGCGCGGGTGCGGCGCCAGGCATCGGCGATCGGACCGGCGGGCAGGCGCGGATCGGGCAGAGGGCTCATGGCAGGGCCACCAGCACGGCCACCGCGGCGAAGCCACCGCCCACCAGCAGGGCCAGCGCCCGACCGGCGCCGCGGATGCGGCCGCCGTTGGCGGGATCGAGCAGGCCCAGGCTGCGGTGAGCCGCTTCACTGCCATGGGCCAGGTGCAGGGCCACCGCCATGGCCGCGGCCAGATACAGCAGCAGGGATGCCGGCTGGGCCAGCACCGCGTGCAGAGCCGCCAGTTCCTCACCGGCCCCCGGCCGGGACCAGCGCAGCTGCAGCAGATGCACGACCAGAAAGCCCAGCAGTGTCACCCCCCCCATGGCCTGGCTGCGGGCCGCCAGAGCCCCCAGAGGATCAGCGCGACGGCTCACCAGCGCCGCCGTGTTGCCCGCGCGGCGGTTGGCGATCACCTTGGTCAGGCTGAGGCCCGCGTGGCTCAGGGCCACGGCCAGCAGTCCCAGCTCGGCCGCCGGCAGCCAGGCCGAGCCGTGCAGCGCGACTGCGTAGGTCTCGAAGGCGGCCGGATCCAGCGGAGCCAGGGCCACGCCGCCCAGATGGACGATCAGGAACAGCACCAGCACCAGTCCTGAAGCGGCCGTCCAGGCCGTCCGCGCACCCATCGGGTCGTCCTCCACCGGCTGCCCCATCGTATGGAGACCCCTGGCCGCCCACGAGAACCGAGCGACGAGCCCGAGTAGTACATCTAAACTAACGGCATGGATGCAGCCTCTCCCGCGCCCATGCCGCACCAGGACAGGCGCCCGGCCGGCAGCGGCCCGCCGCAGCTCGATTCGCCGCAACCCGGCCCGCCGCAACTCAGTCCTCCGGAGCTCAGTGCACCGCAACTCAGCCTGCTGGGGCCGCTGCCCCCGCCGGGCCAGCGGCTGCGCTGCCCCCTCCCCCTGGCCGGAACCACGGTGGCCGCAGGCTTCCCCAGCCCGGCCGACGACTACGTGGAGAGCCGCATCGATCTCAACGAAGCGCTGATCCGCCACCCCAGCAGCACCTTCTTCCTGCGGGTGAGCGGCGACTCGATGCGCGGGGCCGGCATCCTCGACGGCGATCTGCTGGTGGTGGACCGGGCGGTCGAGCCGCGGGCGGGCCGGGTGGTGGTGGCCGTGATCGAGGGGTCCTTCACCCTCAAGCACCTGCGCCGCCACCGCGGCCGCTGGCGCCTGGAGGCCGCCCATCCCGACTACCCGCCGCTGGAGCTGGGCGACGGCGACGACAGCCGCATCTGGGGCGTGGCCATCCACGCCATCCACAGCCTCTGAGCCATGGTGCGCCAGGCCAGCGCTCGGGAAGCCACGGTGCTGATCGACGGCAACAACTTCTACGCCTCCTGCGAGGCGCTGCTGGATCCGGCCCTGATCGACCGGCCCCTGGTGGTGCTCTCCAACAACGACGGCTGCATCGTCTCGCGCAGCGCCGAGGCCCGCGCCCTCGGCATCCCCATGGGCCAGCCGTATTTCCAGGTGCAGCGCCAGCTGGAGCGGCTGGGGGTGATCGTGCGCAGCTCCAACTACGCCCTCTACGCCGACATGAGCCAGCGGCTGATGAGCGTGCTGGAGGGGTGGGTGGAGGAGCTGGAGATCTACTCGATCGACGAGGCCTTCGGGCTGCTGCATCGCCCCGCCGGCGGCGACCTGACGGACTGGGGATGGCGCCTGCGCCGCGACGTGCAGCGCCGGCTGGGCCTGCCGGTGGCGGTGGGCATCGCCGCCACCAAGGTGCAGGCCAAGCTGGCCAACCGGCTGGCCAAGGCCGCTGGCCGGCAGCCGGAGGGGGCCGGCGAGGGCGCGGGCCAGGGCGTGTTCGACCTGGGGGCGGTGGCCGATCCCGACCCCTGGCTGGAGGCGGTGGCGGTCGAGGACGTGTGGGGCATCGGCCGCCGGCTGGCCCGCTGGTGCCGGCTGCGCGGCATCGCCAGCGCCCGGGCCCTGCGCGACATGCCCACCGGCGAGCTGCGCCGCCGCTGCGGCGTGGTGGGGGTGCGGCTGCAGCAGGAACTGCGCGGCATCGCCTGCCTGCCGCTGGAGCGGCTGCCGGCGGCCAAGCGCGAGACCTGCGTGAGCCGCAGCTTCTCCCGGCCGATCGACAACCTGCCCCACCTGCGCGAGGCGATCGCCACCTACACCTGCCGGGCCGCCGAGAAGCTGCGGCGGCAGCAGCAGCGGGCCGGCGCCATCACCGTGTTCGTG
>JALOOQ010000015.1 GCA_025454305.1 Cyanobium sp. Prado107
CACCAACCAGAGCGGCGAGGGTGGCCGCGGCACCGTTAAACCGGGGGAGTGCCATCAGCTGCACTCAGGGAGGGTCAGGGCCATCAGGCGCTGCTCTCCGGAGCGGGAGCCACTGGCTTCTCATCGGCACGGTCGCCGCCGAAGAACTGCTTCATCACCACGTAGAACACCGGCACCACCAACAGGGAAAGCACGGTGGCCACCAGCAGACCGCCGAACACCACCGTGCCCAGCGAGGACTGGCTGCGCGCCCCGGCTCCTGAGGCCAGCACCAGGGGCAGGAAGCCGAACAGGGAGGAGATCGCCGTCATCAGGATCGGCCGCAGGCGCGACGGCCGCAGGCGCGACTGGGCTGCCTCCCGCGCGGCCACCAGGGCCGTGGCCCCGGCCGCCATGCGCTGGTTGGCCAGATCCACGATCAGAATGCCGTTCTTGGCCGCCAGGCCGATCAGCATCACCAGCCCCACCTGGGCGTAGATGTTCAGCACCTCGCCGCGAGCGGCCAGGAACAGCAGGGCCCCCAGCATGGCGGTGGGCACCGTCATCAGAATGATCAGGGGATCGGTATAGCTCTCGTACTGGGCGGAGAGCACCATGAAGACCACCAGGATGCCAAGCGCGAAGATCACGATCGCCAGGGCACCCGCCTTTACCTCTTCACGGGAGATGCCAGTCCAGTCATAGCCGAGACCAGGCACATTGAGCTGCTCGAACTGGGATCGGATGGCATTGATGGCCTCACCGGAACTCCTGCCTGGGGCGGCATTGCCTTCCACCTGAATGGAACGGAAGAGATTGAATCTCGGGATCACGGAGGGCCCGGTGATGGGGCGTACCGTGAAGAATTCAGAAAGCGGCACCTGCTCGCCGTTGCTGTTGCGCACAAACAACTCGGTCAGCGATTCAGGCGTGGATCGGTAAACGTCATCCGCCTGGATGTAGACACGTCTGGCCTGACCCTCCACGAATGTGTCATTCACATAGGAGCCGCCGAAGTAGAAGCTGAAGGTGCTCATGGCATCGCCATAATCAATGCCGAGGGCCGCCATCCGGTCACGGTCCACGAGCACCTCCAGCTGCGGACTTTCCGGCGAGAACTGGGTGAACACACGGCTGAACACGCCAGTCTGGGTGGCGTTGCGGATCAGGGTGTTGGCCTGCTCCGCCAGCTCGGGCAGCGAGAAGGCACCGCCGCTCCGATCCAGCAACTGCAACTCGAAGCCGTCGCCGGTGCCATAACCGGGGACAGCCGGAGGCTCGACCACGAACACCCGGGCGCCATCGACGGCCTGGAGCTTGGCGTTCAGCCGCCCCACGATCGCGGTGACGCTGCGATCGCGAGACTGGCGCTGATCCCAGTTTTCGGTGCCAAGGAAGAAAATGCCCCGGTTGGGGGCGTTTCCCTGCAGGCTGGCACCGCTGAACAGAGCGGCACTCTGAACCCCGTACTCCTGCTCCGTTCGCAGAATTTCAGCCACCTCCTGGTTGATCGCCTCGGTGCGCTCCAGCGACACGCCATCGGGAGCCTGCACGAAGCCGATGGCATAGCCCTGATCCTCCGTGGGCACGAAACCCGAAGGCATGACATTGAAGGCCACGGCCGTCAGGGCGATGCCACCCGCCAGCAGGCCCATCACAACGCGGCGGTGGTCGAGAACCCAGCCGAGCAGACCCCGGTAGCCGCTCTCGACCCGGGCATAGAAGCGGTTGAAGGCGGTGAAGATGGGATCGAGAAAGAAGCCCAGCAGCAGACCGATTCCGGTGAAGATCACCACCGGCAGGGGATTGGGTATGCCACCGAAGACCAGGCCCGCGGCGGCACCGCCGATGGCGAAGGGCAGGCGCAGGGGAAGACCCGTGGTGAGCTTGAGGGCAAAGCCCACCAGCACACCTGCCAGGGTTGCGATCAGCGCAGGCACCACGCCGCCGCCGGCGGACAGCAGTCCGTAGATGAAGCCCATGAAGCCGCCACCGATGCCGTAGGTGCGGCGGGAGGGTGTGCCCCCTTCCAGCCCCAGCAGCAGTCCCGACAGCATGGGGGAGAAGGTGAGGGCATTGAAGGTGGAGATCGCCACCGAGAAGATGATCGTGGCGGCGAATTGCTTGTAGATCGTACCGGTGGCGCCTGGGAAGAACAGCACCGGCACGAACACCGCGAACAGCACCAGGGAGGTGGCGATCACGGCAGAGAAGAGCTCATCCATGGTGGCCATCGCCGCCCCGATGGAGCCCATGCCTGACTGCTTCTTGCTGGTGGTGTCTTCGATCACGGTGATCGCGTCATCCACCACCAGACCGGTGGCCAGCACCAGGCCGAACAGGGTGAGCTGGTTCAGGGAGAATCCGGACGCGAGCACACCAGCAAAGGTGCCGATCAGGGCGACCGGGATGGCAATCCCCGGCACCAGAGTTGATTTCCAGTCCTGCAGGAACAGGAACAGCACCAGCACCACCAGCACCACCGCATCCCGCAGGGCATTGGCCACGCCCCGGATCGAGGCGTTGATGAAGTCAGTGGTGTCGTAGATCTTCTCCGCCTTCACCCCTGGTGGGAGCTTGGCCCTGAACTCATCGATCACCTTCTCCACCCCTGCCGACACTTCGACGGCATTGCTGCCGCTGAGCTGGTAGATGGCCATGCCCACCGAGGGCACGCCATTGATGTCGGTGGCGCCGATGTTGAAGGTCTCGCCCCCGAGAGAGACACGTCCCACATCCTTCAGCCGGATCAGCGAGCCATCGCCCATGCGCCTGAGGATCAGATTCTGGAACTCCTCCAGGGAGCGCAGACGGCCCTGGAGCTGCACCGTGAAGGTGTAGGGCTGGCCTTCCGGCGAGGGCTCCCCTCCCACCTGTCCCGCCGGCACCAGCCGGTTCTGGCTCTGCAGGGCCGCCCGCACATCGGCCGAGGTGAGACCCACGGAGGTGAGGCGAGTGGGGTCCAGCCAGATCCGGTAGGCCAGCTGGCGGTTGCCGAAATAGGTGAGGGAGCCGACGCCCCGGACGCGGCGGATCGGATCGGTGAGATTCTGATCCAGGAGACCAGATATGAATTCAACGCTGTAGGGCTTCTGCGGATCCTCGGATGCGAAGTTATAAACAAGAAGAATCGAGTTGGAGGCCTTCTGAACACTGACCCCGGTCTGCCGCACTTCCTGGGGCAGCCTCGGCTCGGCCAGCGACACACTGTTCTGAACATTCACCTGGTTGATGTCACCGTCCGTGCCACTGGCGAAGGACACGGTGATGCTGGACACGCCATCGGCGGAACTGGTGGAGGTGATGAACTCCATGTCCTGCACCCCGTTGATCTGCTGCTCCAGCACCGAGGTCACCCCCTCCTCCACGGAGATGGCATCCGCGCCGGGATAGGTAGCTCTCACGGTGACCGTGGGCGGAGCGATGTCGGGGAGGTTCTCCACCGGCAGCACCGGGATGGCAATCAGACCCACGATCACGATCAGCAGGCTGCAGACCGTGGTGAGGACCGGCCGGGTGATGAAGTTGTTGGAAGGAGACATCGCTTAGTGCCTCACTTCAGCAGCACTTGCGTGCCATGCCGGAGCCTGAGCAGATTGGTGGTGATCACCCGCTCACCCGTTTGCAGGCCCTGGATCACGGGGTAGCGGTCGCCCTGCACGGAACCGAGCTCGACGGGAGTCTGCAGGGCATAGGCGCCATTGGCAGGGAGGGTGGCCAGCTGCTTCACGGTGAGCTGTCCGGGGTTTGCCTTGAGTTCCTGCAGTCCGCCGACTCGGAACACGAAGCTCTGGCCTGCGGTCTGCCGTACGGCGCTGAACGGCACCGAGAGCTGCGGCCGGGTGTCGAACACCACGCGGGTGCGAAGACGCATGCCGTTGCGCAGATCCGGACCGGGGTTGTCGAACGGCATCGTCACCAGCAGCCCCTGGGTGTCGGCCGTGACGTTGGGGTCGACGAAACTCACCCGCCCGCTCGCCAGGGTGCCGCCGCCACCGGGAGCCTCCACGAACACCTGCTGCCCGAGCCGCACCTTCGCGGCATGGACCGCGGGCACCTCCACGCGCACCTGCAGGCGATCGTTGCGGATCAGGCTGGTGAACGGAGTGCCCTCCCGGATCACATCCCCCACCTTCACCTCCAGATCACTGACGACGCCGCTGATGGGGGCGCGCAGGTCCTTGAAGGCCAGATCGGCCTGCCGGATCCGCACGTTTTCCTGGGACTGCAGGAAGGCTTCCCGGAAGCGATCCCGCTGGAAGGCGCTGGCGGCCCCCTGGGCGGCCAGAAACTCGTAGCGCTTGAAGTCGATCCGGTTCTGCTCCATGGTGGCGCGGGCCGCCGCCAGCTCCGCCTGGCTCTGTTTCTGATCGAGCACCACCATCAACTGGCCCGCCTGCACCACCTCTCCCTCGCGCACCAGGATGCGCTCGATGCGCCCACCCGCCCTGGCCGCCAGCGACACCTTCTCCACCGATTCCAGGGTGCCGACGGTGGTGAGCTGGTCGGCGAATTCTGAGGCCTGCACGGGTGCGCTCTCCACCGACACGAAGGCTTGCGGAGCCGTGGCCTGCTGGTCCGCACAGGCCACGAGCCCCGGAATGGCTCCAGTCATCAGAGCCAGAACGGACATTCGGCGAATCAGCACGCGCCGGCAGCAGGCAGACCGCGCCATTGTGACCCCACGCCAGGGCAGCGGCCATGCGCAGGTGAGGGGCCGGCTGCGCTTCCCTCAGGCCCCAGGCTCAGCCGGTTCCGGAGTCGTCGGGCCGAACGCCCGCTCCTCGAGACCCTTCACCACCACGTAGAAGGGAGGCACGACGCCAAGCGAGAGCACGGTGGTGGGGAGCACCAGGGGCAGGAAGCCGGCCAGGGAGGCGATCGCCGTCATCAGGATCGGGCGCAGTCGGGATTCAGCCGCGGCGATCACGGCATCGGCCACCACCAACCCCCTCTCCCGCTGCTGCTGTTCGGCCAGTTCCACGATCAGGATGCCGTTCTTGGCCGCCAGGCCGGTGAGGGTCACCAGCCCCACCTGGGCATAGATGTTGAGGTCGATCGAGCGCAGGGCCAGGAACACCAGGGCGCCCAGCATCGCCAGCGGCACGGTCATCAGGATGATCACCGGCGTGACGTAGCTCTCGTACTGGGCGGAGAGCACGAGAAACACGAACAGGATGCCCAGGCCGAGCACCAGCACGCTGGCATTGCCGGCCGAGAGCTGGAGGGCGGCGATGCCGGTGAAGGCAGAGCCGATGTTGTTGAAGTTCTGGTCCCTGAAGACGCGCTGGATGGCGGCCAGCGCCTGGCCCGATCTCCTGCCCGCCGCCTCCGCCCCCTGCACCAGGATCGTGCGGTAGAGGTTGTAGTGGCTGATCACCGGTGGCGCGCTGGTGAGATCGGTCCGGGCGAACTGGGGCACCTGGATCAGCTCACCCTCGGGTTGCCCACGTAGTAGCTGAGGATGTCCTCGAGCTGGCTGCGGCCACTGTCGGCAGCCTGCACAGAGATGTTGCGCACCTGGCCACCGTCATAGGTGAGGCCGGAATCGTTACCGCCGGCGAGAATCGCGATCGCCTGCATCGCCTGCTGAAAGTCGATGTTCAGGGCGCCCATGGTGGAGCGGTCGATGCTCAGGGCGAACGCCGGCGAGCTGGGAATGAACTGGGTGTAGAGCGTGGAGAACTCTCCGCTGGCCTGACCGGCCAGGAGCAGGCTCTGCACCTGCTCATCCAGTTCCTCGAAACTGAACGCACCCTCGCTGAGGTCGTTGAACTGGAAGGAGAAGCCCCCCCTGGGCCGAGAAGCCCGGGATTGCAGGAGGCTGGGACGCTCCCGCCAGGCCGGTGCTGAAGTCACTCAGGCGGACGTTGAGCCGGGCCACGATCGCCGGAGCCCGGTGCGCACGGCCGGAGCGCTCCTCCAGAGGCTTGAGACCGAAGAAGAACAGGCCCTGATCAGGGCTGTTGCCGTTGAAACCGGCGCCGCTGATGGTCGCGGCGGCGGCTGGTGATGATGCGGTTCCTCACGAACATGCCGACCTTCAGCTCGCCGGTGGGATTGGCGAACTGGGCCTTCACCAGCATGCTGTTGGGGGACTGCTGGCTGCCCCGGATGCCGAAGGAGGGCGAGATGAACACCACCTGGCCGCTGCCTGTGATCGGCGGGGTGGTCTGGGTCTGCAGCTCAACCGTCTGACCCATGGCCACCTGGCGCGCCTGGGTGGCCGGCACATCTATCAGGGTGTAAGAGCTGGTGTTATCGACGATGCCGGTGATCGCCTCACCGCTCCGCACGACATCGCCCAGCTGCACCGACGAAAGATTGCCGATCAGGCCGCTGATCGGTGCCCGCACCACCTTGTAGGCCAGGTCGGCCTCCCGCACACGGGCCTGATCCCGGCTCGTGATCGCCTGGGTCACATAGAAGTCCCGTTCGCGGGCTGACACCGCGCCCCGCTGCTGCAGAAAGGTGAAGCGCTCGGCATTCACCGCGTCCCGGCGCGCCTCGGTGCGGGCCGCATCGAGGGCAGCCCGCTACTGCGCGTGTCGAGCACCAGGATGGGCTGACCGGCCTCCACCTGCTGTCCCTGCTGCCCCAGGATCTGCACCACCCGGCCCTCCACTTGCGGGCGGAGTGCCACGTCGGTGGTGGTGGAGAGCTGGCTCACCATCTCGATCGCGGGGCTGAACACGGCCTCGCCGATCGGCTCCACCTGCACCGCCGGAGGCTGCCGGGCCGGGGGCGTGGGGGCTGCGCAGCCCCCGGCGGCCATCGCCACCACCGCCAGGGTCGTGGCCAGAGCGGCAGGGAGAGGCAGGGGCTGCATGCCGCGGTGCTCCGCTGACCGCAAGTCACCGGCGCTCTGCCGGTTGCCCACACCCACCGGCCAGGAGCGGGCGGGATGATGGGAAAACGTGGCTGATCTCTTCTCCCACCAGCGCAACGAGCGCCTGCGCCGGCTGGCGCCCCTGGCCGATCGGCTGCGGCCGCGCACGCTAGAGGAGTTCGTGGGCCAGGAGGGGATCCTGGGGCCAGGCCGGCTGCTGCGGCGCGCCATCGCCGCCGACCGGGTGGGCAACCTGATCCTGCACGGCCCGCCAGGGGTGGGCAAGACCACCCTGGCGCGGATCATCGCCGGCACCACCCGCGCCCACTTCAGCAGTCTCAACGCCGTGCTGGCGGGGGTGAAGGATCTGCGCGCCGAGGTGGACGCGGCCCGCCAGCGGCTCGAGTTCCATGGCCTGCGCACCACCCTGTTCATCGATGAGGTGCACCGCTTCAACACCGCCCAGCAGGACGCCCTGCTGCCCTGGGTGGAGAACGGCACCGTGAACCTGATCGGGGCCACCACGGAGAACCCCTTCTTCGAGGTGAACAAGGCGCTGGTGAGCCGCTCCCGCCTGTTCCGGATGCAGCCCCTCGAAGCCCGCCATCTGCACCAGTTGCTGGAGCGGGCCCTGGCCGATGCCGAGCGGGGCTACGGGGATCGCCGAGTGGTGATCACCCCAGAGGCTGCAGAGCATCTCGTGGATGTGGCCGGGGGCGATGCCCGCAGCCTGCTCAATGCCCTGGAACTGGCGGTGGAGACGACGGAGCCCGATGACACCGGGGCGATCACGATCGATCTGGCGATCGCCGAGGAGTCGATCCAGCAGCGGGCGGTGCTCTACGACAAGCAGGGCGATGCCCACTTCGACACCATCAGCGCCTTCATCAAGTCGCTGCGGGGCAGCGATCCCGATGCCGCCCTCTTCTGGCTGGCGCGGATGGTGGAGGCTGGCGAGAACCCCCGCTTCATCTTCCGGCGCATGCTCATCGCCGCCGGGGAGGACGTGGGCCTGGCCGATCCCCAGGCGATCGTGGTGGTGGAGGCCTGCGCCGCCACCTTCGAGCGGGTGGGGCTGCCCGAGGGGCTCTATCCCCTGGCCCAGGCGGCCCTGTATCTGGCCGGGGCCGAGAAGAGCAACAGCATCCTCGGTTTCTTCGACGCGGTGAAGACCGTGCGCTCCGCCAACCGCCAGCAGGTGCCGGCCCACCTGCGTGACGCCAACCGCGACGGGCAGGCGTTCGGCGATGGCGTGGGCTACCGCTACCCCCACGCCTACGGGGAGCACTGGGTGGCCCAGCAGTACCTGCCCAGCGCCCTGCAGGGGGAGGTGTTCTGGCAGCCGGGGCAGCTGGGCTGGGAGGGAGCCCTGCGCCAGCGGCTGCAGCAGCGGCGGGCGGCCCAGCTGGCCGCTGCCGCCGAAACCGCCCATGAACAGGGCGAAGTGCTCAGCAGCGGCCCCGACGACCCACAGCTGGAGCGCTGGCTGCGGCGCCAGGCCGCCAGCGAAGGGGCCAGGCTGGATGCCCTGCGCCAGCGCTTCTGGGCCGGGGCACACTGGCAGCGCCATCACCGGGTGCTGCTGCTGGATGGCCGCTCCCTGCTCTGGGCCCTCGATCCCCTTCAGGCCACGCCGGAAGGCGGCGTGACGATCCAGGTGGGCGATGAGGCCGTGGCCGAGCGGCTGAGGGCTCAGCTGCAGCTGCTCGACAGCCTGCGCAGACCGGACCTGCGGATTTCCGCCGCCGGGGATCCGCAGCAGCTGGCCGCCGACTGCGGGCATGGCCGCTACGAGTGGATCGCCGCGCGCCGGGTGGGGGAGGAACCCAGTGCGACCCAGATCGAGCACTGGGCCAGGGCGTTCACGCCCCTGCTGGAGCCCGGTGGCGAATGGCGGTTGCTGTTCAGCCAGCCCCAGATCGGCCCGATCACCGGGCTCAGCCACTGCGGCGACATGGGTGACGACCCGGCGGCGGCACTGCCTGAGGCCCTGAAGGCGGAAGCCAGGGCCGTGAAGCGGCAGGGGATGGGCCCGTTGCGATGGCGTCAGGCCCTGGAAGACCAGGGGCTGACGGTGCGGCAGGAGGAGTGGACCGAAACCCTGGAGCTGGAGCTCAGCGAGAATCTGCTGAACCGCTGGCTGGCCCCGGAGGGCTCCTACCGCCGTCAGCTGCGCAACCTCAGCGAATCCGCCTTCACCTCAGTGGCCCAGAGGCTGCGCCGCAGCCTGGGGCAGCGACTACCCCAGGAGTTACGGCACAGCCTGCTGATCGCGGAGAGGTGCTGATCGCCGGGAGGCCAGGCCTCCCGGGCCGAGGGCTCACCAGAGGCCGCGGATGATCTGGGGCTGGGGCATGGGGGTCGGAGCAGGCGTGACGGTGCGACGCACCTCGGCGACCGGCTGCCTCACCTGATTGGCCTGGACGCAGGCCGGCAGGAACACATACCAGGAGAGCAGGGAGGTGCACTGGGCCTCGCCCTTGCACTGACCCTCGGCGCAGACGTTCTGAGCACCGGTGTAGGTGCCGCAGAAATCAGCCAGGCGCATGTCCACCGGCAGGTTGGCCATGATGCCGGCCGAGGAGATCTCACCGTCGCGGGCATCGGCGATGATCGCCGAGCGCAGGGCCTGCACCGAGTACTCCGTCTTGGAGTGGTAGGGGAAGTAGCTGGTGGTCTGGTTCTTGAGGAAGCGGACACCCTCGTCGGAGTAGAGGAAACGATGCAGCCCGACCATGTCCACGTCATAGGTCTTGGTGAGACCCTCGCGCACTTCCTCGTCACTCCAGCCGGAGAGGTTGAGACCACCCCTGAGACCGCGGTCGGTGACTTCACCGGTCTCCAGGAAGGTTTCCATCGCGTCAGTGTTGGTGGACCAGACCGCGCCGCCGGTGTTCCAGCGGATCGGCTTGTCGTTATCGACAGCAGCGCTGGCCGGCAGGACAGCCGCTGAGGTGATCGCGGTGCCCACCACGAGACCAGCGAGCAGATGTTTGATCACAGCAAAGATCGGTGAGTTCTCCCAAAAAATAGGCAGCGATGCCACCGCCGGCCATAAAGAGCAAGTTTGGTCAAGGAACTGAAACAATTCGCTGGTCAATCGCGCAATCGATGACGCATTGCGCCGCAATCCGTCTCAGATTGCGACCAGGCTGCTCTGCTGCGCGCCGGGCCCCACCACGGCCCAGCGCCAGCCGCCAGCGGTGCCGCTCCGGGCCTCGGGCCGCACGCCGTCCTCGCCATGCAGCAGCTGGCCAGAGGCATGGTCCAGGCGCCAGCTGGCCAGCTCGGCCGCCAGCGACCGCTGGCGCCACTTGATCGCCGCCTCCTTGAGCACCCAGCTGGTCAGCACCGCCGCGCGGAGGGGTTCAGGGCTGAGCTGGCAGAGCTGCGCCACTTCCTCCGGCGGGAACCAGCGCCGCATCAGGGCCGCCGCCTCCAGGGGACGATCGACCGGCTCCAGATCCACACCGATCGGCTCGGCGGAGAAGCCCAGCAGCAGTCCAGTGCCGCTGTGGCTCAGGCTCACCCAGCCTGCCCCCCCGAGCAGCCGCGGCGGGCAGCCGGGAGGACTGTGCAGCGGCACCGAGGCGGCCGCGCAGCCGAGCACCTCGGCCAGCCAGCGCCGCAGAGCAGCCCGGCTCTGCCAGTAGCGACGGCGCCGGAAGGGCGTGAGCGCACTCCCCCCGGACCGCTCGGCAGCAGAGAGGGCGTCGGCGCAGGCGCCCTGCACGGGCCCCAGCCAGAGCCTGGGGGGAGCAGAAGGATGGGGCCGAGCCAGGCGTGCCTCCCCTAGGCTCCGGCCATTCTTGCCCCGGATACCCGATGGCCCTGGAGATCGGCGCCAGCGCACCCGACTTCACCCTCCCCGATCAGGACGGCAACGCCGTGAGCCTCTCCGCTCTGCGGGGCCAGAGGGTGGTGATCTATTTCTACCCGAAGGATGACACCCCTGGCTGCACCAAGGAGGCCTGCAACTTCCGCGATCAGTGGAGCAGCTTCGAGCAGCACGGCATCAAGGTGCTGGGCATCAGCAAGGACGGCGCCGCCAGCCACGCCAAGTTCATCGCCAAGTACAGCCTCCCCTTCACCCTGCTCACCGACGCCGAACCCTGCCCCGTGGCCAGCGCCTACGACAGCTACGGCCTCAAGAAGTTCATGGGCCGTGAGTACATGGGCATGATGCGCCACACCTTCGTCGTCGATCCCGAGGGCAAGATCGAGCGCATCTACACGAAGGTGAAGGCCGAAACCATGGCCGACACGATCCTCAGCGATCTGGGCCTGAGCTGAGCTCTGCCTCCAGGCCCTGACAGGCCAGGCAGGCGAGGGCCCGGAGGGCCAGGTCCGGCCGATGCACGCTTCCCGGCCGCTCGGTTCCCAGCCGTTCAGCGATCCAGGCGCCGTCCCCGCCGGTGATCCACAGCCTGCAGCCGTCGTGACGCTGGCGGGCCTGGCGCCACGCATGGCGCACGGATGCCACCAGCCCCTCGCTCACGCCGGCCACCATGGCGTCGGCGGTGGCCGAGGGCCAGGGGTCGAGCCCCGTCAGCCCCGGCCCCGACGCCACATCCACCGACAGGGCCGGGAGCCGGGCCGTGCCGCTGGCCAGAGCCCTCAACTGGAGAGCGAAGCCCGCCTGAATGCGGCCACCGTCAAACCGGCCCCTGGCGTCCACCAGGGTGAAGCTGAGGGCGGTGCCGGCATCGGCCACCAGCGCCGCAGAGCCGCTGCACCGCCAGGCCTGCCAGCCCACCAGGGCCCGGTCGATGCCCAGCCAGGCCGGCGTCCCGTGCAGGGGCACACGCTCGAGCCGGATCCGTCGACGGGGATCCAGCCCTGGACCTGGCGGCACGGCACCCACCGCCGCCCAGGCGCGCAGCGACGAGAGATGGTCGGCGGGCTTGACTTCCGCGCCCAGGACGGGGGGTGGCTGGCTCCAGCAGACCAGGGAGTCCGGCTCGCCGCGGGCCCAGTGCCAGCGGCTGTTGCCGATCAGCAGCCAGTGCGCCGCGTCAGATGCCTTCACCCATCAGGCCGGGCAGGTGGATGCCGCACTCCTGCTTGAGGCCGCCGAAACGGGTGTCGCGGCCATTCAGGGAACCGCTGTCGGGAGCGCTGGAGTGCCAGTCGCCCACCGTGGAATAGCCCTGCTCGAACAGGGGGTGCTGGGGCAGGTCGTGCTCCTGCATGTAGTAGTACACATCCCGGGCCGTCCAGCTCAGCAGCGGGCGCAGCGACCAGCGCTGACGGATGGCATCGAGCAGCGCCATGGAGCGGCGATGATCGGTCTGGCTGCCGCGCACGCCGCTGGCCCAGCAGGTCACCCCGAGCGCGGCGAAGGCCTGTTCCAGCGGATCCACCTTGCGGAGCCGGTGGTACAGCTCCAGATCGGCCGTCTGGCCGGTTTCCCAGAGACGTCCATGGAGGGCCTCCATGCGGGCCGGCGTCATCTCCGCCTGGGCGATGTGCAGGTCGATCCCGAGCAGATCCAGCAACTGCTCGGCATAGCGATAGGTCTCGGGGGGAAGGTAGCCGGTGTCCACCCACACCACCGGCACCGAGCGGCCGCGCTCGGATGCCAGGCGGCTGACGAGATGGAGCAGCACCGCTGACTGGATCCCGAAGCTGGTGGTGACCGCGAAGCCTGCGGCGAAGGTGTCCTGGGCCCAGGCCAGCCGGCCATAGGCGTCAAGCCCCTGCAGCAGCTCGAGCGCATCGGTGAGCACCACGGGGTTGCCGTCGTGGTCGCGAGGCAGGATCCGGGCCTGGGCGGTGACCATGGCGCCATCATGCCCCCGTGAGCGGGACGCTGGTTAGGGTTCCCACGGCAGATGCGCGAACCCGAAGCGATGACCCGCACGGATCCGCAGCCCCCCGAAGAGCAACCCGGCGGCTCCCCGTCCACCGCGGCCGGCCCGGCCGCCTCTGACGACCCAGGCGTCGGCGGACCCATCGTGATCGTGGGCGGCGGCTTCGGCGGGCTCTACACGGCCCTGGCCCTCTCCCAGCAGCGCCGGCATCCGCCGCTGCTGCTGATCGAGCCTCAGGACTGCTTCCTCTTCCTGCCCCTGCTCTACGAGCTGCTCAGCGATGAGTTGCGCCGCTGGGAGATCGCGCCCCGCTACGACGCCCTGCTGGCAGGGCTCGGTGTGGCCTGGCTGCAGGATCGGGTGGTGGAGATCGACGCTGCCCAGCGCCTCCTGCACACCGCCGGCGGCCGGCAGCTGCACTTCGGCCAGCTGGTGCTGGCCACGGGAGCGCGCATGCACAGCTTCGGCATCCCCGGCGTGGTGGAACACTGCCTGGGGTTCCGCAGCCTGGCGGACGTGGAACGTCTTCAGACCCTGGTGCGCCACCTGCGCCTGCAGCGCCGGCCCCTGCAGCGCCTGGCCGTGGTGGGGGCCGGCCCCAGCGGTGTGGAACTGAGCTGCAAGCTGGCCGATCTGCTGGACGGCGCCGCCGTGGTCGAACTGATCGAGCAGGGGCCCATGGCACTTCCCCAGGCCCGGGCGTTCAACCGGGAGCAGGCCCTCCTTGCTCTGCAGCGCCGGGATGTGCGCCTGCGCTGCGGCTGCAGGGTGCTGGAGGTGGGCGCCGATCACCTGGATCTGCACACGGCCAGCGGAGCGGAGCGCCTGGCCGTGGAGGCGGTGGTGTGGACCGCCGGCCTGGACTTCGCGCCGCCGGCGATCCGGCCCCAGCCTGAGCGCGATCCCCGCGGACGCCTGCTGGTGGACGCCGAGCTTCGGCTGCAGGGCCACAGCCACCTGTTCGCTCTCGGCGACATCGCCGCCGTCGACGGCGACCGCGACGGCTCAGAGACCTCGTCCCCCCTGCCCGCCACCGCCCAGGTGGCCTTTCAGCAGGCCACCTGTCTGGCGGACAACCTGCTGCGGGCCCGGCGCGGGGAGCCGCTGGTGCGCTTCCGCTTTCAGGATCTGGGCGAGATGATCAGCCTGGGGAAAGGTGAGGCCAGCCTGGTGGGTGGTGGTTTCACCCTCGCCGGCCCGGCCGCCTTTCAGCTGCGTCGCCTGGCCTACCTGTCCCGCCTGCCGGGACGGTCCCATCAGCTGCGGGTGGCGGCCGGCTGGCTGGCCGACTGGCAGCCATGACTGCGGGCCAGCGCCCCCTCGGCCTGCTGCTCGATGCCATGGGCACCCTGATCGGCCTGCGCGAGCCGGTGGGCCTCACCTATGCCCGCCTGGCCGCCCGGCATGGGATCGGCGTCGCGTCCGAGGCCGTGGAGCAGGCCTTTCGCGCCTCCTACCGGCAGGCTCCTCCGCTCGCCTTTCCCGGCCTCAGCGGCGCGAATCTGGAGCGCGCCGAAGTGAACTGGTGGGGGGATCGCATCAGCGAGAGCCTGGTGGGGGCCGGCGGGTCGCCTGCGCCTGAAGCACTGGTGCGGGAGCTGTTCACCCACTTCGCCGATCCTCTCCGCTGGCAGGTGTATGGCGACGTTCCCGATCAGCTGGAGCGCTGGCACACCCGTGGCCTGGGGCTGGCGGTGGTGAGCAATTTCGACAGCCGCCTGCCAGGCCTCCTGGAGCACCTGGGCCTGGCACGGTGGCTGCAGGTCGTGGTGGTTTCCAGCGTGGCCGGGGCCGCCAAGCCGGATCCAGCCCCCTTCAGGCTCGCCCTGGACAGCCTGGGGCTGAATCCGGAGCAGGCCTGGCATGTGGGCGACAGCCCCGAGGATGTGCAGGGGGCCGCGGCGGCGGGAGTGCGCTGCCTGCTGGTGCGGCGGCCTTGAGGCAGGGGGTGCTGGGAGGACGCACGGCAGGCCTGAGGCCCTCCCAGCGGCGGCGGCTGGAGCAGCTCTGCCATCGCCGCCATCCAGCAGGGGCCGTGGCGGAGCTGCTGTGCCTGCAACGGCTGGCGGCGGAGAGCCGGGAGCTGGAACTGCCGCTCACCCTCGTGGTCGATCAGCGTGGGCTCTGCCGCCTGCTCTGGGTGGGACCACTGCAATCCTGGAGCCAGCACCTCGACACCCTGCCGGGCAGCCGGCGAGGGCAGGGCCGGGAGCTGCGGCTGATCACCTGCTGCGGCCGTTCCCGCCAGCTGGAACCCGGCCCGCAGGAGGGTGTGGCGGCTCTGGATCTGGATCCCCGGCTGTGGCTGCGCTTCGGCGACCAGCCGGCGCCGGGGGGCCACTGGCCGGCATTGCTGCTGCGCGGCGACCGGACCGCCCACCAGCCCTGGCAGGCCGATGGGGCCGGCGACCTGGCGGCGCTCTGCAGCCGGGACCCCCGGCCGGTTGGTGACGGCGGCCCACGTCCCTCCCCGGCCGGTGTGCAACCCGGGGCGGAGCGGGTGCTGCTGCTCGCTCTCACCCCGGCCGATCGCAACGAAGCCCAGCGCTGGATCGGCGAACTCGAGGGACTGGTGCACAGCGCCGGCGGCGAGCCGGTGGGGACGGTGGAACAGCGCCGTGCCCATGCGGCGGGTGCCACGATCTGGGGAGAGGGCAAGCTCGCCGAGGCAGCCCTGGAGGCCCGGCGACTCGGGGCGACGCTGGTGGTGACCGACCGGGAGCTCACGCCGGCGCAGGGCCGCAACCTGGAGCGGCTGCTCGAACTGCCGGTGAGCGACCGCAGCGAGCTGATTCTGGACATCTTCGCCCAACGCGCCGCCAGTGCAGCCGGCCGGCTGCAGGTGGAACTGGCGCAGCTGCGCTATCGCCTGCCCCGGCTGCTGGGCCGGGGGCGCAGCCTCTCCCGCCAGGGGGGCGGGATCGGCACGCGGGGGCCTGGCGAAACCCAGCTGGAGAAGGATCGACGGGCGATCGCCCGCCGGATCGAGCGACTCCAGCGGCAGGTGCGTGAGCTGGGTGAACACCGGGCGCGGCTCCGCCAGGGACGTGGAGGGCTGAGGCGTCTTGCCCTGGTGGGCTACACCAACGCCGGCAAGAGCTCCCTGCTCAATGCCCTCGGCCGGGGAGACCGCCGCCAGGAGGTGCTGGCCGAGAACAAGCTGTTCGCCACCCTGGACCCCACCACGCGGCGCCTCGAACTGGCTGACGCGGGGGGCGGTGCCTGCATGCCGGTGCTGCTCACCGACACGGTGGGGTTCATCCGCGATCTGCCCCCGCCCCTGGTGGAGGCCTTCCGCTCCACCCTCGAGGAAACCCTGGCGGCCGATGGGCTGCTGGTGGTGGTCGATCTGAGCGACCCGGCCTGGCCCGAGCAGCTGCGCACCGTCCACGCCATCCTCGATTCCCTGGGGTCAGCGGCTCCCCGCCGGCTGGTGGCCAACCAGATCGACCGCTGCGCTGCGGCCGAACTGGAGCGGGCCCGGCAGCTCGACCCCCAGGCGCTGTTCGTCTCGGCCACGGCCCGGCTCGGCCTCCAGCACCTGCGCAGCGAGCTGCGGCGCTGGCCCGAGTCTGCCCTCATACACCGGTCATCAGATAGGGATTAATCTCAGGCGAACACCGAGGAGCGCAGAAGCCTTTGTTCAGCAAGGGAACAGGCTTCCTTGATTCCCGATCACCCAGGTGAGTTATGGTTGTTCAATCCAGAAGAGGCAATGCCCGACTTCATCCCCACCAGTCTTCAGCCGGATGCCCTCATCACCCTGGCGGTGCTGGCCGGTGCCGTGGTCCTCTTCCTGGGCAACTGGCTCCCTCCTGAAGTGGTCGGCCTGCTGGCCGCCGGCCTGCTGATGGCCACCGGGGTCCTGGATGCCAAGGAAGCCGTCTCCGGCTTCGGCAGCACGGCCCTGATCACCCTGATCGGCCTCTTCGCCCTCTCGGCCGGCCTGTTCCGCTCAGGCACCCTCGATCGCCTGCGTGCCCTGATCGGCTCCGATGCCGTGCGCAGCCCCAAGCGCATGATCGCTCTGATGACCGCGGTGGTCGGTCCCGTGTCGGCCTTCGTGCCCAACACGCCGATCGTGGCGGCGCTGCTGCCGGTGATCGAAGGCTGGTGCCAGCGCCGGGGGATCTCCCCCTCGAAGGTGCTGCTGCCCCTGTCCTTCGCCACCGTGCTGGGAGGCACGATGACCCTGCTGGGCAGCTCGGTGAACCTGCTGGCCAGCGAGGTGAGCGAGCGCCTGGGCTACGGCGGCTTCAGCCTGTTCGGCTTCACCACCATCGGCATCGGCGTCTGGCTGGCGGGCGGCGCGGCAATGGTGCTGCTGGCGGATCGCTTCCTCCCCGATCGGGGCAGCGACGCCGACGACCTCAGGAGCACCAGCGCCTACATCACGGAGGTGCTGATCCCCCGCGGATCGGGCCTGGTGGGCCAGTCTCTGCACGCCAGCCGCCTGCAGCGCCGCTTCGACGTCGACGTGCTGGAACTGCACCGGGGGAAGGAGCGCTTCCTGCCGCCCCTGGCGGATCGCACCCTGAAGCGCGGCGATCGCCTGGTGCTGCGCTGCAACCGCGATGAACTGCTGCGCCTGCAGCAGGAGCACACGATCGTGCTGGCGCCGACGCCTGAACCCGATCCCCCCGCCGACCAGCAGAACAACCAGCGCATGGTCGAGGTGCTGATGCCCTCGGGCTCCACCCTGGCCGGCGACTGTCTCCGGGATCTGCGCTTCCGCCAGCGCTACAACCTCACCGTGCTGGCCCTGCGCAGGGGCAACGCGGTGCTGCGCGAGCGTCTGGGCCGAATCACGCTGCACGACGGGGATGTGCTGCTGCTGCAGGGACCCAAGGACGCCATCCGCGGTCTGCAGGACAGCAACGATCTGGTGGTGCTGGAGGAACTGGAGAAGGACCTCCCCACCGTGAGCCGCAAGGGCGTGGCCCTGCTGATCGGCGTTCTGGTGATCCTGCTGCCCACCTTGAATCTGATGCCACTGGTGGCGTCGGTGCTGCTGGGAACCGCCGCCATGGTGGCCACCGGCTGCCTGCGTCCGGGGGAACTCCAGCGGGCCATCCGCCTGGATGTGATCCTGCTGCTGGGGTCCCTGGCCAGTTTCAGCGTGGCGCTGGAGAAGACGGGCCTGGCCGCGGCTTTAGCCCAGGCCCTGATCCGGGGGTTGGATAACTGGCCGGTCTATGGGGCGCTGCTGGCGGTGTTCCTGTTCACCACCCTGCTCACCGAGGTGATGAGCAACGCCGCCACCGTGGCGCTGCTGATTCCCGTCGCCGGACAGCTGGCGGTGGGCCTGGGCCAGCCGCCCCTGGCCTTCATCTATGCCGTGCTGTTCGGGGCCAGCCAGAGCTTTCTCAGCCCGGTGGGCTATCAGACCAATCTGATGGTGTTCGGCCCCGGCCGCTACCGGTTTCTTGACGTGACCCGGTATGGCTTCCCTCTCACTGTGATCATGACCCTGCTGGTGCCTTTTCTGATCTGCAGGCACTTCAGACTCTAGGTTCCGGCCTCGGCCGGCTAGGACGCTGTCGTGTCCCCCCCCGCGGATCGATACCGCGGTCCTACCGTTCCTTCATCTCTTCCTCCCTGTCATGGCCCTTCAACTCGGCGACACCGTGCCCGACTTCACCCAGAATTCGCAGCTGGGACCGATCAACTTCTACGACTACGCCGGCGACAGCTGGGTGGTGCTCTTCTCGCACCCCGCCGACTACACCCCGGTGTGCACCACCGAGCTGGGCGAGGTGTCACGCCTGCGCTCCGAATGGGAGAAGCGCAACGTCAAGACCATCGCCCTGAGCGTGGACTCCGCCGAGAGCCACAACGGCTGGATCTGCGACATCAACGACACCCAGAACACCACCGTCGACTACCCGATCCTCGCCGATGAGGACAAGACGGTGAGCGACCTCTACGGGATGATCCATCCCAACTCGCTCAACAACCTCACGGTGCGTTCGGTGTTCATCATCGACCCCAACAAGAAGCTGCGCCTGCAGATCACCTATCCCGCCAGCACCGGCCGCAACTTCGATGAGATCCTGCGGGTGATCGACTCCCTCCAGCTCACCGACTACCACCAGGTGGCCACGCCCGTGAACGGGAAAGACGGCGACGACTGCGTGGTGGTGCCCTCGATCCCCACCGACGAGGCCCGCAGCAAGTTCCCGAAGGGCGTCACCGAGATCAGGCCCTATCTGCGCATGACTCCCCAGCCCAACAAGTGAGCCCGGGGACCGGCACCGGCGCGGCCATCCGACTCTCCGGCATCACCCCATGGCACCGTCCCATGGTGGTGCTGGGGTTGATGAGCGGCACCAGTGCCGATGGCGTGGATGCGGTGCTGGTCCGCTTCGCCGGTGCCTGCCGGCGTCCCCGCTGGCAGATCCTCGCCAGCCGGTTCACGGCCTACCCGGACCCGGTGCGCCAGGAGCTGGTGGCGGTGGGCCAGGGGGCTCCCCGCACCTGCGCCGAGCTGCTGGATCTGGCCGAGGCCGTGACCGAAGTTCAGGCTGCCGCCGCCCGGGCCTGCGACCCGCGTGGCCAGGCGGAACTGGTGGGCTGCCACGGCCAGACCGTCTGGCACCGTCCCCCCGGCGACCGTCGTCGCGGCGCCAGCTGGCAGCTGCTGCAGGCGCCCCTGCTGGCCCAGCTGCTGCAGCGGCCGGTGGTCCACGACCTGCGGGCAGCCGATCTGGCCCTGGGGGGACAGGGGGCACCCCTGGTGCCGGCGGCGGATGAGGCCCTGATCGGGCGCACCGGGGGCTGGCGGGCGCTCCTCAACCTGGGGGGCATCGCCAACCTCACCCTGATCCCGCCGGAACACGGACCCGATCGACGGCAACCGGTGCGCGGCTGGGACTGCGGCCCCGCCAACACGCTGCTGGATCTGGCCGTGGCCCGGTTCACCGACGGCCGGGAGCAGGTGGATGCCGGCGGAGCCTGGGCCAGCCGCGGACACCCCGACGAGGCCACCCTGAACCAATGGCTGCTGGAGCCGTACTTCCAGCTGAGCGGTCCGAAGTCCACCGGCCGCGAGCTGTTCGGGGAGGCCGATCTGCAGCGCCGCCTGGACTGGCTCGAGCAGGCGGCCCGGCGACGCGGACAGGCCCTGGAACCCGCCGATGCCCTGGCCACCCTCACGGCCTTCAGCGCCGCCGTGGTGGCCCAGGACCTGTCCCGCGGCCCCCGGCCGGTGGAGCTGCTGGTGGCCGGCGGCGGCACCCGGAACCAGTGCCTGATGGACGAGCTGCGCCGGCGCTGCCGGGGCATGGCCGTGCGGCCCCTGGCGGAGCTGGGCATCGGCGAGTCGCAGCGGGAGGCCCTGGCCTTTGCCCTGCTGGCCTGGTGGCACCGGCATCGCCATCCCGGCAACGCCCCGGCGATCACGGGAGCCCGCCGTGCGGCGGTGCTCGGGGTGCAGGCCGAACCGACTCCAGAGGCCGGGGGCTAGTCCGGCCGCTGCAGGCGCAGACGCCTCGGCGCCCGCCTCAGTCGCCGGGTGCGCTGACGCTCCAGCTGCTGTCGGAAGCGATCGGCGGCGACGGCGTCCGCCGCGGCTGGGCCAGGTCCAAGCGACTGGGGCTGATGGGGCAGAGCCCGCCGCGCCTCGTGGCGCTCCACCCCCTGCTGAATCAGCACGCGGGCCATGTTGCTCACGGTTCTGGCCTCGGCGTCCGCCAGCTCGGCCAGGCGGCGGCAGAGGTCCTCCGGGAGAACCACCTGGATCCTGGGCGACTTGGGACGCCCGCTGGATGAGGTTTGCCGCGTGGCCACGCCGGGGTGCAGTCGGACAGCTTGGGCTGGAAGAACTGGGGCTGGAAGAACCGGAGAGGAGGGAGCTGGGTTGCTCATGGTTACCAGCCAGTCTAGTCGGATGCGCATGGGTAGTATCCATGCCTATGCTGCAGGCAGAGATCTCCTTGCAGTTCGTCCCGCCCAGCCCATCCCGTCCAGCTCGCGGCGATCGAGATCCCCGCGTCCATTCCGGTGTGCCCGTCCCAGCCGGCCTGTCTCCAGGCCTTTCCAGCCGGGCCTGCCCGTCAGGTTTCAGCCCCGAGGTTCCCCATGCCCAAGCGACGCACCCAGCGCACGACCGACCGCAGTGACGTACTCGTGTCGGCCGTGATCAGCACGTATCTGCTCACGCACCTCCACCATGTGCTGCAGCGCGCCGAATACGGCGCCCAGCAGGAGGGACGGACAGCCCTGGCCGCCAATTACGCCCAGCTGCGCAAGGTGCTGTGCCTCGACGCCCGCAGTATGGAGGACGCCTCCGCCAGCGGCACCCCGGTGAACGACAGCCCCCGTGCCGCCTGACTGACGGCCGCTGGGCAGCACGAAGCCCCGAGCGATGCCCAGTTCTGTGTTACGTCCTGCAGCCAGGGGCGGGGATCACCCATAGGGTTCGGTTCAGCAGATCCGTTCGGCAGGTCCGCCGTCATGAGCACCAGCAGCCCCCAGCCCTCCACCGCTCCCGGCCCCGGCGCGACCGGGGAGGACTCAGCATCCAATGCCGCTGCGCTCTACAACCGCATCAGTGCCGACGCCGAACTCACCCAGGCCCTCTTTCGTCAGGCACTCCAGGATCCCGCTGGAGCGCTGGATCGCATCGTGACGCTCGGGGAGCACCTGGGGTTGCCGGTGAGCCGCGAGCAGGTGAAGGCCCATGTGGCCTCCCTGGAGGACCCGGCCAGCAAACAGTGGCTGCTCAAGGCCCGTGGCGGCCTCTGAGCGGGGCGATCGGGCCGGGCGGTTGAAACCTCCGCCCTGGGCCCAGCTGAAGAACAGCCAGTAGCTCACGATCGCCAGTCCAGCTGCCACCACCAGGGCAGCCACCTGCTCCAGGCGCTTGATCATGGGGCGACCGGCTGCAACTATCGGGAGTCTGCCGAACCGGGCTGCGCCCGGCCGCGGCCTTCATCCATCAGCAGAGATGATGAGGCAGACCGCCCGGCGGTCGTCCTGCAGCCCCCGTCCTCCCCCGTGCTCCGTCTCGAACGCATCGGCAAGATCTATCCCACCGGGGAGGTGCTGCGCGATGTCACCTGGGAGGTGAAGGCGGGCGATCGCATCGGCCTTGTGGGGGTCAACGGCGCCGGCAAGTCCACCCAGCTGCGGATCATCGCCGGCCTGGAGGAACCCAGCAGCGGCACGGTGGTGAAGCAGGGCACACCACGCATCGCCTACCTGCAGCAGGAATTCGATGTCGATCCGGCGCGCACGGTGCGCGAGGAGCTGTTCCAGGCCTTCGGCGAGGCGGCGGTGGTGCTGCAGCGCAAGCACGCGGTGGAGCACGAGATGGCCGGCGAGAAGGCCGCCAGTGATCCCGACCACCTCGAGGAGCTGATCCACGAGCTGGGCCGGCTGCACGAGCGCTTCGAGGCCCTGCACGGCTACGAGCTCGACGCCCGCATCGACAAGCTGCTGCCCACGATCGGCTTCACGCCCGAGGGGGCCGAGCAGCTGGTGGCCGATTTTTCGGGGGGCTGGCAGATGCGCATCGCCCTGGGCAAGATCCTGCTCCAGGAGCCGGATCTGCTGCTGCTCGATGAGCCCACCAACCACCTGGACGTGGAGACGATCCAGTGGCTGGAGGGCTACCTGCTGGAGCAGAGCGCCGCGATCGTGGTGATCAGCCACGACCGCACCTTCCTCGATCGGGTGTGCACCCAGATCGTGGAGACCGAGCGGGGCGTCTCGCGCACCTACCTGGGCAACTACAGCCAGCACCTGGAGCAGAAGGCCCTGGAGCGCGAGGCCTCCCAGGCCGCCTTCGAGCGCCAGCAGAAGGAGCTGGCCGCCCAGCAGGCCTACATCGACCGCTTCCGCGCCAGCGCCACCCGCTCCACCCAGGCCAAGAGCCGCGAGAAGCTGCTGGAGAAGGTGGAGCGGATCGAGGCGCCGAGGCGCCCCGCTCCGGCCGCCTGGTGGCCGACGTGAAGGACCTCACCCTCAGCTACGGCGAGCAGATCCTGTTTCTCGGGGCTGAGCTGGAGGTGGAGCGGGGCGACCGGATCGCCTTCGTGGGCCCCAATGGCGCCGGCAAATCCACCCTGCTGCGGCTGATCATGGGGATCGAGCAGCCCGATGAGGGGCGGGCCGGCCTGGGGGAGCACAACGTGATCGCCGGCTACTTCGAGCAGAACCAGGCCGAGGCCCTCGATCTCAGCAAAACCGTGATCGACACGATCTTCGAGGTCGTGCCCGACTGGACCCAGACCCAGGTGCGCTCGCTGCTGGGCAGCTTCTGCTTCTCCAACGAGAGCGTGTTCAAGGAGGCAGGCAAGCTCTCCGGCGGCGAGAAGGCGCGCCTGGCCCTGGCCCTGATGCTGCTCAAGCCCTGCAACCTGCTGGTGCTCGATGAGCCCACCAACCACCTCGACATCCCCGCCAAGCAGATGCTCGAGGACGCCCTGATCGCCTACGAGGGCGCCGCCCTCCTGGTGAGCCACGACCGCTATTTCATCAGCCGGGTGGCCAACAGGATCGTTGAGCTGCGCGACGGCGAGCTGGTGCTCTACCGCGGCGACTACGCCTACTACCAGGAGAAGAAGCAGGAGGAGGCTGAAGCCGCTCGGGCCGCTGCGGAGGCCGAGGCCCGGGCCGCGAAACGGCGGGCCGAGCGGGAGCGGCAGCGCCAGAAACAGGCGGCACGCCTGACGACCCGGCAGACGCCCGCCACCTGAAGCGGGGCTTGAGACGTGGAAACAAAGACAAACCCAAGGAGCTGTTGCAACCGCTACGCAACCCCTTGCAACAGTTTGTAGCTTTACGGCGGTACACGACGACGCAGGAGCCCTCCATGACCGAACCTCTCGCCCTCACCCTCGGCCAGCAGTTCGAGCTGGAGCGCATGAGCCGGGCCATCGACGAGACAGCCGACCCGAAGGTGCTCCAGGGAATCGCGAAGCAGCTTCTGCAGGCCTGGCAAAGCCAGAAGGCGGCCACCCAGTGGGTGATGCGCCAGCAACTCGGCGCTCCCGCGACCCTGACCCGGAGCATGGGTGGTCAGTGGGATCAGGCAGCCTGATCCCCCGCCCGGATCCCAGTCAGAGACTGCCGGACAACTGAGCCGGCACAACGTCCAGGTTGAGCAGTGAACCCTGGCGGTTGACGCTGAGGCTCAGCCTTCCGCCCACTCCCACCCGCTCCACGGCAGCCACCAGCTGGGAGGGTTCCAGCATCGGCTGGCCATTGGCAGCCACCACGACATCTCCTTGACGCAGTCCCGCCCGCTGGGCCGGACTGTTCGCAGCTACCGAGGCCACACGCACCCCCCGATCCACGCCGGTGCCATCACCGGGACGGACCGCATCCAGGCCGATGCCGATGACCGGATGGCTCACCCGGCCACTGGCCACCAGCTGCCGGGCGATGTCGCGGGCCCGGTTGATCGGGATGGCGAATCCGAGTCCGGCTCCCGGGCCGGTCCGCACGAGCGTGTTGATGCCGACCACCTCACCATCGGCGTTGAGCAGGGGCCCCCCCGAATTGCCGGGATTGATGGCGGCATCGGTCTGAATCAGATCCAGACGACGGTCGGTGATTCCCAGCTTTGCCGCGTTGCGGTTGAGATTGCTGATGATCCCCATGGTCACGGTGTTGTCCAGGCCGTAGGGATTGCCCACGGCGATGGCCCACTCACCCACTTCAAGGCGGTCGGAATTGCCCAGGGGGGCCACCGGCCAGGGACCCGAGCCCTCGAGACGCACCACAGCCAGGTCGGTGAGCCGGTCCAGGCCCACCACGGTGCCGGCCACCCGGCGGCCATCCTGCAGGCCCACCGTCACCTTGTCGGTGCGTTCCACCACATGGGCGTTGGTGAGGATCAGACCATCCGGCTGGAAGATGAACCCGCTGCCCTGGCCGCGCTCGGTTCGCTGGGAGGGCCTGGGTTGGAGATTCTGCGGCAGTCCGAAGAACTGCCTGAAGAGTGGGTCATTGAGCATCGAGCTGGGAACCCCACGCTGGCCGCTCACCGTCACGGTGCGCTCGGTGTCGATGGTCACCACCGCCGGGCTGGTTCGCCGCACGGCGGCGGCGACGAAGGACTGGCGGCCAAGGGCTGCGGCCACCGCGGGGGAAGACGGGGACGCCGCGATGGCCGCGGGAGTGGACGCCAGGGCCGCTGGAGCTCGGCTGAGACCTGCCAGCAGCAGGGGCAGCAGCAGCAGGCGCTTGCGGCCTGAAGCGAGATGACGGGGAACGGGCATGACTGGAGGCGAAATGGCGCACCAGAGGAATGACTGGACCGTAACCAGTGGGGGCAGGGCGCAGAAAGGGGGGCGGACCGGCCCTTCTATCGCCCACTGACCCACCAGAGTCCCAGCCAGCCAGGGCCAGGACAGGGGGCCTATCATGTACGAAGAAATATTTCAGGTCATGGACACATCCCGGCTTCTTCTGGCCTTCCTGGCCTTCGGCGCCGCCTGCACCACGCTCTGGGCCTGGATGCTCGCCACCGCATCGAGCACTTCCGAGCAGGCCAGGCAATGATGGAGGCGTCGGCTGCCCATCCCGCCCCAGCAGCGGGCCCGAGGCCATGAGTGCCCTCCTCTCCCAGATCTTCCCCATCCTCTACGGCGTCTGTTTCCTGTTTCTCCTCTGGCAGGCGTTCAGGGTCATGGGCCAGGGTTTCCAGGCGGCCTCCCGCCCTGCGTCCCCCCCGTCCCTCGACACCCCCACCGCCAACCAGGCCGGACCTGGGGATCGCACCGGTCGGCTGACCATCCATCCGGAGCTGCTCGATGCGGAAGGCCAGCTCACCCGCGAGGATCTCCTCACCGTGCGCTTCGGCAGCGATCAGGAGCGCTCCGCCCCTCCTGGAGATCCCTCCTGAATCCTGCCCGTCCCCTCCACTGAATAGGCTCGACGTCGAGTCCTTGAATCGAGGGAGACAACCGGCTTGGATCAACGCACGCGAATCGTGGCAGCAGTGCTGCGCAACCTGAAGCTGCCGCCCCGGTTTCGCCTCAAGCTGACCAAGGAGGACCCGGTTCGGCTTGAGCTCAGTCTCACTCCCGCCTACGGCAAGGCGCCGGTGCTGGTGGGGCTGCTCGAATCCCAGGATCTGGTGGCCCGCCGGGACCGGGAGGGACGCATCCCCCGGGATCTGCAGGGCACCTGGGACTGGACGGTGCGTCACGGCAAGGTGAGCACCGGCGGCTGGAATCCCTACCTCAAGGAAGCGCTGCAGACGATGTTCGAGACCGGCCTGCCCGCGATCGTCTACGAGGAGCTCACCGGCGAGGCTTACCACCCCGTGGACGGGGTGCGCCACGTGCGCTGATCCGTCCTCCCCGGCCATGGCACGGGAACCGCTGCCGATCGATGGACTGCTGCCGCGGCTGACCGCCGCCGTGAGCCCAGCGGGATCCACCGTTCTGCTCCAGGCTCCGCCAGGCGCCGGCAAGACCATCCGGGTGCCCCTCGCCATCCAGCCGTGCCTGAAGGGCCGCGTGTGGATGCTCGAACCACGCCGGATCGCCGCCCGCACGGCCGCCCAGCGTCTCGCCGCCGAGCACGGAGACCCCGTGGGCGAAGTGATCGGCTACAGCGTGCGCCTGGAGAGCCGCACCAGTGCCGCCACCCGAGTCGAAGTGCTCACCGAAGGCCTCTTCCTGCGGCGCCTTCAGGAGGACCCGAGCCTGGAGGGTGTGGACTGCGTGATCTTCGACGAATTCCACGAGCGCAGCGCCGACGCCGACCTGGCCCTGGCCCTGGTGCGCCAGGTGCGCGACCTGCTCCGCCCCGATCTGCGCCTGGTGCTGATGTCCGCCACCCTCGCCGTCGAATCCCTGGCCCCCCAGCTGCCGGGGGCAGTGGTGCTGCGCAGCGAGGGCCGGAGCTTTCCCGTCGCGGTGAGCCATCAGCCGGCGCGCAGCGGCGAGAGGCTGGAGCAGCAGGTGGTTCGGGCCCTGGAGCAGCACTGGCTGGAGCAGCGCCTGCCGGGAGAGACCGTGCTGGTGTTTCTGCCCGGGAGGCGGGAAATCGATCGCTGTTCAGAGGCCATCCGCGCCGCCGGCTGGAGTGGCGAGCTCGACATCACCCCCCTGCACGGCAACCTGGATCTGGCGGAGCAGACGCGGGCGATCGCCCCCGCCCGCACCCCGGCCGGCAAGGTGGTGCTCGCCACCGGCATCGCCGAAAGCTCCCTGACGATCGCCGGCGTCGGCCTGGTGATCGATGCCGGGCTGAGCCGCCGCAACCGCTTTGATCCCGCCCGCGGGCTCAGCGGCCTGGTGACCGGGCCCGCCAGCCTGGCCAGTGCCGAGCAGAGGGCGGGGCGTGCGGGCCGGCTGGCCCCGGGACGCTGTGTGCGCCTGTGGTCGCCGGCGGAACAGCGGCGGCGACCGGCGCACGATCCCCCCGAGCTGCTGGAAGCCGACCCGTTGCCCCTGGCGCTGCACCTGGCCCAGTGGGGGGATCCCCTGGGTGAGGAGCTCGCCTGGATCGATCGACCGTCCGGCCCGGGACTGCAGGAGGCGCGGAATGTGCTGCAGCAGCTAGGCGCTCTGGAGCCGGGCGGTCAGCTGAGCCGTCATGGCCGGGCCATGGCCGGCCTGGGGCTGCATCCCCGGCTGGCTCACCTGCTGCTGGTGGGCCGCCGGCGCGGTCTGACGGAGCTGGCCTGCGAACTGGCGGTGCTGCTGAGTGAACGGGATCCCCTGACCCGGGATGCGGCCGGCTGCGACCTGCGCCACCGCCTCGACTGGCTGCGCCGGCAATCCACCGCTCACCCCATGCAGCAGCTGCGGCGGCAATGGCGTCGCCAGCTGGCGGACGCTGAAGATCCCCCGGCCCCGGCCGCCGGCGTCCCCGACGAGCCAACGGGCGACGAGGGGCTGAACGCGGCCCTGCTGGTGAGCGAAGCCTTCCCCGAACGGCTGGCCCTGGCCCGCGCCGGCCAGCCCGGACGCTTCCTCCTGCGCAATGGCCGTGGTGCCATCGTTCACCCTGACGACGCGCTGCGCGCTCAGGCGGCGCTGGCCACCGCGGCCCTGGACGGGGAAGGGCGCGACGCCCGCATCCTGCTGGCCCTGCCGTTGCCGGTGCAGGCCCTGCACCGGATGGCCTTGGAGCAGGGCCGGGAGGAGACGGGGGCGGTGTGGGAGGAGCAGACCGGAAGGGTGCGCTGTGAACGCCTCCTCCGGCTGGGGGCCCTGGTGCTGGAGCGCCGGCCCTGGCCCGACGCCGAGCCCGGCCAGGTGCGGGCGGCCCTGCTCGGCGCTCTCAGCCGTCTGGGGCTGGAGGCCCTGCCCTGGACACCTCTGTGCCGGCAGCTGCAGCAGCGGCTCTCGCTGGCGCACGATCACTGCGGCGCGCCCTGGCCCGATCGCCGCGATGGGATCCTCGCCGCGGATCTGGACGCCTGGCTGGGTCCCCATCTCACCGGGGTGTCCAGCCTGGCGGAGCTGCGGCAGGTGGACCTCGGCGAAGCGCTGTGGGGTGAAGTCGACTGGTCAAGGCGCCAGGAGCTGGAGCGCCTGCTGCCCAGCCGGCTGCCCGTTCCCTCCGGGCGCAGCGCGGCAGTGGACTACAGCAGCGGCGAGCCGGTGCTGGCCGTGAAGCTCCAGGAACTGTTCGGCTGCCGGCAGACTCCCGCCCTGCTGGACGGGGCTCTGCCGGTGACCCTGCACCTGCTCACCCCCGCCGGTCGTCCCGCCGCCATCACCCGGGATCTGGAGGGGTTCTGGGCAGACGGCTACCGGCAGGTGCGGCGCGAGTTGCGCGGCCGCTATCCGAAGCACCCCTGGCCGGAGGATGGCGCCAGCGCAATGCCCACCGCCGGCACCCGGAGCAGGCCGGCTCAGTCGAACAGGTGACCAAAGCCGAAGTGGTGCAGCCCCTCGACGATGCCGGCGCATCCCTGGGCGCGCGCGCCATAGGTGCGTGGCAGCCGCGGGAGCAGGCTGCGCAGGGCCGCCTCGGCATTGGCCACCATGATCCCCGCCAGCCCGGTCTCGAACATGGCCAGGTCGTTGAGGCTGTCACCGGCCGTGACCACACGGCCATCGTCGATCCCGATCCACTCCAGCAGCAGGCGCAGGGTGCTGCCCTTGTTGACACCCGCCGGCAGCACATCGAAGTAGCGCTCACCAGAGAGCAGACAGTCCACCCCATGCCGCTCCAGGCGGGGGATGAGCGCAGGGTCGAAGCGCTCTGGCTGATAGGTGTAGCCCAGACGGCGATCCGTGCTGACCGGCTGGGGTGACAGACCGGGGACGTCCTTCAGCAGCGGTGCCAGCTTGCGGCGCTTGCCTCGCCAGAGGGCTTCGATCGGCACCAGCATCTCCGGCAGGGGTTGCAGGCTGGTGCCGCAGGCCACGGTGCAGCCCACGTCGCTGATCACCAGATGCGGGGCCTGCAGGCCCATGGGCCGCTGCTCCCTGAGCAGTCCCTTGATGGAGTTGAGGCTGCGCCCGGTGCAGAACACATGCAGCACCCGCTGCCGCTCTCGCCGCAACCAGCTGTAGAAGCTGAGTCGCTCATCGGTCTCACCCCCGAGCAGCGTGCCGTCCAGGTCCGTCACCAGCACGAGTTCAGGGGCCCGTGGCAGACCACCCGCAAGCCGTCGTTCCAGCACCCGCCGGCGCATCGGCGCCTCTCCCGAGGTCATCAGCTGCCTGACCGAAGGACACCCCGACTCGGCTCAGGAAGCGCAAAACCCAGATCAGCAGGCAGGGGGAGACCGGAGCTCGTCAATCCATCGCCAAGCTTCTTTACAATTGCCCTGGCGTACGGACCTGTCCATGGATCTGGCCTGTCCGGGCCCGGCTTCCTCTCAGGACGTTTCCACAGCACGCCATCCACCAACCCACCATTGTGTTGCGATCCAGCCATGTCTGACGCTTCCCAGCCCCGCTTCGGATTCGTGAACTTCGCCGAAACCTGGAATGGCCGCCTGGCCATGATGGGTTTCGTGATCGGTCTGGCCACCGAACTGCTCACCGGCCAGGGCATCCTCTCCCAGATCGGCCTCGGCTGATTCCGCCGGCCTGAGCACGGCGTGAAGGACACTGGCAGCGGCAAGCCTGATGGTGCCGCCGTGGCCGGCCTTCACGCCATTCATTCCGTCTCCGCAGTTCACGCTGCCATCCGGAACCGGTCTGCTTCAGTCCGCCTGATCAGCCCACAGCTGCGGTTGTTCCTGGCGCACGGGCAGTGTTTTCCCGCAGTGTTCATTCCCGCAGTGTTTCATTCGCGGGAGCTGCACGCCGGCCGGTGCCATGGCTGAACTGCCGCTCCCCCGCTACAGCGTCACCAGCCTCAACCGCGCCGTGGCGAGCCTGCTGGAGCGAGGCTTCGCCCCCCGCTTTCTGCTGGACGCCACGGTGAGCAGGCCCCAGGTCAGGAAGGGCCACCTGTGGATGGAACTGGTCGATGAGTCCGCCTCGATCTCCGGCGTTGTCTGGTCAAGTCAGCTGGCGAAGCTGAGCTTCCAGCCGGCCGAAGGTGACGGGGTGGTGGTTGTGGGCAAGCTCAATTTCTGGGCCACCCGGGCCAATCTCTGCGTTCAGATCCTCGATCTGCGTCCCAGCCTTTCCAGTGTGCTGCGGCGATTCGAGCGGGTCCGCGACCGGCTGGCCCCCGAGGGCCTGTTCGATGCCAGCCGCAAACGACCCCTGCCGGACACCCCGGCCTGCATCGCCCTGCTCACCAGCGTGCCCAGTTCGGCCCTGGCCGACATGTTGCGCACCGCCGCCGAGCGCTGGCCCGCCACCCGGGTGCTGGTGGTGCCGATTCCGGTGCAGGGCAACGCCGAGGAGCAGATCGCCACGGCGCTCGAGCGCCTCTGCGCCCGGGTGGGGACCCTGGGGGTCGAGGCCATCGTGCTGGCCCGGGGCGGGGGCAACCGTGAGGACCTGGCCGTTTTCGACGGCGAACAGCTCGCCCGCTGCATTGCCGCCGCTCCGGTGCCGGTGGTGAGCGGCATCGGCCACGAAGACGACACCACCATCGCCGATCTGGTGGCCGACTACCGGGCTGCCACCCCTACGGCGGCGCTGGTGGCGTTGCTGCCCGATCGGCGCCAGGCCGCGCCTGCCCTGCAGCAGCTGCGCCGCCATCTGGCCCAGGTGGTGGGACTGAGGTTGCAGGCAGAGCGTCAGCAGCTCGGGCGGCGGCTGGAGCGGCTCGCCCTGCTGCACCCCCGCGGGCAGCTGGAACGGCGCCGGCAGGATCTGGAGCGCAGCCGGGTGCTGCTCCAGGCCCTCTCCCCCCAGCACGCCCTGGAGCGGGGATTCAGCCTGGTGCGCACGGCCGACGGCGGTCTGGTTCGCAGCACAGCCCAGCTCCATCCGGGCGACAGCGTGCTGCTGACGCTTGCGGATGGCCGTGCCGAGGCCGTGGTGGCACAGGTGGAGACAACATCTGGCAAGAGGCTGGGGCAGAGTTGAGGCCTGCAGCCAAGACCAGCCGGCCGCTCCTGAACGATGCCAAGAAAGACCAGCAAGGACTCCAGCCCTCCGCCGCCGGCAGCGGGTGAGCGCCAGCTCGGCGATGACGGTGGCGCCGGCGATCTCAGCTACAGCCAGGCCCGCACCGCCCTGGAACTGGTGCTGGCGGAGCTGCAGGCCAGTGATCTCGATGTCGAGGCGATGATCGGGCTCTATCGGCGCGGGCAGGCCTACGCCCGGCGCTGTGGAGCGATCCTGGATCAGGTGGAGCAGGAGGTGCTGGTCTGGGATGGGCTCGACGACCCGGACGCTGCTCCTCTGGCCCACTGCAGCCTCTCTTCCCCGGATTCCTCCCCGGACTGATCGCCGAGCCCACAGCACCCCCCGTCATGGCCACTTCACCCCCGTCCATGGGCGCCCCTGAATCAATCCGGCCCATCGGTTCAAGCCGCTCCAGTTGGCTCCAGTGGGTGTACCTGGCTCTGGCGATCGCCGGGGCCGTGCTGCCCTGGCTGGCCAACATCGCCTTCATCCGCAGCTACGGCTCAGCGGGTGATCTGGGGCTGTTCCTGCAGCTGGCCTCAGCCAACCCGGCAGCAGCGTCGCTCTCCCGCGATCTGGCCATCGGCGCCACCGCGGTGCTGATCTGGATCGTGCATGAAAGCCGGCGCCTGCAGATGCGGGGACTGCCCTGGGTGCTGCTCAGCTGCGTCACGCTTGCGTTTGCCTGCGGGGCCCCATTGTTTCTGTATCTGCGGGAGCGCCGCCTTGCGGAGCTGGAACGGCAGGCCGCCGGCACACAGGCTCCAGCTCAGGCCGATTGATCCTCCACTGCCACCACCTCCACGTCGATGGTGGCATCAGCAGCGGCGATCTCTCCGGAGCCAGGTGCTGATCGAGAGGCCATGCCAGCTCCTTCGCCCAACGGTGACTGCTCTGACGACACAGCAAACGGCGTGCCGCAGGCCGGGCAGACCTCCAGGTCGAGACTGCTGAAACCGCACACCGCACAGGTGCGCAGACGACGCCTGAGGATCTGCCAGCCGACGAAGCCGGCCACACCGAAGAGCACGGGCAGCAGAAGCAGCAGCAACGTGAGGCTCCCCAGCAGATCAATCAGGAAGCGTCCGGCCGGGCCAGGAGCCAGGAGGAGCAGCAGGCCCAGCAGGATCCAGAACCAGGGAATCGGCCGTTGCATCGTCAGGTGAGCTGTCCCACTCTCCCATCCTGACGCCTGCTCAGGGTGATGGAGAGGCACTGCCCGTAATAAAGGATGGCGCCGACCATCCATACCCAGAGGCTGAACACCAGGACGCCGCCCACCACTCCGTACGCCTGAAAGCGTTGTCCCAGGTCGAACAGGATGCGGCCCAACAGAAGATTGAGAAGGGTGAGGGCGGAGGCAATGAAGCCGGCCCCAGGGAACAGCAGGTTCCAACGCACAGGCCGCGTGGGCAGCATCCACAGGAGCAACTGGGCTGCCAGGAAGGACAGCGTGAACGACACCAGCACATCCACGCCCGCATTGACCTGCTGTTGCCAATCCTGAACGAGAGGCAGGTTGATCTTCAGCCATTGCCTGACTCCCGCAGGTGCGTGCAACGGAACCCGCGACACACGTTGGTCCAGCACGAACAACAGCGACAGCAACGCCAGCAGGGCCATGGCCTTGAGGCGGAGCTGCAGCTGATGGCGCAGGGCAGCCAGCCAGGAACGTTCCCGACCGTGGGCGGCGCCAGGCCACCACAGGCGATCGGCACCCCGACTGAGTGCGAGGTAGGCATTGCTGGCGGTGAAGACCAGCACACCCAGACCCAGCACCCCGGCACCGCCACTCTGGCGGATGAATCCCGCCAGAGCGCCTTCCAGAATCACCGCCGACTGTGCCGGCAGAACACCCAGCAGGGCTTCACGAAGCTGCTCCACAAGCACCGCATCGCGCCCCAGAAACCAGGCAATGAAGGAAAGAGCGATCAGCAGGATTGGCAGCAGCGACTGCAGAGTGTGGTAGGCGAACGCCGCACTCAGATCCGTACAGCCCTCACGATTCCAGAGAACAACGGAACGCCAGAATGGCCTGACCAGCGCACCAAAGCGCTGTACACCAATGCGCATTACGAGCCGCCTCATGGGATGGTGGCAGGCTGAAGACATCCAAGAGTAGGAAGCCTGCAACCCCTGGGCGGAACCCAGCCCCAGTACGGAACTCAGCATCCGATCATGCCCCAGGCCTGTGGGAACCCGGTATTGATGTGAATTCAACACCGTGAATTCGACACTCAACTCCCTGATCCCCAGGTCCTCACCCACACTCATGCCC
>JALOOQ010000105.1 GCA_025454305.1 Cyanobium sp. Prado107
ACCCGCCTGGGCACGATCACAATGATCGGTTCCCCTGATATCGTCGCGATCGGGGAGCAATATCTCAAACAACTGGATCTGAGGCAGCGTCAGGTTGCCCTCTCCCTGAAGATCCTGGATGTCGATCTCGGCAACGACACTGAGATCGACAACAGCTTCGCCATACGATGGGGTGACACGTTTATCGTCAATGACCGTGGATCCTTGCTCGGCGCCTTCGGTCGTGCACTCCCGCCTGTCTACCGCCCAACTCTTGGCGCAGCTGACCCCGGTCGAGGTTTCAGCCAGCCGGCTCCGAATCCGGGCCTGGCCTATCCAGAGAACGAATTCTTCAATTTCCTGCGCGCTCAGATCGTTTCGCGCAACACGAAGTTACTGGCAAGCCCCACTCTGATACTCCAGGAAAATGCCTCGCTGCTGCGAACCGGCACGGAGAGCACCATTCAGGATGTCGAAGACGATGTTTCCCAGGGGATTCGGGATATCGGCATCGATTCACCCATTGGCAGAAGACGGGCCAATGAAGGGGTCGTGAGGGTAGGAACCAATGTAGTTACGAACTATGAAACCGATGAAACCCAGGGGGTGATCACCTGCACGCCTCAGCTGGCCACCGCTGGACTGGTGCTGGGCGCCAGGGTTGAAAAGATCGACGACAACGGATTCGTCACCTTCACCCTGTCGCCAAGTGTCTCTGCGGTCGTTGAGCAGCAGCCCGCTCCTGAAGGTTGCGGCGCTCCGCTGAACATCCTCAGCATCCGCAGTCTGGATACCGGTGCGTTGCGTGTGCGCGATGGTCAGACTCTGATCCTCACCGGTGTGATCTCGGATTTCACCCGATCCGAAGTGTCGAAGTGGCCGATTCTTGGTGATATCCCTCTGATCGGTCAGTTCTTCCGGGCCACGACCAACCAGCGTGAGAAGCGTGAGCTGGTGATCATGGTGTCACCACGCATCATCAATGATGACGACGGCGGCATGTTCGGCTATGGCTTCCAGCCGTCCAGCAACTCGGTTCGGGATCTGCTGGGGCAGCCTTGATTCAATTCTTCAGCCAGATCACGCGAGTGGATCGGTTGGTGAAGGGGGCACAAATCTAGGATCGAAAATGTCAGGAATTGGATTGAAGATGGGGTCACCGTCACCGCCCACGAAATTCTGCTGCCCTTCCTCGGGTATGTCCACAGCTGTTGCAAACGAGCCTACGGGTTGACCGTCAAATCTGCGCCATCCACGTCCGCCTCGCTCGAAGTAGACATCCCGGCAGACCAATCGCTCAAGGTTCTTGGCTTTAAACAATGAAACGTGGGTCTCTTCTGCATCATCAACGTTGACGAACCTCACGCGAATGTTGACGTTCCCGGGCTTGCGCGGGAAGATTTCAATTTCGCTTTCGTACTGATCAAAGAACAGTGTATCGATGGCGTTCCTGGAGTTAGAGCCTTTGACGATAGCATCATTGTTGGCTCCACTCAGATAGAAATTGTTCGCGCCTCGAGCTTTGCCGGTGAGGGCGTCGAAGTCACCGCTCTTTGGTTCGAAATCATCCCAGCGGCCATTGGAAATCCAGCGAGTCTGGCGCTCCGAAGGTTGCTTGGGGAGATCCCTATTGAAGGTCCTTGTGTAGAGCTGGTTGATTCTTAGATTGGTATCCAGCAGGTCGATGCTGCGAACGCCATCCAGATGGATGGTCTGGGGTGCTGACTGGTTTTCGCCAATTGCGGTTCGGAACTGGATCGAGACATTGCCTCCGCGCGTGATGGATGAGTAGATAATGTCGTCTGTCGAAAATGGCAGGCTTGCCGTGTTCTTGCCCCGGCCTCCGTATGCGAAGACGCTTGTGAAGAAATCGCTTTGACGCCGCATCTCAAAGGAGTCGTCCCCGTCTCCACGGAAGTATGGCTTTCTGTAGGGAATGTCGAAATCGTCCTCTGGTGGCCTACCGAGGAGACGTGTGATGTTGGCCATGTTGATACAGGTTTTTCTGAACCATAGTCGGCGCCCCAATCCAGCGTCAATTGCGCCAGCGGCCTTCCTTCATCTTCCGCTCTCCGTAGTTCCGCCGCTACCCTCAGCACCTGAATGCGTGCCGCAGCGCCTTCGCCGGCCCGCCACGCTCCCCGGCTTTCCGTACATCCTCCTTTCCGGTGCCCCTCCCCCCCCAGCCTGAGTCGTCCCCCGGGCCACCGGGCGAGGAGCTTTCCGTCGATGAGCTCGAGCAGGAGCTCGCCCGCGTCAAGGCCGAACTGGAGGAGTACCAGGGTCTGATCGAGGAGTTGCCGACGATCTATGAGGGCACGTTCCGTCACCAGCTGCGTGATGTGGCCCGGGACGTCCGCCGCCTGCTGGACGAACAGCAGGCCCTGCAGGACCGGGTCCAGCACGCGCTTGCTGCCGGTGGGCGGCCTGAGGCCCTCTCCGCGGCTTCCGCGTCTCTCCAGCCTCCTGAGGCGCCGAGCACGCCGGCGCCGTCCTCCGGCCGAGGTCTCGATCTCTTTGCCGCCCTTCGCGGCAGCTGGACAGCTGTCGCCTCAGAGTCTTCTGCGCCATCCCGCCCGCGGCTGGTGCTGACAGCCGCCCTCACCACCCTCCTGGTGGCAGCCCTTGTGGCAGCTGTGGGGCTGTGGCGCCGCTCCCGTGTTCCCCAGCTGGTCACCCCCGCCGTTCCTCCCGCTGCGCCTCAGGCGGCCACCCCCACGCCAGCCGCCGCGTCCAAGCCGGGATCGCAGCCTGAAGACGGGCCGCAACTCCGTCTGCGCTTCAACGGCGAGTGCTGGATTGAAGTGCAGACCCTCGACGCTGAGCCGGTTCTGGTGAACACCTTCCAGGACGGCGACACGCGCAGCATGCCGATCGGCGATGGCCTTCGTCTGCTGGTGGGCCGGCCCGATCTGGTGGAGGTGGCGGTGGGCGAGGAAGACTTCCGCACTCTTGGGCCCATCGACCGCATCGACTGGGTCGTCATCCGCGCCCCGGACGCTCCAGACGCTCCGGAGGGTTCGTCGTAGCGTCGCCCGGACATCGGTCGGATGACGTGAGCGGAAACGGGGACTGGGATGTGGCTGGACCTCGCATCAGTCACATCTGCTGCATCGGCGCAGGCTACGTGGGCGGTCCGACGATGGCGGTGATCGCCGACCGCTGCCCGGAGGTGCAGGTGACGGTGGTGGACCTGAACGCCGAACGCATCGCCGCCTGGAACGATCCCGACCTGAGCCAGCTGCCGGTCTATGAGCCCGGTCTGGATGCGGTGGTGGCTCGCTGCCGGGGCCGCAACCTGCACTTCAGCACCGACGTGGAACCGGCGATCGCCGCGGCCGACATGGTGTTCCTGTCGGTGAACACCCCCACCAAGCAAAAGGGCCTGGGGGCCGGCCAGGCCAGTGACCTGAAGTGGGTGGAGGCCAGCGCCCGCACCGTGGCGAAGGCGGCCCGGGGCCACACGATCGTGGTGGAGAAGAGCACCCTGCCGGTGCGCACCGCCGAGGCGGTGAAGGCGATCCTGGCGGCGGCCTCCGCCGGTGCCCCCGGCGGCAACGGCGAGCGCACGTTCGCGGTGCTCTCCAACCCCGAGTTCCTGGCGGAGGGCACGGCGATCGAGGATCTGGAGGATCCCGACCGGGTGCTGATCGGCGGCGAGGACCCGGCGGCGATCGCAGCGCTGGCGGGCATCTACGGCCAGTGGGTGCCGGCAGAGCGCGTCCTCACCACGAACCTGTGGAGCAGCGAGCTGAGCAAGCTCACCGCCAACGCCTTCCTGGCCCAGCGGATCAGCTCGATCAACGGCATCGCGGCCTTCTGCGAGGCCACCGGCGCCGATGTGCGCGAGGTGGCGCGGGCGATCGGAGCCGACAGCCGCATCGGGCCGAAGTTCCTCAATGCCGGCCCGGGCTTCGGGGGGAGCTGCTTCCAGAAGGACATCTTGAACCTGGTGTACCTCTGCCGCCACTACGGCCTGGAGGAGGTGGCGGCCTACTGGGAGCAGGTGGTCACGCTCAACACCTGGCAGCAACGGCGCATCGCCCGGCTGGTGGTGACGAAACTGTTCGGCACAGTGAGCGGCAAGCGCATCGGCGTGCTGGGCTTCGCCTTCAAGGCCGACACCAATGACACGCGCGAATCGCCGGCGATCCGCATCTGCCGCGATCTGCTGGAGGAGGGGGCCGTGCTGCAGATCCTCGACCCGAAGGTGAGCGAGCGGCAGATCGCCCTCGATCTGGGCCAGCCCGCGGCCGGTGAGGGGCAGGATGGGGGTGAGGGCAGCTGGCGGCTGGTGCCGGATGCCACCCAGGCGGCCAGCGGCGCCGATGCGCTGCTGCTGCTCACCGAGTGGCAGCAGTTCGCGGCGCTGGACTGGGGTGCGCTGGCGGCGGTGATGCGCCAGCCGGCCTGGCTGTTCGATGCACGCGCGAAGGCCAACGCGGCGGCGGCGCGGGCGGCGGGGCTGAACGTGTGGACCGTGGGGGAGGGCTGAGCGATGTCGAACCGCGCCATGCCGGCCGGCCCGGTGCGCAACCTGGTGACCGGCGGCGCCGGCTTCGTGGGGTCGCACCTGGTGGACCGGCTGATGGAGGCCGGTGAGGAGGTGATCTGCCTCGACAACTACTTCACCGGCCGTAAGGCGAACATCGCCCAGTGGATCGGCCATCCGCGCTTCGAGCTGATCCGTCACGACGTCACCGATCCGATCAGGCTTGAGGTGGACCGCATCTGGCACCTGGCCTGCCCTGCCTCGCCGGTGCATTACCAGTTCAACCCCATCAAGACCGCCAAGACCAGCTTTCTGGGCACCTACAACATGCTTGGTCTGGCCAGGCGGGTGGGGGCGCGTCTGCTGCTGGCCAGCACCAGTGAGGTGTACGGCGATCCGGAGGTGCACCCCCAGCCCGAGAGCTACCGCGGCTGCGTGAACACCATCGGCCTGCGCAGCTGCTACGACGAGGGCAAGCGCATCGCCGAGACGCTGTGCTTCGACTACCGGCGCATGCACGGCACCGAGGTCCGCGTGGCACGGATCTTCAACACCTACGGGCCCCGCATGCTGCCCGACGATGGCCGGGTGGTGAGCAATTTCATCGTGCAGGCCCTGCGCGGTGAGCCGCTGACGCTCTACGGCGACGGCAGCCAGACGCGCAGCTTCTGCTACGTGGATGATCTGGTGGAGGGTCTGATCCAGCTGATGAACGGCGCCCACACCGGTCCGATCAACATCGGCAATCCGGGGGAATTCACGATCCGCCAGCTGGCCGAACTGGTGCGCGAGCGGATCAACCCCCAGCTGGAGCTGATCGAGAAGCCCCTGCCGGCCGATGATCCGTTGCAGCGCCAGCCGCTGATCGAGCTGGCCCGTGCCGAGCTGGGCTGGGTGCCTACGGTGAAGCTGGAAGAGGGCCTGGAGCCCACCATCGCCTGGTTCCGCTCGCTGCTGGACGCGGACTGCACTAGCCCCTGATGGCACGCCCTGTGCTCGTTACCGGCGTCGCGGGCTTCATCGGCGCCGCCGTGGCTGAGCGTCTGCTGCAGCGAGGTGAGGTGGTGGTGGGCCTCGACAACCTGAACGCCTACTACGATCCCGCCCTCAAGCGTGCCCGGCTCGAGCGCGTCGCCGCTGCCGCGGAGGCCGGCCCGGGCGCCGAGGGCTGGCGCTTTCACCAGCTCGACATCGGCGATGCAGCCGCCGTGGACGACCTGTTCGCCCGCGAGCGGCCAGGCTGCGTGATCCACCTGGCGGCCCAGGCCGGCGTGCGCCACTCGATCGACAATCCCGCCGCCTACATCCAGAGCAACCTGGTGGGTTTCGGCGCCATCCTCGAGGCCTGCCGCCACCACGCTGTGGCCCACCTGGTGTACGGCACCAGCAGCTCGGTGTACGGCGGCAACACCAACCTGCCCTTCAGCGAGCGGCAGCCGGTGAACCACCCGGTGAGCCTCTATGCCGCCACCAAGAAGGCCAACGAGCTGATGGCCCACGCCTACAGCCATCTCTACGGGCTGCCGGCCACCGGCCTGCGCTTCTTCACGGTGTATGGGCCCTGGGGCCGGCCCGACATGGCGCCGATGCTCTTCGCCCGCGCGATCCTGGCGGGTGAGCCCATCCGGGTGTTCAACCAGGGCCGCATGCGGCGTGATTTCACCTACATCGATGATGTGGTGGAAGGGGTGATCCGGTGCCTCGACAAACCCGCTACGGTCGATCCCGGCTTCGATGCCGCCGCCCCCGATCCGGCCACCAGCTGGGCGCCGCACCGGATCTTCAACATCGGCAACAGCCAGCCGGTGGAACTGCTGCGCTTCATCGCCTTGATGGAGCGGGCCCTGGGCCGCGAGGCGATCAAGACGTTCCTGCCCATGCAGCCGGGGGACGTGGAGGCCACCGCGGCCGATACAGCCCTCCTGGAGGCCTGGGTGGGCTTCCGGCCGTTCACGCCTCTGGAGGAGGGGGTGGAGCGCTTCGCCGCCTGGTACCTCGACTACTCGGCAGGCAGACTCGTGCCCACCTGAGCGCCTCCGGTTTGTCTTCGCTGCAGAGCCTGCGCGGCATGGTCGACCTGCTGCCCGAGATCACGGGCCTGTGGCAGCACGTGGAGGCCACCGCCCGCGAGCACTTCCGCCGCGCCGCCGTCGCCGAGATCCGCACGCCGCTCCTGGAGGTCACCGAGCTGTTCGCCCGCGGCATCGGCGAGGCCACCGACGTGGTGGGCAAGGAGATGTACACCTTCCTCGACCGCGGCGAACGCAGCTGCACCCTGCGGCCCGAGGGCACCGCCTCGGTGGTGCGGGCCGCCATCCAGCACGGTCTGCTCAGCCAGGGGCCGCAGCGGCTCTGGTACGGCGGGCCGATGTTCCGCTACGAGCGGCCCCAGGCTGGCCGCCAGCGCCAGTTCCACCAGATCGGCCTGGAGCTGCTGGGCTTCGCTGATCCCCGCAGCGACGTGGAGGCGATCGCCATCGCCTGGGACCTGCTCGCCGACCTGGGCATCGGCGGCCTGGCCCTGGAGCTCAACACCCTCGGCAGCCCCGATGACCGGGCCCGTTACCGAACCGAGCTGGTGGCCTGGCTGGAAGCCCACCACGAACAGCTCGACCCTGACTCCCAGGCCCGCATCCACGCCAACCCCCTGCGGGTGCTGGATTCCAAGGTGCCCGACACCCAGGCCCTGCTGGCCGGCGCCCCCACCCTCGCCGACGCCCTCAGCGGCGCGAGCCACGAGCGCTTCGCGCAGGTGCGCCTGGGGCTGGAGGCCCTGGGCATCCCCTTCGCGCTCAATCCCCGCCTGGTGCGCGGCCTGGACTACTACAGCCACACCGCCTTCGAGATCACCAGCAGCCAGCTGGGCGCCCAGGCCACCGTCTGCGGCGGCGGCCGCTACGACGGCCTGGTGCAGCAG
>JALOOQ010000016.1 GCA_025454305.1 Cyanobium sp. Prado107
GGCTGCACCAGCTGCACGGTGGCGGAGGCGATGCGGGCCCGATCGCCGGCCCGGTCGAACTCCTCGAGGATCCGCGTGTAGAGGTGGTCCTTGGTGGAGCGCCGGGCCTTGACGTCAACCACATAGCGGAGGGTGAACTCCATCCAGTTGTCGGTAAGCACCAGGGTGATCTGGGGCTCCACACCGGCATTTTCGATCAGATACTTCTTCACCATCCGCCGCCAGGCCGAACGCACGCTGGCCGTGAAGGGCTCGGCGGCGATCTCGGCGCCGATCTCCTCAAGAATTCGACGCACCAGGTTATGGTCGCTGCCGTACTGCACCGGCAGGGTGAGCTCATCCCAGAGGAAGGGGAAGTCGCCGGAGTAGTTGAACACCGGCTGCTTGAACACGAAGCTGTTGGCGACGCGCACGATGCGGCCGCTGTAGAGGTCGGAGTGCACCCACTCCCCCAGCTCCATCAGGGTGGTGCGCAGGATGCCGATGTCGATCACATCCCCCTTGATGCCGCCCACCTGCACGCGATCACCGGGCCGGTAGAAGCCGCCGAAGGAGATGGCGATCCAGCCGGCCACACTGCCGATCACCTCCTGCAGCGCGAAGGCGATGCCGGCACCGGCCACACCGATGGCCACGGTGAGGCCACCGAGGCGGTCCTTGAAGATCACCGTGATCCCCACCACCGCCAGGAAGTAGCCGCTCAGGGCCACGAGCTTGCGGGCGTAGTAGCGCGTGTCGGCGTCCTTGAGGGAGCGGCCGAGCCAGATCTGGCTCACCCGGATCAGCAGGGCGACGGCCACCACGACAGCCGCCGCGGCGATGAGTTTCGTGACCAGGGGATCGCTGATCCATTCCGGAACGGGGGGGACGGGAACGGCCATGGCTGGAGGCGATCGGTCGACGGTCAGGCGGATGGGGCGAGCCTGTAGGCCTGTCCGGGGATCGGGTCGATGAAGCGCGGTGGTGGCCGGTCAGGAGTTCGATCGGCGCCGACAAGGGCGGCGGCCTCCTCGCAGCTGCCCTGCTGCCGGAGGGCATGGGTGAGCACCCCCTGGAAGCGCACGTCGCCACCGGCGGTGCTGGCCAGCACCGCCGCCGGGCGGAAACGCTCCAGCAGCAGCGGCAGCACCTGGCGACCGCGCACGAAGGCCCCGGCCACCGGCAGGGCCAGATCCACCACGGGTGTGATCACCGCATCGAGCGGATCGGCCGGCAGGTCGGGATCCAGATAGCCGTGAGGTTCGAGATAGAGGCTGCCGGTCGGGTGGTCGAGCCGGTAGCCGTTCTCCACCTGGGGGACGGGCGCACCGGCCGTCGCCCGGATCCTGAGCTCCCGCAGCTGATGGGTCTGGCCCGGCGCCAGGGCCGTCACGTCGTGGAAGCCGAGCTGGTGGGCCCGGCGCGCGGCGGTGACGGAGCCCACCACCGGCAGGGCCGGATCCAGAAGGGCCAGGCTGGGGGGATGGCAGTGGTCGGGCAGCCCCTGGGTGAGCAGCAGCAGGTCGAGATCCGCGGGCACGGGCCATGGGCGGGGAAGGCTGCCTGCGAAGAACCACCGCCCCGGCGGGAACACCAGTTCACCGCGGAGCCACGGATCCACCAGCACCCGCAGGCCACCGAAATCGAGCAGCCAGCCGTTGGCACCGAAGTAGGTGGCGGCAACCATTCAGGAGAGCTTCATGGTGAGCCGGATCCGCGGCAATCCGGCTTGGAGCTCGGGTGATGAGCCCTGAGCCGCTGCCAGCAGCTGCCAGACCAGCAGGGCATGGCCCAGCCCGCGAATGGCGCTCAGCACCGCGAGGGCGATGCAGAGGGGGCAGTGGGTGAGGGACACAGACCCTGCTGGCAGGAATTCACACCCTGGCAGACGCGGGGCGGAGGCGGCGGCTGCTGAAATGAAGTCGACGCCGGAGGTGCTGCCGTGCTGCGGCTGAGCGAGCTCAAGCTGCCTCTCGACCATGACGAGGACGCCCTGGGAGCGGCGATCTGTCGCCGCCTGCGCCTGCGGGCCGAGCAGTTGCGCGGCCACCGGCTGGTGAAGCGCAGTGTCGATGCCCGCAAGGCCGGCGCGATCCAGCTGGTGTACTGCCTGGACCTCGACCTGGACGCGAGTGCCGAGGCCCGGCTGCGACAGCGCTTCCGCGGCGATCCGCACGTCAGGCCGACACCCGATGAGCGCCATCGGCTGCCGGTGCAGCTGGCGCCCCATGAAGCCCCCGACCCCCGGCCGGTGGTGGTGGGGTCCGGTCCGTGCGGCTACTTCGCCGCTCTGATGCTGGCGCGCATGGGCCTGCGGCCGCTGCTGCTGGAGCGGGGGCGGCCGGTGAAGCAGCGCACCGCCGACACCTTCGGGTTCTGGAAGGGGGAACGACCCTTCGATCCGGACTCCAATGTCCAGTTCGGCGAGGGCGGAGCGGGCACCTTCTCCGACGGCAAGCTCTACAGCCAGGTGAGCGAGCCGAAGGCCTACGTGCGCCGGGTGCTGGAGGAGCTGGTGGAGGCGGGCGCCAACGCCGAGATCCTCACCCTGCACCGCCCCCACATCGGCACCTTCAAGCTGGCGACGGTGGTGCGGGGGCTGCGAAGCCGGATCGAGAGTCTCGGCGGCGAGGTGCGCTTCGAGTGCCGCGTCAGCGGCCTCGAGCTCGATCCGGCCAGCCGCCGGGTGCGGGGCGTGCTGCTCGCCGACGGCCAGCGCATCCCCACCGACGCTGTGGTGCTGGCGGTGGGGCACAGTGCCCGTGACACCTTCGCCTGGCTGCGGCAGGCGGGTGTGGCCATGCAGCCGAAACCCTTCGCGGTGGGGCTGCGCATCGAACACCCCCAGCCCCTGATCGATCGCGCCCGCTGGGGCTCCCAGGCCGGCCATCCCCGGCTCGGGGCCGCCGAGTACAAGCTGGTGCACCACTGCCGGGGCGAAGGCCTGGAGGGACGCAGCGTGTACAGCTTCTGCATGTGCCCCGGCGGACTGGTGGTGGGGGCCGCCTCGGAGGCGGAGGGGGTGGTGACCAACGGCATGAGCCAGCACTCCCGCAACGAGCGCAACGCCAACAGCGGCCTGGTGGTGAACGTGGAGCTGGCGGATCTGGAGCCCTACGGCACGGGCCCGGACGATCCCCTGGCGGGGGTGGCCTTTCAGCGGCACTGGGAGCGGCGGGCCTTCGAAGCCGGCGGCCGCGACCTGACGGCCCCCGCCCAGCGGCTGGACGACTTCCTCGCCGCACGCCCCAGCGTCGGCGGAGCCGCCGGTGTGGTGCCCTCCTACCAGCCCGGGGTGGTGTTCACCGATCTGGCCCCCTGCCTGCCGACCTTCGTTGTGGCGGCGATCCGGGAGGCCCTGCCCCAGTTCGAGCGCCGGATCCCGGGCTTCTGCCGCGGCGATGCAGTGCTCACCGGGGTGGAGACGCGCACCTCCGCACCGATCCGCTTGCCCCGCGATGCCAGCAGCCTGGAGTCGCTGAACACACCGGGCCTGTTTCCGGCCGGCGAGGGGGCCGGCTACGCGGGGGGCATCCTCTCGGCCGCCATCGACGGGATCAAGGTGGCGGAACAGGTGGCCGGGCGCATGGCCGAGCGGATGGCGCGCCGGACCGTACCGGCCGACCACACTGGAGAGCCGTGAGCGACGGCACGAAGGCGTGCAGGTGCTGTGGTTCCGGCGCGATCTGCGCCTCGATGACCATCCGGCCCTTCAGGAGGCCCACGGGCGGGGGAGGGTGCTGCCCCTGTTCATCCTCGACCCCGACCTGCTCCATCACCCGGAGACCGGGCCGGCCCGGGTGGCCTTCCTGCTGGCCAGCCTGAAGGCCCTCGACGACGACCTGCGCCGGCGCGGCTCCCGGCTGCTGGTGCGCCAGGGCGAGCCGGCCGCGGTGCTGCTGGCGGTCGTGCAGCAGTTCAGCGCCCATGGCGTGGTGGCCCACATCGACACCGAGCGACTGGTGGGCCGGGTGCGGGACGCGCGCGTCAGCCGGGCCCTGGCGCGGGCCGGCATCCCCCTGCGCTGGCTGGAGCCGCCGGGCTGCATCCCGGACCTGGTGGCCTACCCCGACTGGCGGCGCATCTGGCACGGCCAGATGGCGCACGACCCCTTGAAGGCCCCGACCCACATCGCCACGCCGCCCCAGGATCCGCACGATGCAGCGGCGGTCTTGCCCGGCCTGGCGGAGCTGGGGCTGGAGGCCGACGGCAAGCCGATCCCTCCCGCCGGCACCAGCGCCGCCCTGGAGTTGCTCGAACGCTTCCGCGACGGCGGCGCGGCCGAGCGCTACGTCCGGCAGCTGAGCCAACCCTCGGCCCGCGCCACCACCGGCCTCGGCCCCTACCTCAAGTTCGGCGTGGTCAGCCATCGCCGGGTGTTGCACACGATCGCGGAGCTGCGCCAGGGCAGTGCAGGCGAGCGGCGCAGCTGGCGCCAGCTGGTGAGCCGCCTGCGCTGGGGCGCCGGCATGGCCCAGCGCTTCCGCTACCTGCCCCAGCTGGAACTCCGGCCCCTGTGGGCCTGCTACGACGGCGCTCCCCCACTCTCGGCGGAACAGCAGGAGCTGTACGCCGCCTGGCAGGACGGCCGCACCGGCTTTCCGGTCGTGGATGCCGCCTCCCGCTGCCTGCTCGCCGGGGGCGGCTGGCTCGACCTGAACTTCCGCAGCCGGGCCATCCACGCCAGCTTCCTCACCAACCTCTGCGGCATCGACTGGCGCTACGGGGCGCTGCACTACATGCGCCACCTGCTCGATGGCGACTGCTGCATCGACCACTACCAGTGGGCGATGCAGGCGGGCGTGACGGCACCGGGCGGCGGACGCGGCTGGAGCCGGATCTATCACCCGGGCCAGGTGGCGGTGGAGCGCTGCGATCCCCAGGGGATCTTCATCCGCCGCTGGCTGCCGGAGCTGGCGGACCTCACCAACGACCAGCTGGGCAGTCCGCCGCCCATGGCGGGCTACCCGAGGGCCGTGCTCGACTACACGGACGCCAGGCGCAAGCGCCTCGCCCGCCTGGAAAGGCAGCGCCGGCACTGGCAGCCCCATGGCTTCAGCCGTCTGCCCGCCGATCTCACCCCGTTCGGAGCGGAGCGGATCAGCGGCTGCGCGGTGGACTGGGCCAACCCACCATCCCCGGAGCTCTCTCCAGCAGCCTTGCCGCTGGATCAGCTCGACCCTCAGGCCCTGCGCGATCTCACCAGCTGGTTCAGCGCCAGCCGCAGCGCGGCGCGGCCCCCAGCGGGCGTTCCGCGAAAGCGGGCACAGCGGCGCCGGAGAGGAGCGGGCAGCGATGCCGATGCCATCCAGCTCGAGCTCTGGTGAGGGGGGCCGCAGGCACCTCGCGCAGGCCGCAGGCAGCGGAGCGGGAGGGCTCAGGCCTGGGAGACGATGCCGCTCCACTGCACCGCCTTCACCTGATCACGCCGCCAGGAGTGGAACAGGTCCGGCTCAGACACCGTGCACAGGGGGCAGACGCTGATCTGGGTGTCCGGCACCCCCAGGCCCCGCAACTGAAGGCGGGCGGCAGCACGGATGTCGAGCCTGTCGCGGCCCGGATGGGGATCATCGAGCAGGGCACCGGCCTCGCGCAGGGCGGAGAGGCCGGCGGCGCTGCCCACATCCAGGCTGGCGGCCACCTGCTCACTCACCGAGCGCTCCACCTGATAGAGGGAACCGCTCACGGCGGGCCCGAGGGCCACCAGCAGGTCGGAGGACCGGCTGCCGCCCGCTTCGAGCATCGTCACCGCGGTGGCGAGGATGCGGCCGGCCACCCCGCGCCAGCCGGCATGGCAGGCCGCCACGGCGCCCCGCACCGGATCGGCCAGCAACGCCGGCGTGCAGTCGGCGCCACACACCCACAGGCTCTGGCCGCCGGCGTCACTGCAGAGCCCGTCGGACTCGGGCCACGGGTCCCGCCGGGCCCGGGAAGCGGGCAGCACCACCGCGCTGTGCACCTGACGGGGCCTGTGGATGCTGACGCCCGCGCTGAGGTAGCCGGCGAGCACCTCGGGCTCCCGCCCCTGCCACTGGCGGGTGAAGAAGCCATGCTCGAAGCCCTCGAGCAGCTCGGCCTGCAGGTAGTAGCCCCCGTAGCACCCCACCCAGCTCCAGCCGGCCAGGTCGTTGAAGCCCACGTCGGGGCGATCGAAGGGAGGGTCGACGGCCTCGGCCATGGGCGGGAGAAGGGGACGGTCGGCGTGAATCCGGAATGGCTCAGGCGTCGGGGAGGTCGCGCAGCAGCCAGAACCCCGCGAAGCGCTGTTCGCTCTCGTGACCCTGCACCGCCAGGAACTGCAGGCCACCCGCCTGCTCCCGGGCACGGGTGAAGGCGGCAGCCGCGGCGGCAGCCTCCTCGCCGGCCAGGCTGCCCAGCAGCCAGCGGTCCTCCAGGCCGGCCTCCAGCACCAGCCTGGAGGCATCGATCTCGAGGCGCACGGGTTCGAGCCCCGCCAGCCAGCCGGCGATCGCCAGCGCACGGCCGGCCCCGAACAGCCGGATGCCCGGAACCTGAGCCTGAGGATCGGCGTTCTCCGGCAGGGGGATGAGGGAGGCGAAGGCGGCGTCCCACTCGCTGGCTCCGGCCAGCACCTCCAGCGGCAGGCTGGCCCAGGTCCAGCTCTCGCCGCGGGCCACCTCGGGGAGGGGCACGGGAACGGGCCGGATGGGAGCCGGGGGCGGGGCCAGGGGCCCGGCCAGATACCCAGGCTCAGCGGGATACACCTCGCGTTCCCGCTGCTGCAGCCAGTTCACCAGGGCATAGGTGCGCCGGCTGGGCACCAGCTCCATGCCCAGACCATCGGCGGCGCGTTGCACCATGGTGCGCATCGAAGCCCGCCAGCAGCGCAGTCGCCTGGGCGCTCCCAGACCGGCAGCGGAGGCATCGACCAGGGCCTGCTCGAGGGCCTCGCGCAGCCAGATCGAATTCACGCTGGCCGCGGGACAGGTCCGCTGCCAGCGGAACTCCGGACCGGTGCGACGCCCGTCGGCGCCCACCGCGGGGGTGGCGCAGATCAGCAGTTCCCAGCGCTTCTTGCCGTCGGGATCGAGGATCGGACGGGAATAGAAATCAAGCTCCCAGTCGGGGCTCAGGGCCTGATCGATCGCGGATGCGGCGATCATCCGGCCTGCTGCTCCTGCTGGCGGAGAACGGAGCGTGCGCGGTGGGCGCGGTCGCCGGCCTCCTCCATCACCTTGTCGCGGTCCACGAGCAGCTCACCGGCCTCACCTTCCAGCAGAGCGGTGTTGAGGGCGATGCGGCCCCGGCCCGGATCCAGGTCGGTGACCAGGGCCCGGACGCGATCACCCTCCCGGAACACCTCGCGCAGATCACGCAGCTGACCGGCGGTGATGGAGCTCTGGTGCAGCAGGCCGCTGATCCCGCCCAGATCCACGAACAGTCCATAGGGCTTCACCGCCGCCACCACGCCCTCCACCAGCTGACCCACCTCCAGTTCGGCGAACCGGGCGGCGGTGACGGCCTTGCGCTCCGACAGCACCAGCTTGCGGGTTTCCGGGTTCACCTCCAGGAAGGTGACACCGATGGTGCGGCCCACCAGCGCTTCATGCTGGTCGCCCTCCACCAGCTGGGAGCGGGGGACGAAGCCGCGCAGTCCCTCCAGATCGCAGGTCACACCGCCTCGGTTGAAGCCGTTGACCTTCACCTGCACCACCTTGCCGTCCTTCTCGAGCTGCCGCACCTTCTCCCAGCTCTGGCGCAGGGCCAGGGCCCGTGCGCTCACGGTCACCATGCCGTCTGCGTTCTGCTCGCCGGTGACCAGCACCTCCACCTCCGCGCCCCGGGGGAAGCGCTCCTTGAGGTTGGTGATCACCCCGAGGCCACACTCCTTCTTGGGCATGAACCCGGGGGCCTTGCCGCCGATGTCCACATACACCCCATCACTCTCCAGGCCGATCACCGAGCCGCGCACCACCTCACCGGTGCCGCCCACGAAGTCCTGCTCCTCGAGGGCGGCGAGAAAGGCCTGTTCGTCGAAATCGAAGTCATCCACGCTGCGGGAGGCCGTCGCCGCCGTCGCGGCCGAACCGCCACGACCACCGCCACCGCGCTGCACGGAGGCGCGCCTGCCGGGGTCCGGTCCCAGCAGGTCGGCCATGGTGAGCCCCTCCTCCGCGAAGCGGGTGTCCTCGTCGGGCGCAGGGGAAACCGGCTCCTGAACCGGGGCGGAGGGGGGCTGGCCGGGAGGCTGGAGCGCGGCGGGAACGCTGGAGGCGTCCGCGGCGGGCTGGGGATCGTCCTTGCGGATCATCAGCACCTGGGGCGGCCTGCGCACCGGAGCCGTCGCCTGGGGACGGGGGGATCCTTGGGGCACGGGGCGGGCGGAGGACGGGGGCGGTTGCTTGCCGGATCCGGCCATCGGCACCTCGGGCTGGGAGCCTCACACTGTAGGGATCGGATCCTGTCGCCATGCCGCTCCAGCGCCGACTCGACCACCTCGCCTGGCCCGAAGTGCGGCAGGCGGCCCAACGGCACGGCAGCACCGTGGTGTGGCCCTGGGGCTCGGTCGAGCAGCACGGGCCTCATCTGCCCCTGGCCACCGACGGGCTGTTCGCCGAACGGATCCTCGATGCGGTGCTGGAAGGTGTGGCCGAAGACCTGCCGGTTTGGCGGCTGCCCCTGCAGGCGATCGGCTTCTCGCCCGAGCACCTGGGCTTCGCCGGCACCCTCAGCCTGCCGCCGGAGTTGCTGATCCAGACCGTCTGCAGCGTGGGAGAACAGCTGGCGGCCTGCGGTTTTGAGCGGCTGGTGCTGTTCAACGCCCATGGCGGCCAGATCGCCCTGCTGCAGACCGCCGCGCGCGAGCTGCGGGTGCGGGCACCCATGCTCGGCGTGCTGCCCTGCTTTCTCTGGAGTGGCATCGAGGGCATCGCCGAGCGTCTCCCGGAGGCGGAACGCCATGGGGGCCTGCACGCCGCCCTGGCCGAAACGAGCCTGATGCTCCATCTGGAGTCGGCGCTCGTGGGCGGCCAGCGCCCTCGGGACGGTCAGCTCACGCCGCCGCCGCCGGCGGGCTGGAGCCTGGAGGGAGCAGCTCCCACCGCCTGGCTGATGGGCGACCTCAGCATCAGCGGGGTGGTGGGCGATGCCGGCGGCGCCGATCCACGGCTGGGCGGCGAGCTCTGCGACGCGCTGGTGCAGGGCTGGAGGCAGCGGTTCGAGAACCTGCTGGTCAGCGACTGGCCACCGGGCCGCGTTCTCCCGTCCACACCGTCGCCTGAATGCGGATGACGCTGGTTACAGTCGCCTGATCCGATCCAGATGTTGGGTTCACCATGGTGACGCTGTCCTCCACCACCCCGGCCAAGGCGGCCACCGACGCGACTGACACCGACGCGACTGCAGCCCATGCGGCTCCTCTCCAGGGGGTCGAGGGCCTGCCCGACTTCGGCAGCGAGACCTACAAGGACGCCTACAGCCGGATCAACGCCATCGTGATCGAGGGTGAGCAGGAAGCTCACGACAACTACATCGCCATCGGCAGCCTGATTCCCGAACAGGCCGAAGAGCTCTCCCGCCTGGCGCGGATGGAGCTGAAGCACAAGAAAGGCTTCACCGCCTGTGCCAACAACCTGGGCGTGACCGCCGACATGCCCTTCGCGAAGGACTTCTTCGCCCCCCTGCACACCAACTTCCAGAACGCTCTGGCTGCCGGCAAGGTGACAACCTGCCTGCTGATTCAGGCAATCCTCATCGAGGCCTTCGCCATCTCCGCCTATCACATCTACATACCGGTGGCTGATCCCTTCGCCCGCAAGATCACCGAGGGGGTCGTCAAGGACGAATACACCCACCTCAACTACGGCCAGGAGTGGCTGAAGGCCAACCTCGAGGGCGTGCGTGACGAGCTGATGGAGGCCAACCGCGAGAACCTGCCACTGGTGCGGCGCATGCTGGATCAGGTGGCCGCCGATGCCGCCGTGCTGCACATGGAGCAGGAGGACCTGATGGCCGACTTCCTCAGCTCCTACCAGGAGTCTCTGATGGAGATCGGGCTCAGCAGCCGCGAGATCGCCCGCATGGCGGCAGCAGCTCTCACCGCCTGACACGCTCCGGCTGACATGGGAGGATGTAGCGTTCGCCACATCCTTCAAACTGCCGCATGTTCGGGCTGATCGGTCACTCCACCAGTTTCGAGGAAGCCCGGACCAAGGCCCGCTCCCTGGGCTACGACGCCTTCGCCGACGGCGATCTGGACATGTGGTGCGCCGCACCTCCGCAGCTGGTGGAGCGGGTCGAGGTCACCAGCCCCACGGGACGCACCATCCAAGGGGCCTACATCGACTCGGTGTTCGTGCCGGAAATGCTGCGCCGCTTCAAGACGGCCAAGCGCAAGGTGATCAAGGCCATGGAACTGGCCCAGCGCTCCGGCATCGACATCACCGCTCTGGGGGGGTTCACGTCGATCATCTTCGAGGACATGAACCTGCTGCGGGAGCAGCGGGTGAGCGCCGTCGAGCTCGACTGGAAACGGTTCACCACCGGCAACACCCACACCGCCTGGGTGATCTGCCAGCAGGTTGAGACCAACGCACCACGCCTGGGCATCGATCTGGCCCGGGCACGGGTGGCCGTGGTGGGAGCCACGGGCGACATCGGCAGCGCCGTCTGCCGCTGGCTGCAGCGCCGCGGAGTGGCTGAGCTGCTCCTGGTGGCCCGGCGGCCCCAGCCGCTCGTCGAGCTCCAGGAGAGCCTTGGGGCCGGAAGGATTCTCAGCCTTCAGGAGGCTCTCCCTGAAGCCGATGTGGTGGTGTGGGTGGCCAGCCTGCCCCAGAGCCTTGAGATCGATGCGGCCCAGCTCCCCAATCCCTGCCTGATGATCGACGGCGGCTATCCCAAGAACCTGGACAGCAAGGCTGCCGGCCCTGGCGTGCACGTGCTCAAGGGCGGGATCGTCGAGTTCTGGCAGGACATCGGCTGGCAGATGATGGAGGTGGCTGAAATGGCCGTGCCGCAACGTCAGATGTTCGCCTGCTTCGCGGAGGCGATCCTGCTCGACTTCGAGGAGCTGCACACGAACTTCAGCTGGGGCCGCAACAACATCACCCTCGAGGCCATGGACCGGATCGGCGAGGCTTCCCTCCGCCATGGTTTCAAGGCCCTGGAGCTTGAATCGGTCGATCGTTCCTCCCCAGTCCTCGTCGGCGCCTGAGGAACACGCGCCCGTCCGATCCCTCCCCCCGTCCAGCCCGCCGTCCTCCGAGATCTCTCCACGCCATGGCCCGTCGCGCCCTGCTGGATTTCGAAAAGCCCCTGGTCGAGCTGGAGGAACAGATCGAACAGATCCGTCAGCTGGCACGGGATTCGGAGGTGGACGTGAGCCAGCAGCTGCTGCAGCTGGAAACCCTTGCCACCCGGCGCCGCAACGAGATCTTCGAAGCTCTCACCCCCGCTCAGAAGATCCAGGTGGCGCGCCACCCCCAGCGCCCGAGCACCCTGGACTACATCCAGGTGATCTGCGATGAGTTCATCGAACTGCATGGCGACCGTCGCGGCTACGACGATCAGGCGCTTGTGGGCGGCATCGGCCGCATCGGCGAGCGTGGGGTGATGCTGCTGGGGCAGCAGAAGGGCCGCGACACCAAGGAAAACGTGGCCCGCAACTTCGGCATGGCATCCCCGGGCGGCTACCGCAAGGCGATGCGGCTGATGGACCATGCCGACCGGTTCGGCCTGCCGATCTTCAGCTTCATCGACACACCGGGGGCCTACGCCGGCGTTCTGGCTGAGGAGCAGGGACAGGGTGAGGCCATCGCCATCAACCTGCGGGAGATGTTCCGGCTGCGCGTGCCGATCGTGGCCACCGTCATTGGCGAGGGGGGCTCCGGCGGTGCCCTGGGCATCGGCGTGGCCGACCGTCTGCTGATGTTCGAGCACAGCGTCTACACGGTCGCGAGCCCCGAGGCCTGCGCATCGATCCTGTGGCGTGACGCCGCCAAGGCCTCGGTGGCGGCGGAGGCGCTGCGGATCACCGGCGCCGATCTGCTCCAGCTCGGCATCGTGGATCGGGTGCTGCCCGAACCCTCGGGCGGCAACCACTGGGCCCCCCTGGCGGCCGCCGAGACGCTCAAGACCGCTCTGCTGGAGTCCCTGCAGGAACTCGAGGGGCAGAGCCCCAGGGAGCTCCTCGAGCACCGCTACCAGAAGTACCGCCGCATCGGACGCTTTCTGGAAGAAGGGGTCACAGACCCCGTGCACACCCCTTAAGGTTTTGCTCGCGCCCAGCGCAGCCGCGCTGAGAGCCTGCCGTCCCCCCCCTGCCCATTTGCCCTCCGCCCTGATCACTGGAGCCTCTCGAGGCATCGGTGCTGCCACCGCACGCCGTTTCGCGGCAGCCGGCTACCAACTCATGCTGGTGGCACGTCCCTCGGCCGACCTCGACGACCTCACCCGGGAACTGGCCGAAGCCGGCTGCACCGTGCACAGCGCCGGAGTCAACCTCGGCGATCCCGAGGCCATCCAGCCTGCCCTGGAGCAGCTCTGCCGGCGGGGGGGCACCCCGGATGTGCTGATCAACAACGCCGGCGCCGCCTACACGGGCAGCCTGGCGGAGATGCCCCTCAGCCAGTGGCTCACCCTGATGCAGCTCAACCTCACGGCTGTGTTCCAGGTGTGCCAGGCCCTGATTCATCGCCTGCGCGCCCATGGCGGAGGCCACATCATCAACGTGAGCAGTCACGCAGCCCACAACGCTTTCCCCGACTGGGGGGCCTACTGCGTCAGCAAGGCGGCCCTGAACTCCTTCAGCCGCTGCCTGGCCGCTGAGGAGCGCAGTCACGGGATCCGGGTGAGCACCCTCACCCTTGGTGCGGTGAATACACCACTCTGGGATAGCGAAACGGTCGACAGTTCCTTTGATCGGCGTGCCATGCTTGATCCTGGGCGAGCTGCCGATGCCCTGCTCTTCCTGGCCCAACAACCCGCCACCCAGGTGGTGGAAGACCTCACCCTCATGCCCGCCGCCGGCGTGCTCTGAGCCAATCCATGACGTCCACTCTCCCCTCCAGCTTCAGCTCCGCTGGAGCAACGCCTGACGCAGCCCCCCGCCCCGTGAGCCTGCGCATCCGCGAGCGCCTTGACGCAGCCGATGTGCCCTACCTGGCCAACGACAACATTGCCGCCCACCTCCTCGACGGCGAGCTGGAGCAACTCGAGATCGAGGTGGCCGGCAAGGTGCGCGAGCTGCTGCGCAGCCTCGTGATCGACATCGACAACGACCACAATACCGAGGAGACCGCAGAGCGCGTGGCGCGCATGTACCTCCATGAGGTGTTCAAGGGCCGTTATCACCACCAACCCAAGATCGCCAGTTTCCCCAATGTGAAGAAGCTGGATGAGATCTACACCGTGGGTCCGATCTCCGTGCGCTCCGCTTGCTCCCACCACCTGGTTCCCATCCTGGGCAACTGCTGGATCGGCATCAAGCCTGGTGAGCGTGTGATCGGTCTGTCGAAATTCTCCCGTGTCGCCGACTGGGTGTTCTCCAGACCCCACATCCAGGAGGAAGCGGTGATGATCCTGGCCGATGAAATCGAGCGCCTGTGCGAGCCCCAGGGCCTGGCGATCCTGGTGAAAGCCCAGCACTACTGCATGAAATGGCGCGGGGTGAAGGAACCCCAGACCAGCATGGTGAACTCGGTGGTGCGCGGCGATTTCCGCCACGACCCGAGCCTCAAGGCCGAATTCTTCGAACTGGTGAAGCAGCAGGAAGCTCTGCTCGCCACCTGACGGATGGGCCGCGGCGCAGCGCCGCCACCAGTGCCTTCACCTTGCCCAGATCCTTCTCACCCGGTGCCGTCTCCACCCCGCTGGAGGCGTCGAGGCCGGTGGGGGTGAGCCGGGCCAGCAGTTCCGGCAGCCGTTCGGCCCGGATGCCGCCGGCCAGCCACCAGGGCAGGGGCGCAGACCAACCCTCCAGCCAGTCGAGCGGGATGGGATGGCCGGTTCCCCCCAGCTGGTGAGGCACCCAGGCGTCGAGCAGCAGGGCATCGACGGCATCGGCATAGTCTGCAAGCGTGTCGAGATCCTGCGGGCTGCGCAGACGCAGCGCCTTCCACACCCGGCAGCCGCTGCGCTCACGCAGCTGCCGGCAGCGCTGCGGGGTTTCGGCACCGTGCAGCTGAACCACCCGGTGCCCCCGTTGCACTTCGAGCTCCTGCAGCTGCTCGTCGCCCGGATCGGCCACGACCAGCACCCCCTGGCAGTCGGCCGCCGCGGCCCCCGCCGCAGCGAACAGGCCCGGCCGGGCCTCTGGTGGCACGAACCGGGGCGAGGAGGGCACTGCGATCACGCCGATGGCGTCCGCCCCTAGGGCAGCCACGGCAGCCGCCTGATCCGGGTGGCGAAGTCCGCAGATCTTCAGCAGTGGTGTGGGGGTCAGGGGCTGATCGTGGCGCTTCGGCGACCTTTCTAGGATCTGGCATTCCGCGGGCCATGCCCCGGGACCATCCGGCACGGATGCAGATCAGCACGCTGCAGACGCAGCACCAGGGAGAGACGGCGTGGGTGAAGGCTGGCAACTGCTGAAGATTCGCGGTATCCCCCTGCGCATCCATCCCAGCTGGTTCGTGATCCTGCTGGTGGCCACCCTGGCCTTCCAGCAGCACTACCGGCTCACCCTCAGTCCAGGCCTGCTGCCTGCTGGGGGGGCAGCGGCGGTGCTCTGGGGGCTGGGGCTCGCCACCGCCGTGCTGCTGTTCGTCTCGGTGCTGCTGCACGAGCTGGGGCACTCCCTGGTGGCCCTCAGCCAGGGAGTGAAGGTGCGCAGCATCACTCTGTTTCTGCTCGGTGGCGTGGCCAGCGTGGAAAGGGAGTCCAGCACCGCCATCGGCGCCCTGCTGGTGGCGGCGGCCGGGCCGGCGGTCAGCCTGGCGCTCGGCATCGGCCTGCTCGCCGCCACCCATGCCGCCGACCACCTCTCACCACTGCTGGGAGCCATGGTGAAGGAACTGGGGGTGCTCAATCTGGTGCTGGCCCTGTTCAACTTGCTCCCGGGTCTGCCCCTCGATGGCGGCCTGATCGTCAAGGCCCTGGTGTGGCAGCTGAGCGGCAGCCAGAGACGGGGAGTGGAGGTGGCCAACGCCTGCGGCAGGCTGCTCGCCTATCTGGCGATCGGCCTGGGCACCCTGGTGCTGCTGCGCGGGGGAGGCATGGGAGGGGCATGGTTGATCCTGCTGGGCTGGTTCGGCCTCGGGGCGGTGCGCAACCAGCAGCAACTGCTCAGCCTGCAGAGCGCTCTCACCAGCCTGAAGGTGAAGGATGCGGCCGGACGTCGCTTCCGGGTGCTGGAGGCCAGCGACAGCCTGCGCCACCTCAGCTACGCCCGCCTCAAGGAACCCAGCCCCGTTGGGCCGGCCGACTGGCTGCTGGTGTGCGACCGGGGCCGCTGGCGGGGGGTGATCGACGACGCCACCCTTCAGGAGCTGCCCGTGCAGCGCTGGGACACCGACCGGGTGGGCGACCACCTCAGGCCGTTGGACAGCCTCACCGCCATCACCGACGACGCGCCCCTCTGGCAGGCCGTGCAGCGGCTGGAGGACAGCAACAGCGAACGCCTGCTGGTGCTGAGTCCGGCGGGACTTCCCAGCGGCACGATCGACCGCCCCGACCTCGGTGAAGCGGTGCTCACCAAGCTGGGACTGAAACTGCCGCCCCCCCTGCTGGAGACGGCCCGTCGTCACAACACCTATCCCCTGGGCCTGGCGCTGCCGCAGGTGGTGCGCTCGATGCTGGCCTCGGGAGAAGTGAGCGAGCCCGAGGCGGCCGAGCCGGCGGCTTCGGCGCTGGGCTGAAGCCGGAACTGGTCCAGCCGGGGCGCGACCGCCGCCAGCTCCTGAGCCCTGAGATGTTGCTGCCGCAGGGGGGGGAGCGGCAGCCATCGCCCGGCAGCGGCGACAAGCGCGTCCTCCAGGCGCTCCCCGGTCACGGGCAATGGGGGCAGATCCGGAGGATCCGACCCGAACACCTGACGCCAGAGACCGGCATCAGGGGCGAGCTGGATCGAACCGTGCTGCAACAGGCGGCCGCCACGCCAGAACTGGGCGCTGCCGATGCGCTTCTGCCCCACCCCATGCACCAGATCGGCTGCCGTATGGCTGGCGAAGCAACTGGGCGCCAGCAGGGTCGCGGGCTGGTCGCCGAAGCGCAGGGGCTGTTCCAGCTCCCGGAATGCCTCCTGCAGCCAGCGGCAGGCCTGGCGGTAGGCCTCGAGTCGATTGGACGGAGGGTCGGGCCACACCAGGGCGTAGGTGAGATCGCCCCCGTGCAGAACGGCGCCGCCGCCGCTGGGCCTGCGCACCAGTTCGAGCGCTCCGCTGGCGGCCAACCGGCGCCAGGTGTCAGGCAGCGATCTCTGGTGCCGGCCCAGCGACAGACAGGGCCGCTGCCAGCGGTAGAGCCTGAGCGCCGGCTGGCCCTGCTCCAGCAGCCAGGAATCCAGGGCCATCTGCCAGGCCCCACCCAGCCGGAGGGTCGGCACCCGGCGTGTGGAAGGTCCCCCAGCCCCGACCAGGGGCCAGGGTTCAGCCATCGCCGGCGTCGACCTGATCCCAGAAGCTGACGTCGAGCTCCAGACCGAGCACCGCCGCCATCTGACCCAGACCCTGGCGGCAGTTGAGACCGTACCCCCGGGCCCAGTGATCGAGCAGGTAGAGCCGGTGGGTGAGCCAGAGCTCCAGGGCCTCGGGAGCGAAGCGGATCCCTTCAGTGCGGCTGAATCCATGGGGCAGGAGCATCGCCACATGGCGGGTGAGCTGGCCGCTGGGGCGGTCGATCAGCAGCGGCAGCCAGGGGTGGTGGGCATCGGCACGGATCGTCCACAGCCGTGGTTCGGGAATCTCGGAGAGTTCGCGGGGGTCCTCGGCAGTGCGGGGCCACTGGTACTGGAGATCAAGGCTGCCGGCGGCGCGGATCAGTTCCGCCGGCGGCAGGGCAGCCCAGTGACTCAGGGGTGAGAGGTCGAGACGCCGGATCGCGGCGGCAGGCACCACGACCGGCAACCGGGATCGGTCCACTGCGGAGGGATCCGCGGGCGAGGAATCGGGTTCTGCGGACACGCTGGACACAGTGAGCGCGGACGGGAGCGGACTGGCGCCGGCGGACCCGGGCGGAGGACGAGCGTCAAGAGCTGTGACAGCGCCTGTCGCGGCTCTGGACCGTAGCGGGGATGGGCCGAAGAATGGTGCCGGTCTTCCTCGCGTTTTCGCCATGGTCTCCTCCCTCACCCAGGCCCAGGTTCTGATCGCCCTGGTGGTGGCGGCCCACGCCGGCGTTCTGGCGGTGCGCCTGAGCTTCAGCCTCTACAAGGCCTGAGTGCGGGAAGCCTGATCCGGATGCTGCCCCTTGGCAGAGACCGCCCGGGAAGCTAGAAGCGTGAGCAATCTCCGTCCTTCTCCCCGTGCGGGCCACCCAACGGCTACAGCGCAGGTCATCCGGCCCCAGCGGGCAGCCTTCACCTTTCCACATCAGCGCCGTCAGCACCGGCCCAGCCAGCACCGGTCCAAGCGGTACCGGTCCAGCCGTCTCTGCGGGGGCGGCCGTCCAGGCCTGTGAGTCAGGTCCGGCGCTTCAGCGCCCTCAACGACCAGCGCTGATCGAGGCCGGTGCCGCCGCCAGCCTCTCCCAGGAGCGCCGCGATTTCATCTGCAGCCTCATCGGCCTCACGGTGAAGCTCGGGCTGGTGGTCATGGCCGGGGTCAGCCTGGTGCGGCTGGCAGGCGCGTACCAGGAACGCATGGACCGGCAGGGGGAACTGGCGGCTGTGCTGGAGCTGGAGCAGGGCAAGGTGGCCAAGGCCCGCGAACGGTTCGACACCCTGTTTTCGGTGGAGGGGGAACAGCGCCTGATCCGTGAACAGAACCAGTGGATCGCACCCAACCGGTTGCGCGTGGTCTGGAAACAGCCCTCTGACCTCAACAGCCTCTCCGCAGCAAACGGCGCCGGCTCGACGAGCAACGGTGTTGCTGTGGAAAGCGCCGCCACCCCCGGCCCTGAGCGCTGACCTCAGTGTCCTGACTTCAGTGCCCTGAACCCTGAACCTGGCGATCTATCTATCTGTTGAGCCCCGGCGATCCCCGGGGAGCAGCGACCTTGCCGCTCTCTAGGTTGGCCGGCAGCCTCAACGTTCCCGCTCCATGGCCGCATCCGCTTCAAGGGAAGCTTCCGCAGGGACGGTGCTGATCACCGGCACCACCTCCGGGGTCGGGCTTCACGCCACCAAGGCCCTCACCGACCGGGGCTGGACCGTGATCACCGCCAACCGCGACCCGGTGCGGGCCGCCGCCGCCGCCGAGAGTCTGGGCATTCCCCAGGAGCGGCTGCACCATCTGCGCATCGATCTGGGTGATCTCGACAGCGTGCGCACGGGCGTGGAAACCCTGGTGGATTCCATCCCCGGTGATCTGGATGCCCTGGTGGTGAACGCTGCGGTCTACAAACCCCGGCTGAAGCAGCCCGAGCGCTCACCGCAGGGCTTTGAGCTGTCGATGGCGACCAACCACCTGGGTCACTTTCTGCTGATCCAGATGCTGCTGCCGAAGATCCAGCAGTCCGGCCACCCCTCCAGGCGGGTGGTGATCCTGGGCACGGTGACCGCCAACTCCAAGGAGCTGGGCGGCAAGATCCCCATCCCCGCCCCGGCCGATCTGGGCGATCTCAGCGGCTTCGCCGCGGGCTTCAAGCCTCCGGTCGCCATGGCCAGCGGCAAGCCCTTCAAGCCGGGCAAGGCCTACAAGGACAGCAAGCTCTGCAACATGATCACCACCCAGGAGCTGCACCGGCGCCTGCACGAGAGCACCGGGATCGTGTTCAGTTCCCTCTATCCAGGCTGCGTCGCCGACACGCCCCTGTTCCGCAACACGCCTCGGATCTTCCAGAAGGTGTTCCCATGGTTCCAGAAGACCATCACCGGCGGCTACGTCACCCAGAGCCTGGCGGGCGAGCGGGTGGCGCAGGTGGTGGCCGATCCGGCCTTCGCCGTCTCGGGAGTGCACTGGAGCTGGGGCAACCGCCAGAAGAAGAACGGCAAGCAGTTCAGCCAGGAACTCTCCGACAAGGCGAGCAATCCGGACACCGCCGCCAAGGTGTGGGACTACTCGATGCAGCTGGTGGGACTCAGAGACGCCGCCTGAATCCGCCTCCCAGTCCGCCCTGGAAGCCGCCGCCGAAGCCGTTGTCCCGATCATCCGCGCTGGAGTCACTGGCGTCGCTGGTGCTCAGCCTCCAGACATTGCGGCTGAGGCGGCGGGCCCGCAGACCACCGCGCTCCACCACAGCGCTGCCGGGCCTGGCACCGAGCAGAGCCGTCACCTCGGCGGTGCTCAGCGGAGCCCCGGTCTGGATGGCCAGACGGGTGAGCTCGAGTCGCTGCCTCAGGGAGGCGAGATCGGCATGGCCACCATCCTCCGCTTCGCTCCACACCCAGGACGGCCCCGCTTCCGGGCCGCTCAGCTTCCGGAACAGACCGAAGCCGATCAGAGCCAGGGCCTGCTCGGGCGTGATGCCCTGGGCCGAGGCCTGCGCCAGCCACTCGGCCATGGGCGAAGGCTCGTCATGGGGGAGGGCTTCGGTCGCGACCGTGGCGCGTGGACTGGACGCGCCCGGGGTACGGCTGCCGGCCATGGGACCTCTGCTGTCGTTGCCGGGACGGTACCGGCTCTGGGGAGCGGGGCAAGGGCTGTCGGAACCGGGCGGTAAGATCCGCCCCAGCACCTGACGCGCTGCCCAGCCGCTCCCCGCCGACCCCTTGCCTTCGCCGAGCCGTTCACGAGAGGACCTGGCGATCCGGCGCCGTCGGGGGATCGACGCGAGGGGACCGGCCATCACCGGCACGGTGGTGGACCCCGGCACCGATGGCGCCAGCTGTGTGATCACCACGGACAGCGAGGGCATCCGGCTGGCGCGGCTGGACAGCCATGTGCAGTCGATCGAGCTGCGCACCTACGTGTTCCTCGATTCTCTGCAGCCCCAGCTGGCCGCCTACATGGGCACCGTGAGCCAGGGCTTTCTGCCGATCCCCGGCGACGCCTGTCTCTGGCTGGAGGTATCACCCGGGATGGCCGTGCACCGCGTCACCGACATCGCCCTCAAGGCCAGCACGGTGCGGCTCGGTCAGATGATCGTGGAACGGGCCTTCGGCTCCCTGGCGCTCTACCACCGCGACCAGAGCAATGTGCTGCACTCCGGCGATGTGGTGCTGGAGGCGATCGGCAACCGCAAGGAAGACCGCAGCCGCTGTGATGTGAGCTGGACCGAGATCATCCGGGCGATCACCCCCGACCATGCCGTGCTGATCAACCGGCAGAACCGCCGCGGCTCGATGATCCAGGCGGGAATGAGCATGTTCATCCTCGAAACCGAGCCCGCCGGCTACGTGCTGATCGCCGCCAATGAAGCCGAGAAGGCCTCCAACATCACCGTGGTGGATGTGAAGGCCGTGGGAGCCTTCGGCAGGCTGACCCTGGCCGGACGCGAAGGCGATGTGGAGGAGGCCGCGGCGGCGGCGATGCGGGCCATCCACCACATCAACGCCACGGCTCTCGGCTGAGGCGAGCGGAGCGCGGATCAGTCCTCCAGACCCAGCAGCAGCCGCAGGCCGGGGGCCAGCTGGCGGGCAGCCTTGCCGCGGCTGCCCAGGCGGTTCCTGAGGTGCTGGCCCATGCGCGCGTAACTGGTGCCGGCTTCACGCACATGGAAGATCGGGTCGTAGCCGGCACCGGCACCATCGGGTTCGCGCAGCACCAGGCCGTGGCACACCCCCTCGGCCTCCAGCACGGTGGTGCCGCTGGGATCGGCCAGGGCCATGGCGGTCACGAAGCGGCCGCCGCGGTAGAGGGAGTCCCCCAGTTCATGCAGCAGCCGGTGCAGACGCTCACGGTCGCTGGGGGCGTAGCGGGCCGAGTAGATGCCCGGGGCGCCGCCGAGGGCGTCCACCTCCAGGCCCGAGTCGTCGGCCAGGGCCCAGTGGCCGGTGAGCGCAGCCACGGTCTCCGCCTTGAGCCGGGCGTTCTCGGCATAGGTGCGGCCCGTTTCCTCGATCTCCAGGCCGTCCGGCTGCTGGCGCACCTCGAGATTCACGGCCTCGAGCATGGCTCCCAGCTCGGCCACCTTGTGGGGATTGCCACTGGCGATCACCAGCACCGGCACGGGCGCTCCGCAGCAGCGCTCATTGTGTCTGAGAGTCGAGACAACCCGGCGCCCAAGCATTGCCTAACGATTTATGAGGCACTGGTCAGCTCTGCTTATGAATCGCAGCGAAAACGGTGATGGACATGACAGCCCAGGTGGGTTGACGGGGGGCTAGGCGCCGGACGAGGGTTGCGAGGACCCTCCACCCCCCTCCATCTGGAGCAGGACATGGCTAACGAAACCATGGGCATCGCCCTCGGCATGATCGAGACCCGCGGTCTGGTGCCGGCCATCGAAGCGGCCGACGCCATGACCAAGGCCGCCGAGGTGCGCCTGATCGCCCGCGAGTTCGTCGGCGGCGGCTACGTCACCGTGATGGTGCGCGGTGAAACCGGTGCCGTGAACGCCGCCGTGCGAGCCGGCGCTGATGCCTGCGAGCGCGTGGGCGACGGCCTTGTTGCCGCCCACATCATTGCCCGCCCCCACCGCGAAGTGGAGCCTGCCCTGGGTGGTAGCGCCGGTTTCGTCGGTTCCAAGGACTGAGTCGGCTGACGCCTGAGGCCTGACGCCAGGGCGCAGTTCGCATTCCCCCCCTTTCCCGACCCAACCGGAGAATCCCCATGAGCAAGAAGTACGACGCCGGGGTCAAGGAGTACCGCGACACGTATTGGACTCCTGATTACGTCCCCCTCGACACCGACCTGCTGGCCTGCTTCA
>JALOOQ010000106.1 GCA_025454305.1 Cyanobium sp. Prado107
CGAGCAGCCGCTGCTGGAGGTGGATGCCCGGCCCAGCGACGCCATCGCCCTGGCGGTGCGCACCGGCAGCGGCATCTGGATGCTGGAGGAGGTGGTGGCGGACGCCTCGATCCCGGTGGACGCCGAAGCCGACGAGCAGGACAGCAGTGAGTTCCGCCGTTTTCTCGACTCGGTGAGTCCCGCCGAGCTGGTGCGCCACCTGAGCAAAGCCCAGCCGGAACCCGAAGCCCACGGCGAAGATCCCGGCGACAGGGACGTGCCAGACACGGAGGGTGGCGAGAGCAGCGAGAGCGGCGATGACCCCGCCGGCGACCAGCCGGCCTGAGGCGCCGGCCGGCGGGCTCAGGTCCTTCGGGGCCGGGCAGAGCGTGTCCGCCTTCACCCTGGGCACGATGCGCGCCCTGGCCAGCCCGCCCCAGATGGAAACGGTGCTGCGGGCCGCCCTGGCCGCCGGCATCAACCACCTCGAAACCGCTCCCGCCTACGGCCCGGCCGAGACCTTCCTGGGCGAGGCACTGGCCAGGCTGGCCGCCGAAGGCCTGGCGCCGCAGGACGGCTGGCGGATCACCAGCAAACTGCTGCCCGGCTGCGACCTGGAGACAGGCCGCCGGCAGCTGAGGGCGATCCTCACCCGGCTGGGCACAGCGCGGCTGGACAACCTGGCCGTGCATGGCCTCAACCTGGCCGAACACCTGCACTGGGCCACCCGCGGAGCGGGATCCGAGTTGCTGACCTGGGCTCTGGGCGAAGGCCTGGTGGGCCAGGTGGGCTTCTCCAGCCACGGCAGCACGGAGCTGATCGAACAGTCCCTGGCCACGGAGCGGTTCACGTTCTGCAGCCTGCATCTGCACCTGTTCGACCAGACCCGTCTGCCCATCGCCCGCGCCGCCCTGGCGGCCGGCATCGGCGTGCTGGCCATCTCGCCGGCCGACAAGGGCGGCCGGCTCTACGCCCCCCCGCCCGAACTGCTGGCCGACTGCGCCCCGTTCCACCCCCTGGAGCTGGCCTACCGCTTCCTGCTCGATCAGGGGATCTCCACCCTGAGCCTGGGGGCCGAGCAGCCAGGAGATCTGGTCTGGGCCGCCGCCATCGCCGGGCCCTCCGCCGGCGGCGAGGGGTGCGGCCCGTCCAGCCCGGACCGACCCCAGGCCCCTGCGGAGGGCTCCGGATCCTGCACAAAGGCTCCCCACACCTGGCTCAGCCCTGAACATCGGGCCGCCCTCGGCCACCTGGACGCCGCCGGCCGCCGGCGGCTGGGGGCCGAGCGCTGCGGCCAGTGCCGCGCCTGCCTGCCCTGCCCCAATGCCGTGCCGATCCCCGAACTGCTGCGCCTGCGCAACCTGGCCGTGGGGCATGGCATGCAGGCCTTCGCCGAGGAGCGCTACAACCTCATCGGCCGCGCCGGGCACTGGTGGGAGGAGCTGAACGCCGAGGCCTGCGGCCGCTGCGGCGCCTGCCTGCCCCGCTGCCCCCATCAGCTGCCCATCCCCGATCTGCTGGCCGACACCCACCGGCGGCTGGCGGCGGCGCCGCGGCGGCGTCTCTGGGGCTGACCGGGCAGCGGCTGATGTCGGCTCAGGAGGAAGGCGCGGCGGCGTCCCACACCGTCTGCAGGGCCAGCTGCTCCGGCACGCTCAGGGGGGGCAGGCTCCAGCAGCGCTCCAGCACCGCCTGCGGGGGCAGCAGCAGGCTGGCGGTGGGCTCCGGGAAGCGGGCCGCCAATGGCTCCAGCACGCTGCGGGGCAGCGGCGGCACCCAGCCGTTCTGCAGCAGGGCCGGCAGCAGCGGCGCCTCCAGGGCCAGCGCCATCCAGTCCCGGGGCGGAGCGGCCTCGGCCCCCTGCGGGCGCAGCAGCAGCTGCCAGGTGAGGGGCGCCCCTGCCGGCGGCAGCACCACGGCCAGCCGGGGATCGCGCCGCAGCAGCGGAATCAGGGTGCGCAGGGGCACCACCGCCGCCTCCGCCCCGCCGGCCAGCAGCAGGTTGAGGGCGTTGCGGTCGTCGTAGGCCAGGGGCTGGCGACGCAGGGCTGCGATGCGGTCGAAGTCCCGGCCCATCAGCTCCACGCACACCCGGGGGCTGGAGGGCAGCACCAGCTTGCCGCGCAGGCTGGGGTCCAGCAGCAGGCTCCAGCCCTCCTCGGCCCGTGCCGCCAGGGCCGGCCGCAAGCGCAGCGCCAGCACCCAGGGGCTGAAGGCCCAGGGAAAGGCCACAGCGGGCGCGCCCGCGGCAGCGAACAGACGCGCGGCGGGCTGGGCCCACTCGGCCAGCCTGTCCAGCAGCGCCTCCATCTGCAGTGGGCGCCACCGCTGCGGCGGCTGGGCCGTGGCCCAGCCATCCCCCAGGGCCACCAGGGCGGGCGGTGGTGACTGCGTCTCCGCGGCCGTGAGGCGGGCGCTGATCGCCTGGGGCTCCGGCAGCGGGCGGGCCCGCCAGGGCCGGGGCAGCAGACGCAGCCAGGCGCCGGGCAGGGCGCCGCTGACGTGCAGCAGCTCCTCGGTGGGCTGGGGGCGGCAGCCGGCCAGTCCGGCGGGCAGAGCCAGCAGACCCACGCCAGCCGCACCGAGCCGGAGCAGCTGGCGGCGGCGCAGGACCGGGTTGGAAGGGCTCATGGCGGCGACCCTACGCACCGGCTCCGGAGCGGGGGTCGGCAGGTTGGCCCAGCAGGCGTCCGCAGGCGCGGTCGCAGAGGCGGGCCAGCTCGTCCGGCTCGCGGCCGCAGCGCTGCCACAGCCAGGCCAGGCCGCCGGCGCCCACCCCCTCCTTGACGTAGCCCCGCTCGTAGTCGCGCAGGGCGGCGCTGGCGCAGCCGTGGAAGCGCAGAGCCGCCACCTCCAGGCGCGGGCTCACCTGCCAGCGCTCGCCGATCAGGCTCAGCAGCCGGGACAGATCGCTGCCGGCCTCCTCGGCCACCCAGGCGGTGGTGGCCACGGTGACCAGCCGGGCGAGCTGGTGCCGCCGCTGAGGCGGCGCCAGGGCCAGGGCCAGGGCCAGCACCGCCGCCATCTGGCTGCCCCCCGCCAGCAGCACCGGCACACCGCGGCCCACCGCCGCCAGGGTGAGCGCCGCCGCCAGAGGCTGCATCGGATCGCCGAGCGCCGCCAGCACCGCGGCGGGATGGGCGCCGGCTGCCGGCAGCCCGGCGGCCGCCAGACCGCGGGCCACCAGACCGGCCTTGAGCGCATGGGCGCTGTGGCGCAGGCTGCCGCTCACCAGCCCATCCGCCGCCAGCCCCAGTCCCCGCAGCACCGCCAGGGCAGTGCTGGTGCCTCCCGGCACGCACTCGGCGAGCACCAGGGGCTGACGGGGATCCAGCCGTTCGCCCCAGCACTGCCCCCGGCGCAGGAGGGCCTCCACCCGGGCGGCACCCAGGGCGCGGCCCCCGCTCAGGCAGGCCGCCGGTCCGCCGCCTTCCGCCGCGGGCAGGCGCAGGTGGGGCACGGCAGGGGCCACGGTGCAGCCCAGGTCCACCACCGTCAGCCGGGGCAGCAGCCCCAGCTCCGCCAGCACCACGTGACTGATCAGGGCCGGGCTGACGCCGGCCGGCAGGGGGGGCAGGGCATGCACCAGCGGACGCCCGGGGCCCAGCACCAGCAGCTCGGCATCGGCGGCGGAGGTGGCGCGGCGCGCCTCGGCCGTGGAGCCGGCGGCGGAGATGCCGGGCACGGCGGCGGTGGCGGTGGCGGCCAGCAGCAGCAGCACCCGGCTGCGCCGCCAGACCACCGGCGACATGGACGCCATTGCAGAAGCCTGACCGGAGGCAGCCACGGCGGCGGCTCAGAGCGGATCCACCGCCACCAGGGCGCGCAGCACCCGGGGCGGCTCGGTGATCGGCGCCTGCAGGCGGGGGAAGATCCAGTAGGCCACGGCGTGCAGGGTGAGCACGATCACCACGTTCTGCACCCACACCAGCAGCACGGCCGCCCACTGCACCTGATCCAGCTGCACGGCGGCGGCCAGACCCAGGGGCGCTGCCAGCCGTTCCAGCATCCCGGCGGCGGCGGTGGTGATCACCACCCAGAGGTTCTCGCCCACCAGCACCGACAGCACCGCCACCCGCACCAGAAAGCCGGCGGCGCCGATGACGCTGCCCAGACCCCAGCTCAACCACCAGCTGCAGCGCCGCCGCCAGCACCAGCCCAGCCACAGGGCCAGCAGTCCGTAGGGAAACACCACCAGCGGGCCGCGGATCGGGCCCATCAGGGCCACCAGCAGCAGGGTGGTCACCGCCAGGCCCTCGCTGGCGCAGCGCCAGCCATGACGCAGCTGCAGGAGAGTGAGGGGCAGGGGCAGCGCCAGCCGGAACAGGGGACTGCCCACCGGCAGGTAGTAGAGGGCCACCCAGAGCAGGGCGGTGGCTGCGGCCAGATAGGCCGTGTCCATGAGCTGGCGCGCCTGACGCGGGCTGAGGCGGCCACCGGGGGGAGGGGCCATCAGCGGGTGGCCGGAGGGCTGGCGGGAGCCGGTGCAGGGGTGTTCGCCGGGGCGGCCGGGGCTGCGGAGTCGGGAATCCGTTCGATCACTTCCACCTCGAAGGCCAGTCCGGCCGCCCGCAGGGCCCGGGTGACGGCCTCGGCCGGGGCCGAGGGATCGGCCGCCGTGAGCCGCAGGGTGAGGCGGTAGGGCACCGGGGTGATGGCGGCCGGGGGCTGTGCTGGCCCGCCGGCGGGGACCTGGGGTGAGGCCTGGGGCTGGGAAGGGGCCGCAGCCGGAGACTGACCGGGGGACTGTCCCGGGGGCGTCGCCGGGGCGGAAGCTCCCCCAGTGCCGGGCCCGGGACCTGCGGCGGGGGCCTCCTGGGCGGGCGGCCCAGCCGGGGAACCCTCACCCTCGGGGAAGCTGCCGCTGAGCTGCTCGCCGAAGGGGGTGCCGCTGCAGGCCGTCAGGACCAGAGCCAGGGGGACGATGAGCGGCAGCAGCCGGCGATCCATCAGCTGTCGGCCGCCTTGATCACCCGAACGGCGCTGGCCCGCAGCCGCCCGGTCTTGGTGGTGGAGGGGGCCTTGCGGGCGGCGGGCTTCCTGGCCGCTGCCTGGGCGGTGCTGGATCGGGTGGAGCCGGATTTGGCAGTGCCGGATTGGGCGCTGCTGGACCGGCTGGCGGCGGCTTTCACCGTGCTCCTGCGGCCCTTGGCCTTGCCCGTGGCGGCCTTGGCGGCCAGCAGTTCCACCGCCTGCTCCAGGGTGATGGTGTCGGCGGTGGTGCCCTCCGGCAGGGATGCGTTCACCTTGCCCTGCTTCACGTAGAGGCCGTAGGGGCCATCGAAGAGCTGGATCGACTCCTCGCCGCCCTCGGGCGTGCCCAGATCCTTCAGGGCCGTGCGGCCGCCGCGGCCCTTCTTGGGCATGGCCAGCAGCTCCAGGGCGCGGCTGAGGCCGATCGCCAGCACGTCGTCCTCGGCCTTGAGGGAGCGGTAGTCCTTCTCCCCCTTGCCCTTGTGGTGGACCACGTAGGGGCCGAAGCGACCCAGTCCGGCCTCGATCCGGCCGCCGTCGGGGTGTTCGCCCAGCTGGCGCGGCAGGCGCAGAAGACCAAGGGCATCCTCCAGGGAGAGATCCTCCGGCTTGACGCCCTTGGGCAGCGAGGCCCGCTTGGGCTTGGGGTTCTCGTCGCTCACCTGGCCCCGCTGCAGGTAGGGGCCGTACTGCCCGAAGAGCAGGTAGACCAGCTCACCGGTTTCCGGGTCCTCCCCGAGGGCCTCGGGCCCCTCGGCCTTCTGACGCAGAATCAGCTCGGCCTTCTCGGCATCGAGGTCGCCTGGGGTGATCTCCTGGGGCAGGGTGGCCTTGAGCAGCTCCTCGCTGCCGTCTTCGGCCACGCGCTTGGTCTCGAGGTAGGCGCCGAAGCGGCCGATGCGCACCACGCAGGGCAGACCCTCCAGCTCCACCGTGCGCGACACACCGGGATCGATGTCGCCCTCGCGCTGGGCCACCTGGGTTTCCAGGCCCTTCTCTCCTTTGTAGAAGCTCTCCAGATAGGGCAGCCACTGCACCTGGCCGTGGGAGATCTCATCGAGGGTGTTCTCCATCCGGGCGGTGAAGCCGGTGTCGACCAGATCCGGGAAGTGCTCCTCCAGCAGGGCCGTCACCGCGAAGGCGGTGAAGCTGGGGGTGAGCGCGTTGTTCGCCAGGGTGGCGTAGCCGCGGTCGACGATCGTGCCGATGATCGAGGCGTAGGTGGAGGGACGGCCGATGCCCTCCTTCTCCAGCATCTTCACCAGGGCCGCCTCGCTGTAGCGGGCCGGCGGCTGGGTCTGGTGGCCGAGGGCCTCCACCTCCCTGCAGGCGGGGCTGTCGCCGGCCTGCAGGGCGGGCAGAAGCACCTCCTGGCCTTCGAGGGCGGCGTCGGGGTCGTCGGAGCCCTCCACGTAGGCGCGGAAGAAGCCGGCGAAATCGATGCGCTTGCCGCTGGCCCGGAAGCCGGCGGTGCCCAGCTCGCCCCCGTCCACCTCCAGATCCACGCTCAGCATGGTGAGCCTGGCGTCGGCCATCTGGGAGGCCACGGTGCGCTTCCAGATCAGCTCGTAGAGGGCCAGGTCGCGGCCGTCGAGGCCGGTGGCAGCGGGGTCGCGGAAGCTCTCGCCGGCCGGGCGGATCGCCTCGTGGGCCTCCTGGGCGTTGCGGGCCTTGGTGGAGAACTGGCGCGGGCTGGGGCTCAGGTAGTCCTTGCCGTACTTGGCGCTCACGCAGCTGCGGGCGGCGCTGATCGCCTGCTCGCTGAGGTGCACCGAGTCGGTACGCATGTAGGTGATGAAGCCGCGCTCATACAGCCCCTGGGCCGTGCGCATCGTTTCGCGGGCCGAGAGACGGAGCTTGCGGTTGGCCTCCTGCTGCAGGGTGCTGGTGGTGAAGGGGGCCACCGGCTTGCGCACGGTGGGCTTCTCCTCCACCGCCGCCACCCGCCAGGGGGCGGCCAGCACCGCCTCGCGCAGCGCTCGCGCCTCGGCCTCCGCCAGCAGCCGCACCTTGCTGCCGGCCTTGAGGGCGCCGGTGCTCTCATCGAAATCGCTGCCGCCGGCGATCTTCACGCCGCCGAGCTGGCTGAGCTTGGCCTCGAAGCCGCTGCCGCCCTGCTCCAGCCGGGCCCTGAGGTCCCAGTAGCTGCCGCTGCGGAAGGCCCGGCGGGCCCGCTCGCGCTGCACGAGCAGGCGCACCGCCACCGACTGCACGCGGCCGGCGCTCAGCCCCCACGCCACCTTCTTCCACAGCAGCGGCGAGAGGGTGTAACCCACCAGCCGGTCGAGGATGCGGCGGGTCTCCTGGGCGTGCACCAGCTCCATGTCGAGCCCTTCGGCTGCAGCAGCTGCAGCAGGTGCCAGCTGATCGATTCCCCCTCCCGGTCTTCGTCCGTCGCCAGCAGCAGCTGGTCGGCGCCCTTGAGGGCGTCCTTGAGTTCCTTCACCACCTTCTTCTTGTCCTTCGGCACCACGTAGAGGGGCTCGAAGGCGTTG
>JALOOQ010000237.1 GCA_025454305.1 Cyanobium sp. Prado107
CTGGTTGCAGGAGCCGAACACCGGCGGCTCGCCATCGGCCAGCGACGCGACTGCTGGCAGCTTCTCCGGTGGGGTGTACGCCGCCCAGGGACGCGGCAGGCGCCAGATGCGCTCGCTGAACTGCCCCTCCAGTTCCGGCGGCAGCAGCGCCGCATCGGCGATGAACCAGTCGAGCGTGGGCAGGTGGGTGCTGGCGTGAAAGCCCACCCAATGGCACTGCACCGGCGCCAGGCGCTCGGCCAGCAGCGGCAGGCCGCTGGCGCTGGTGAAGCCGGAGGTCTCCACGATCACCTGGTAGCCACGCTCGCGGATCAGGGCGCGGCGGGCCGCCGGGTCGGACTGGGGAAGCAGCAGGGCATGGTGAGCGAGGGCCCGCAGAGAGCGGTTGCGCTCCTCCCAGCGGGGCTGGGTTTCGATCAGCTCCAGCTGCAGCCGGGAGCGGTCGTGATGGCGCAGAAACGACTCGAGGAAATGGCCCACCGGGTGGGTGCCCAGCTCGGCGGTGAGGATCCCCACCCGCAGGGGGCCGCTGGGTGTCGTGGGCTGGGAACCCGCAGAAGCCGGGGCGCTGGCGGCAGCTGAGGGTCCTCCTGCGCCGACGAGTCCCCAGTGAATCTGCGCCACCTGCCGCCGCCGCTCCAGCCAGGGGGCGCCGGCGGTGGAGGCCACGAACTGGTAGGCCTCCGTGAGCAACGGCACCTGGGGACCTCCCGCCAGCAGCGCCTCCAGCTGGAGCAGGCACCCCTCCGCATCGCCAGCCCGCTGCAACGCGAGGGTGCTCTCGATCCGGGGTCCGAGCGAACCGGGCTGGAGCCGCGCCAGGGCCTCATGATGGCAGGCCCCCTCGGCGATCCTGCCCTGCTGGTGCATCAGGACGGCCAGGCCGCGGTGGGCCTCCACCAACTCCGGATCGGCTGCGAGCGCGGCCTCCAGCGCGGCGATGGCGTCCTGGGTCTGATCCAGCTCGGCGTAGGCCAGCCCCAGCTCCAGCAGCCGCAGGGGCTGCTCGGGCGCGAAGGCCAGCGCCAGCCCGGCCTGCAGCACCACCTGCTCGAAGCTGACCCGGGCCGCCTCGCTTTCCCCCTGCTGACGCTGGATCTGGCCGATGGCGATGCGGGGCCTGGCATCAGCAGGGTCGGACTCCAAAGCCCGCTCGAACCAGCCAATGGCGTCTGCCCAGCGGCCTGCTGACCGCAGCACCTGGCCCTGGAGGGCCGCCACCTCCGAGACGGGCTGCTGCTCCCAGAGGCGGTGGAGCAGCACCTCCGCCCCGGCCAGATCGCCGCCGCCGAACGCCTGCAGGGCTCGCTCGAGTGATGGGGTTTGGTCCACCCCACCACTGGCCTGGAGCCCGCTCATTCCGGTTGCACCCAGGGTGCCCCCAGGGGCAGGGGCGGATTGGCCGGCATGTTCACCACATCGAGAGGATGGGGAGCCCAGGCGTGCAGGGGTGGGGTGTTCCGATCCCTCCGGTAGTAGGTGAGCTCCAGGACCCGGGGCACCGTCATCGGTCCGAGATCCACAGCGCCGCAGCAGTTGTTGGCGTGGGCGTGCACACAGTCGAAGGCCAGCCTGAGCTTGCGCAGCATGGGTAAAGCCCGCTGATTGAGGAAGCGGGCGCTTCCGAGCAGATCAAGCCAGTGCAGTTCCACCACAATCATCCGGAAGCGCTTGAGCACTGAATCGGAGGCGGCCAGCAGACAGTTGTATTCCGCCCCCTCGATGTCCATCTGCAGCAGCAGATCACCGGCATCAGCATGGTCGCTGGTGAGCACCCAGCCATCGAGGCTCTGGGTCTGTCCGCCATCGAAGGACCCCAGCCAGCGCTGGCTGAAGAACTGCCTCCCCGGAGAGAAACAGGCACTGATCCCCTCGAGATCATCGGGCAGCAGATAGGCGCCATCGCCATTGCCACCAATGCGGATGAGGGGGTATCGGCAACCGACGGGAACCATCAAGTGCACTGCCGTTTCGATGTCTTCTGCAAGAGCAGGACGGTCCCAGTCGCAGAAGGCCAGCAGGCGATCAATCACATCCTCCTGCTGGAGCAGAACGGAACTGTCGAGGCCGATCTGCAGCGGCAGCGTCCGGTTCATGACCAGCGGATGGACTTGGCTCCAGCCTGCCGGGAGCCAAGCTGGGTGTGGCCGTGCCGTCACCCACCGCCATGCCGCCGCCCCCGCCCAACCTGCTGATCGTCGACGACGATCCGGAACTGCGCCGCTTTCTGCGCGGCGAGCTGGAAGCCGAGGGCCATGGGGTGGAGACGGCGGGCACGGGCCAGCAGGCGCTCACGCGCATCCGCGAGGGCGGGCTGGAGCTGGTGCTGCTCGACTGGACCCTGCCGGATTTCTCCGGGGTGGAGGTGTGCCGGCGCATGCGCGCCGGCGGCGACACCACGCCGGTGCTGATGCTCACTGCCCACGACGCGGTGCGCGAGCGGGTGGAGGCCCTCGACGCGGGGGCGGACGATTACGTCACCAAGCCGTTCTCGATCGAGGAGCTGCTGGCGCGGGTGCGGGCGCGGCTGCGGCGCAACTGCACCGACGATACCGCCGGCGAGGTGCTGGAGTTCGTCGACCTCACGGTGAACACCGCCGCGCGGGAGGTGCGCCGCGGCGGGCGCGAGATCCGGCTCACCGTGCGCGAATACGACCTGCTGCTGCAGCTGCTGCGCCGGCCCAACCGGGTGCAGGAGCGGCTGGCGCTGCTGGAGGCGGTGTGGGGCAGCCCCTTCATCGGCGACGACAACCTGCTGGACGTGTACATCCGCTACCTGCGCCGCAAGCTCGAGCTGCCCGGCGAGGCCAGGCTGATTCACACTGTGCGCGGGGTGGGCTTCGTGCTCAAGGCTCAAGAACCTGGGGCTTGAGGGAAAGATCGGCAGCCTGGCGGATCAGCTCTTCCTGCTCCATGTGCACCTGGCGGATCACCATCAGCCCCTCGAAGGCACGAAGTTGAGGAGCCTCACCAGCAGATTGGTGTCGAGAGCGACGGGAAGGCTCATCGGAGCTGAGGGGTCACCGCATCCAGGGCAGGGTCCATCCGCTCCAGGGGCACAGGAGGCCCTGCATAACCTGAGCAGCCGATCAGCCCACGGGCCGTGGAGGTTTTGCCCATCGCTTGGGCGGTGAGGCGGAGCCCATCCGGCTCGATGCTCAGGGCGAGGCGATCCCCAGCCCGCAGCCCGAGCAGCTTGCGCAGACGAGCCGGGATCACCAGCTGGCCCTTGGAGGACAGGGTGAGCAAGGCATCCATGGCAGACACCCAAGGGTGGCTTAGCACCGTCAGGCAAGTGCCACCGTGAGCAGAGGGCAGCCGTGGCCAGCACCTGGCGGGCCGGGCCGTTGCGCACCAGGGCCGCCACCACAGCCGACGCATCAGCGACGATCACCGTTCCTGCCGGCCAGCCACGAAGGCTTCGATGATGGCCGAGGTGGACACGGGCATGTCGGGCAGGGCGTCGAGGAGGGAGGCGTTGTCGGCACGACGCGACGCCTCGACCAGCTCCCGCACGGCAAAGACACTCACCGGCAGGCCCGCCCGGGCAGCGAGGCGCTCCAGGCGCCGCACGACATCGTCAGGAACATTGCGGAGGTAGAGGGTGCGCATGGCACCAAACGCTTGCTAGCGCTCACCAGGCCTAGGGAGAGCCGGCAGCAGAAGCTGAAAGTCGGCGCCGCCGCCGGGGGCGTCGGCCACCTGCACGCTGCCGCCCATGCGATCCATCAGCAGGCGCACCATCGCCAGGCCGATGCCGCTGCCGCTCACCGACGCCAGCGGCGCGGCGGAACCGCGGCGGAACAGCCGGAAGATGCCCTCCCGCTCCTCGGGGGCCACGCCCGGACCGTGGTCACGCACGCGCAGCACCACGCTGCCTTCGCGGCGTTCCACCGCCAGCTCCACCGGCGTGGGGGCAGGGGCGTACCGGAGGGCGTTCTCCACCAGGTTGGTGAGGCACTGGCCCAGGCGCTCGGGGTCGGCGCGCACGCCCAGATCGGCCTCGGCATCGGGGGCCTGCAGGCGCAGCCGGCCGGCGGCGATCGGCTCCAGCCGCTCGTAGGCCGCCAGCAGCACGTCGCCGGCATCGAGGGGCTGCGCCTGCAGCTCCAGG
>JALOOQ010000107.1 GCA_025454305.1 Cyanobium sp. Prado107
CCCTACCGCCTGCCCGGCAGCCAGTACGAGCGCTGGGTGGACATCTACACGCGCCTGGGCGTGGAGCGGATCCTGTTCCTGGGCTCGGAGGTGAACGACGCCGTGGCCAACGCCCTGGTGGCCCAGATGCTCTATCTCGACTCGGAGGACAGCTCCAAGCCGATCTACCTCTACATCAACTCCCCCGGGGGGTCTGTGACCGCCGGCCTGGCGATCTACGACACCATGCAGTACGTGAAGAGCGACGTGGTGACGATCTGCGTGGGGCTTGCGGCCAGCATGGGCGCCTTCCTGCTGGCCGCCGGCACCAAGGGCAAGCGCCTGGCCCTCCCCCACAGCCGGATCATGATCCACCAGCCCCTGGGCGGCACCAGCCAGCGCCAGGCCAGCGACATCGAGATCGAGGCTCGCGAGATCCTCCGCATCAAGGACATGCTCAATCACGCCATGGCGGACATGACCGGCCAGCCGTTCGAGAAGGTGGAGAAGGACACGGACCGCGACTACTTCTTGAGCGCCGCCGAGGCCAAGGACTACGGCCTGATCGACCGGGTGATCGCTCACCCCAGCGAGGCCTGAGCAGTCCATGGCGGAGCTCCAGGGGGATGTCCTTGCGCGCTTCGCCCAGGAACACCATCTCGACTACGGCATCCTGCAAGGTCAGCCCTACAGCAGCAGGGGAAGTCGCCATGGCCTGAGCACGGACCGCTATTCACTCGAAGCGGGCCTGTTGCAGAACTGCCTGACAGAGAGCACCGTGAGTGACTGCATCTCAGGCCTGCGGCTCACCACCTGCAAGCGCTTTGCCAACAGCCTTCTGCAGCTCACCCATGCCAACATGGTTGCGCAGTCACTTGGCGTTCAGCGCCTGCACCTTCCTGGCTTCTGGTATCTGCAGGAAGGAATTCATACCAGCACAAGCGGACTGGAAATACGCAACACCCCTCAACTCGACCTCAGCTCTGATGTGCTGGTGCTGTCGGGAAGCTTCCTGAAGATGAAGGCGCTCCGCCCCCTCTGCCGGCCCCGCAGGGTCAATCCCAGAAAAATGCTTCGCACGTTACGTCCGCTGCTGAAGCTGGATGTGAACGCCGACCCCTATAGGAAGAATGATCTTGTCATTCACATCCGCTCTGGAGACATCTTCGTCACCCCACACCCGGCTTATGGCCAGCCCCCACTGGCCTTTTACAAGAAGGTTGTCCGCTCCCGTCCATGGAACACCGTACGGGTTGTCTTCGAAGATCGCCTCAACCCAGTGATCACCCCCCTCCTGGAGTGGCTGCCGCAGCATTGCAGCGCCGTGCAGGAGGTGAGCGGCAGCCTGAAGGACGACCTGGACGTGCTGTTGCGTGCCCGCGCGATCGTCTGCGGAAACGGGACCTTCATTCGCGGCATAGCCGCCCTCTCACGCAATCTGAAAAGGATCTATCACTGGCAGGACAAGTGCTTCAACACCTGGGGAAACCGCAGGCTGAAGACTGTCAGTATCCAGGACAGTCTCGGCACCTACACCAAGGCGATCTGTCAACACAACTGGCACAACACCGCCGATCAACGAGGCCTGATGCTCACGTATCCGGAAGCGGCGCTCTCACTCGAGAATCCGATCCGCCGTTGCTGAACCCCGGCGCCGGCACTCCTTCCGGCGGCGGCGGTCGGCCCTGGGCCGGCCAAGGCAGGCAGACGGGCACTGCAGGCCGCTTGCGTAAGCTCGCCGGACGCCCCTTGCCTCAGTACCAGACCGGATGGCCCAGCTCTTCTACGACACTGACGCCGACCTCTCGCTGCTGAGCGGCAAGACGGTGGCCATCATCGGCTACGGCTCCCAGGGCCACGCCCATGCCCTCAACCTCAAGGACAGCGGCATCGACGTGGTGGTGGGCCTGTACGAGGGGAGCCGCTCCGCTGACAAGGCCCGCGCCGACGGTCTGGAGGTGCTGAGCGTCGGCGACGCCTGCGCCAGGGCCGACTGGATCATGGTGCTGCTGCCCGATGAGGCCCAGAAGGCCGTGTACGAGGCCGAGATCGCCCCGCACCTGAGCGCTGGCAAGGTGCTGAGCTTCGCCCACGGCTTCAACATCCGCTTCGGTCTGATCCAGCCACCGGCCGACGTGGACGTGGTGATGATCGCCCCCAAGGGTCCTGGCCACACCGTGCGCTGGGAGTACCAGAACGGCCAGGGGGTGCCCTGCCTGTTCGCCGTGCACCAGGACGCCAGCGGCAAGGCCCGTGACCTGGCGATGGCCTACGCCAAGGCGATCGGCGGCACCCGCGCCGGCATCCTCGAGACCAACTTCAAGGAGGAAACGGAAACCGATCTGTTCGGTGAGCAGGCGGTGCTCTGCGGCGGCCTGTCCGAGCTGGTGAAGGCCGGCTTCGAGACCCTGGTGGACGCTGGGTACCAGCCCGAGCTGGCCTACTTCGAGTGCCTGCACGAGGTGAAGCTGATCGTGGATCTGATGGTGAAGGGTGGCCTCACCGCCATGCGTGATTCGATCTCCAACACCGCCGAGTACGGCGACTACGTGAGCGGCCCGCGCCTGATCACCGCCGACACCAAGGCCGAGATGAAGCGCATCCTGGCCGACATCCAGGACGGCACCTTCGCCCGCAACTTCGTGGCCGAGTGCGAGGCCGGCAAGCCGGAGATGGCCAGGATCCGCGAGCGCGACAGCCAGCACCCGATCGAGCAGGTGGGCAAGGGCCTGCGCTCGATGTTCAGCTGGCTCAAGAGCGCCTGAGCCAGGCGGGCACACCCAAGCCATGGCTGAGGCGCTCGCGCCGAGCGGGGTGGGTTCCCTTGGGGGGGGCCACCCTTTGTTGCTGCCCTGGTTGCTGGTGGCGCTGGCCTGCGGACTCGACCGGCTGGTGGGGGATCCCTGCTGGAGCCCCCACCCAGTGGAGGTGATGGGCTGGGCGATCGACCGGCTGCAGGGGCCTGCGGAGGCCTGGGCCGGCGATCGCCCCTGGGCCCTGCGCCTGGCCGGCGGCCTGATCACCGCGACACTGGTGGGGGCCAGCGGCCTGGCGGGCTGGGGGCTGGAGCGCCTCGCCCTGCACGGCTGGAGCAGCTCGGCAGGAGGTGCGATCCGCTGGCTGGGGCCGGGGCTGCTGGTGGTGGCCCTGGCCAGCGCCCTGGCCGGCCGCAGTCTGGAGCAGGCCGTGATGGCAGTGCTGGAGGCGCTGGAACCCGGGACCGGCCGGCCCCCGACCGGCCGAGCTGCAGCAGCCCCCGATCTGCCGCAAGCACGGCGGCGGCTGGCCTGGATCGTGGGCCGCGACACCGAGGGGCTCGATGCCACCGGCATCCAGCGGGCCCTGGTCGAGACCGCCAGCGAGAACGGCGTCGACGGCCTGTTCGCCCCCCTGTTCTGGATGCTGGTGGGAGCGGGGATCTGGAGCGCCGGCGGCTGGGGCCTGCCCGGTCCCCTGGCCCTGGCCTGGGGGTTCAAGGCCGCCAGCACCCTCGATTCCATGCTCGGCTACCGCCGCGGCCGGCTCACCTGGCTGGGCAGCGCCGGCGCTCGGCTCGACGACCTGCTGGTGTGGCTGCCGAGCCGCCTCACCGCCCTCACCCTGCCCCTGGCGGCCGCGCGACCCTGGCGCGGGCCGGCGCTGCTGCGGGCCGCCTGCCGCGACGGTCGGCCCGACCCCTCACCCAACGCCGGGGTGTCGCAGGCGGCCTATGCCCACCTGGTGGGGGTGCAGCTGGGGGGTGCCAACCACTACGGCGGCGCACTGCGCGTGAAGCCGGTGCTGGCCGTTGGCCAGCGGACCCCCGACAGGGAGGCGGTGGAGCGTGTGCTGACGCTGAACCGGCGCCTGCAGCTGTTGTGGCTTCTGGGCCCGGGGCTGCTGCTCGGCGCCGGCACATTCATCACGAAAGCTCTCAGCTGATTGCCCCCCCGGGCAGCGCTGCCGAAGCTGCACTCGGGTGTTGGGACTGATGCCGATTCGCGAACTTCTGGAAGAAGCCCTGAGCGAGCCAGAGATCGGAACGACCGAGCGGTTTCGCTGGCACGCCACACCGGTGGGCATCGCCGCTCTGTGGAGTGCCGGTGCGGCGCCGTCTTCTCCTCCCTTCGACGATGCACTGAGGGAAGGGCTGCAGGTGGGACTTGACCTCAGCAGGGAAGAGCGGGAATTCCACCAGCTCAACTCCGGTCTGGTGCTGCTCTTCCACTCCTGAGCGGCCGCCCCTCACAGCGCGCCATGCACCAGGCGCCATTCGTGGAGGCTCCAGCGCACGCAGCCGGCCCGCACCAGCGGGTCACTGCGCACCAGATGGTCGGCCTGGGGCCAGTCGTCCGCCCAGAAGACCAGCATGCCGCCCGCCCCCTCGCCGTTGCATCCCTTGCGGTCGGCCCAGTAGCCGCTGCGCGGGCGGTGGCCTTCCCGCTCCAGTTCGGCCAGCCAGGCCAGGTGGGCCGGCACCACGGCATCGAAGCGGTCCTTGGGGACGATTCCCTCCTCAAGCTTCACGTACCAGGGCATCGAGTCTGGAGCAGCGACGCTGTGCGGCGAGTCTGGACCCCGGCTGGTGACAAGCCATGAAGTCCGTAGTGATCCCTACAGAGGGAAGCACCGAAAACGGCCTTGTGTGGAGGGAAGGCAACGCCACTCTCCCCGCCGGCCCCCATGCTGATCCCTCCGCCAGTCTCTCTGAGCCCAGCCGCTGGGGACGCCACGGCTGAGCACGCCTCGACACCGGCTGCCGGCGACCGCCTTCAGGCACTGCGCCCCTCTGCCATGACCCCCCTGATCTGCCTGCGTGATTGTGAGGCCCCCTACCGAGGCCGTTGGGTGGTGTACAACAACGGCACCAGCAATGGGGGTCACCACTATTGCGCCATTCATCATCTCAAGGGCAGCAAAAAGACAACTGCCGAGATGATTGAGGAGAGAAGTCTTGCCGGTGAAGATGAAACCTCACGCTTTGTGCGTCACCTGATCCTGCACGGCTGGTCGATCTACGAGATCACGGACGCGATCGCGGCATCCAAGGTGATCTGAGGCCGGTCAGGTCCAGGCGTGGTTGGTTCATCCGATGCCGGCTGCAATGCGCACTGCAGGCAATCTCAATTGGCACTCACAAACCAAAACTGTCGAAGCCTGCGGCATTGGCAATCTGGGAGACAACGTTGCTGGCGAGGAGTCCGTTGGTGCGTGAATCCGGATGTACTGAGTCAACAAAGCTGGGAGATTTCACGGATTTCCAGGCATCGATGCCGTTCACAGCAAAGATGTCATCACCGTCATTGGCATTGTATTTACGATCCAGCCTCTGATTCACCGAGGCACTGATCTGATCGACGAAGCTTCTGAATTCACTGCTCAGGGATCCCCCAAGGAGTGGGATCTTATCTTTGAAATCCTCGGACAAAGTTCGAATGATGGGGATATCACTGAGCAGAGCGGGACCGATGACCACCGCCTCGTCATAGATCCCTGTGATGGCGTCCAGGGACGCATCAATGTTGTCCACGATCCTGCTGGCGACCTTGTTAGCCAGGCGCCGGTTGTCGCTCTGGCCTGGGATGATCAGCACACGCGTGATCGGATCGCGACTTGACTCAATAAACTCGAAGATGTCGTTGCTGCCGGCGCTGACGATCAGATCGAGATCACTGCCGCTTGGCAGGAAGCGGGAGGCACTGGCCAGGGTGGAGGCCTGCCGGCGCAGACCGATGTCGAACTTCTGCAGTCCGGCGAGACCGGATCCGCGGCGGCCGGAGGTGGCACCGGCGTAGGCGAAGTTCAACACCTTGGCATTGGGATCCTTGCCTCGAAGCCCTTGCCGCAGCGGCTGATCCGAGAGATTGATGAGCTCGGCCGAGGTCAGCCGGGCGGGAGATCTGCCACTGTCAACCCCGAGCTGGCGCACGATCTGCTCGCCGAGCACAAAGCCATCGGAGGCCTTCACCTTGCCGCCACCGGCATAGCGCTTCTGACGGAACGGCGCGGGCTCGCCGAGAAACGAAGCAGCCTCGCTGAGGTTGCCGAAATCCAGGGTGCTGTCTCCCAGGAAGGCGAAGGCTGTGGTCACGGCAGTCGTGAACGCCTGATCATCGTGATGGCCAGCCGGATGAAGCACAAGGAGGCCAGGCCTGAATCTGGACCCCGCCGTAGAGGCAGGCGGGGATGCGGCGATGGGAACAACGGAGAGGGTGTCCGTGTGCAACGGACCGGATCGACTGCTATAGGACGACTTGGGACGATGGGTGCCCCCGTCTGTACCGTCTTTTATACCGTCATTCACGGTCTGTGATGGATGGACGGAATTCGAGGGCCGTGGGACCTGCTTGAGACCCGGATCAGAGGGTTCAGGGGAGATGGCTGAGCCGGCGCTGGTTGGGGCTGAGAGCTGATCCGCAGCCAGACTGACGAGCACCATCGCTGGATTGACCCATGCGGCGTGATCACGCGACAGGAAGGGGCTGAGGAGAACCCTTTCATGGGCGACCGATTGATCATCTCTGACAACCGTGAGGACCCGGGCAACCCGCTGGTGCTTGACGGTGAGGCCATTGACGCAGCGGCACGGGACCCACTGGCGATCGGGAAGCTGATGGTGGATCAGGTCTGGGCAGAGGGAACCGACCCCACCGGTGGAGGCCTGTACTACGAGCGCAACAGCAACCAGCACCGCCGGCTGCAGGTCTTTGAAACAGGCAGCGAGGACTTCATGACCGGCGGCTGGGTGCGGGTGCTGGCTACCGCCGAACAGGTCCGCAAGGAGCGTCCTGGCATGGAGCGTGCTGCCAAGGCGGGACTGGTCACGATCCATGGCACCCACCGGGGCGTGCTGCTGGTGGAGTTCCTGGACGTTCCCTGGGGCTGAGCAACCGCCGCAGGGCTCCGGTCGGCAGCGGCCGTCCTTCAGCGTGCCACGGCTACGCCGTGGCGTGCATCGGCCAGCCGCCGCCGCCCTCCGCTCCGGGGCCGGTGTGGGGGTGGGCAGGCATGGCTACTCTCCCGCGGCTGCGGTGCCCGGGAAGTTGCCCCGTGCACGGGGCTGGGGTGATGCCTCTGATTTCCTCGCGCGGCTGCGCGGCCAGCTGGGCATTCAGGGCTGAATCTGGTGGCCTTGCTTATCAGCTCGCCGATCCATCAGCGGCTAGCTCTGCTTTGCGTAGATCCATTGCCCCGCAGCCACTCTGCCCGCTGCTCAGTGCGTTTGTACTGGTAGAATAAGAGCTGCGCCAAAGGCCACGAGCCCATCGCCTGCGGCAACGAAATCCTCGGACAACTTGTCCCGTT
>JALOOQ010000108.1 GCA_025454305.1 Cyanobium sp. Prado107
TGCCAGTTCGGCAGACAACTACAGCCGCGATGCCTTGATCAGCCTGGTTGCAGCATCAGCGGCATCGATCATGCTGGGACTGCTGGCCATCCCCTGGATTGTGGAGCGCTCTCTCCAACCCCTCCGGGAACAGATCAACCGACTTCACCAGTTCGCTGGTGATGTCGCCCATGAGCTCAGAAATCCTCTGATGGCGCTGAAGACGACACTCGCCAATATCGACGGGCAGTTCAGCAGTACCGCCACTCCAGAGATTCAGATCAAGGTCGATGCGATCGGCCTGATCACATCGAGAATGGCCAGGATTCTGGACGACATTCTTCTGCTCACGAGCATCGAGAGTGGCGAGAACGAGGACAGCGAGAGCCGCACGTTCATCAATCTCGCCGACATCTTTGATGAGCTGTCGATTCTCCACGACACCGAGGCGAGACAACGTCATGTGGATCTCGTCTTCACGATCAGCTCGACGATCATGCTCACGGTCGAGCCAACCCGGGTGCTGCGCATTCTCAGCAATCTGATCAGCAATGCCATCCGGCACTCCGGTGAAGGAGCCAGTGTGCACGTGTCGGCAGGGGTTGCCGGCGGCACGGTGCTGATCACCGTGGATGACGACGGGCCGGGGATTCCCCCGGACCAGAAGGATCGGGTCTTCGAACGGTTCGTGCGCCTGCAGGGCAGCCCGGAGGATCAACCCCATGCCGGCATCGGTCTGGCCCTGTCCAGGAGCCTGGCCATGCTTCAAGGCGGTTCGCTGGAAGCGGAACAGAGAGCCAGCGGCGGCTGCCGCATGCTGTTGCGGTTGCCCCTGGGCACGTCCCAACGCCGGGGATGGCTGCGGGGAGGGAGGTTGAGGCCATGAACGCGAAGCCAGGGGGGAGCGAAGCCGGCGCCAGGAAGCAACTGCTGATCCGTGGGTCGTTGATCCTGTTGATCGCCCTGGCCGCAGCAACGGTGGGGGACGCCCTTCGCATCAACGAGCGGTTCCGGAATGCCGCCGCTGCCGTCATTCAGACCCTGGGGGGAGGTCCCCAGCCGTCCCAGCAGGGGCCGGGTTATTCAGCCGTGCTGCAGAGGCAACGGATCGAGGGAGCCGCCGACCCCCAGGGTCTCAGCTACAACCCCAGCACCCGAACCTTGCTGACCGTGCTGGGCCATGAACAGGCGATCGCGGAGCTGGATCGCTGTGGCGTGATCCTCAGGCGCATCACCGTTCCATCGACCGATTCACTGGAAGAAGCAACGGCCATCTCGGATCAGCATGTGCTGCTGAGCTTCGCCGACACCAGCACCATCGCGCTCGTCTCCCTGGAGGCAGGACAGAGCAGCATTGACCCGGCATCCGGTGTTCAGATCGAGCTCATCGAAGGCGGAACAGCGATTGACGTGGAGGAAATCGCCTGGGATGGCGATGGCAAGCGCTTGTTTCTGGCCAGCAAGGAATATCCACCGCAAATCTACAGTGCCTCCTTTGATCTTCAGGCTGTGCAGGCCAGCAAGGGTCGTACGCACAGGCTGAAGGCCCACACGTGGCTGAGACCGGACCGCATCCTGCCGTTCATGCCTGACATCTCGTCGCTGGCCTATTCGCCGGCTCGAGGTGAGCTTCTGCTCCTCAGCGATGAAACTCGGGATATTGTCGCAGTCACTGGAGATCGCTCCGTGAAGCCATTCCTGCGATTGCAGCGCGGAGCAGCCGGGTTGAGCGAACCGATTCGCTCGCCTGAAGGCATGGCCATCGCCAGCGACGCCTCCATCTATCTGATCAGCGATCCTGATGCGGTCTATCTCTACCGTCTCTTTCCCGAGGAGGGGCTGAGCCGTCAGAGCACCTGCAACGCCCCTTAACCGTCCAGCTCCGCAGGGCAGAAGATCCACGGCCGGGGATCTTCACGACTTCTTCACGCCCCCTGGCGCACTGTGATGCCACCTGGAGCGCACGGGCTCCGGCCTGCACCCGCGGGTCGGTCTTCCTGCGTCCAGAGAGCACACACCTGCACCCCGACCCTTCAGACATGGCTGACCTCTACAAGATTGAGCAGCTCGACGGTGGCCGCTTCCGAGCCTTCGAAAGAGATGATGGACGCTGGGAACTCGATCGGCCCGGCAGAAACGAGTCCTTCAAGCTCAGCCGTGACGGCAGGACATTCACAATCACGGAACGGGATGACGGCATCACTCAAGCCGACGTCTACAACGACAGCAACCAAGACGGAATTTTTTCATTCCAGCGCACTGATGTCCTGAGCAGAAAGGGAGGCACAAGGGAAGAGTCCTACAAAGTGGATCGCCTCACCGGCGGCAGGCTGAACGTCTTTGAGCGAGATGATGGGCGTTGGCAGCTGGAGCGCCCCGACCGTGACGAACGCTTCAGGCTGAGCAGAGATGGCACGACCCTGCAGAGAATCGAATCCGACAAGCGGGGTATTGAGATCAACATCTACAAGGATTCCAATGATGATGGGATCTACGACTTTGTCGGGACCCGTTTTCAGGAAATCGGCGGCGGTCAGGGCTCACGCAAGAACGCCTTCGAGGTTCGGGAGAACGATCTGATTCCATCAGCCGACAACCTGCTCTAGGGACCAATGCAGAGGGCTGGGGCCGGGGAATCACCCCTGGCTTCAGCGACTGCCAGTCGACGATTCAGCCACTCTTCTCATGCGGGCGATTGTTCTCAGTTGTGATCGCTATCATCTGTTCGCCAGGCATATGGTCGCCTGCTATGAAGCGCTTTGGAGCGACCATCCCTTCATCTTTCGCGTGCCCTGGCAAGCCACCAGGCCAACCTTCCATGCACAGCGGCTCGAGGCGATCCAGACCAGACCCTCCATCAGGGAAACCGTTCTGCAGCTGCTCGAAGACCTCGATGATGAGACCTTCATCTACTGGTGCATCGACGACAAGTTCCCGGTCTGGCTGGACATCGATGTGCTGAGAAAGACACTGAGCCTGATCTCATCCACCAACCTGGACGGCGTTGACGGCTTGCTGCTGTGCAGACAGTTTAACCACCACAAGCGCCGGAACCTGCTGACCACCAAGCCACTGATCGCAGACAACCTGACGTTTTTGGAGCGGGCCAACTACAAGCACATCTGGATTCATCAATTCGCAAGGGTGAAAGTCATCAGGCACCTCTTCCGATCCTTTCCAGCGAACATCCCTGCAGCGAAGGCCATGGATCACCTCAAAGACAAGATCATCAAGCCCGAAACCCATCGCCTCTTTGTCAGCCAGCGCAGCCACTGCCGCTTTCAGGAAAGCACCTCACGGGGGTTCATCACCAGAGATTGCCTGGAGAGTTTCCAGGCCATGGGACTGAATGTGCCCAGCCGCACAATCAAGGCACGACCCCAGCTTCTGGGTAGAGCAAGGCGGTTGGTGATGGTGTGAACAACCCATCCGAGCACCGCAGAGCCTGAAGCCCTGATGCCCCCAGGCATCGCCCACCCGTACGCTCGAACCGCTCCGCCGGCAGGGGTTGCTCACCCCCCTCCGGCCCACCGGTGCAGCAGATGCAGATCAGCGCCTTCACCAGCTTCAACGTCGCGATCATGGTGCTGGCGGCGGGCAAACTGCTGCACCGTCGGTTCCGGCCCCTGCGGGAGTTCAACATCCCCGAGCCCGTGGCCAGCGGTCTGCTGGTGAGCCTGCTGCTGGGCCTGGTGTATGCCGTGAGCGGCCTGGAGGTGGGCTTCGACCTGGCCGCCAGGGATTTCCTGCTGCTCTATTTCTTCGCCGGCATCGGCCTCAATGCCGACTTGCGCACTCTGCGCAGCGGCGGGCGTCCGCTGCTGATCCTGCTGGCCGCCACCGTGGTGTACATCGTGGTGCAGAACCTCACCGGGGTGGCCATGGCCAGCCTGCTGGGGCTGGATCCGCTGGTGGGACTGCTCACCGGCTCGGTGTCGCTGGTGGGCGGCCATGGCACGGCGATCGCCTGGGGGCCCCGCTTCGCCGAACTGCACGGCGTGCAGAGCGCCGTGGAGATCGGTGCGGCCAGCGCCACCTTCGGGCTCATTCTCTCGGCCCTGATGGGCGGGCCGATCGCCCGGATCCTGATCCGCCGCGCTCCCCCCGTGCCGGAGGCCGGGCGGGATCCGCTGCGGGATCCGATGGCGGAAACCGTCCAGCCCGGGCCGCCGATCACCAGCTTCCGGCTGATGGCCACCCTGTTCTGGCTGAACGTGTGTCTGGCGCTCGGCCAGATGATCTACGAGGGTCTCTCCTACCTGGGACGCAACCTGCCCCTGTTCGTGTGCGCCCTGTTCGCCGGCATCCTCCTCACCAACACGATTCCGCGCCTGGTGCGGATCCCCTGGCCCGCCCACAGTGCCGCCCTGGCGGTGGTGTCGGATGCGGCGCTGGGGGTGTTCCTGGCGATGTCGCTGATGAGCCTGCAGCTGTGGACGCTGAAGGGGCTGGGCGGGCCGCTGCTGCTGATCCTGGCGGTGCAGTTCCTGATGGCCTTCGGCTACGCCCTGCTGGTGGTGTTCCGAGTGATGGGCCGCGACTACCAGGCCGCCGTGATCTGCGCCGGCTTCGGCGGCTTCTCGATGGGGGCCACCCCCACGGCGATGGCCAACATGGCCGCCGTCACCCAGACCTACGGGCCCGCTGCGAAGGCCTTCCTGATCCTGCCCCTGGTGTCGGGCTTCTTCGTGGACATCAGCAACTCGCTGGTGATCCAGCGCTTCATCAGCTGGCTGGGCTGAACTGGCCTGGGTGGGAGCCCCGGCCCGTCAGGGCGCCTGCACGAGTCCGTCGCCGCGGTCGAGCACATCCACCCCCGGGGCCAGGCCATTCAGGGTGCAGCTGGCGCGCAGGCGGGCATTCACACCGGCAGCGCTGACGGGAATCCCCATCTGGCGGATGGCCTGCCACCAGAGGGCAGCGACCCCGGCCGCGTGGGGCGTGGCCATGCTGGTGCCGCTGAAGGCCACCAGCCCGCCGCCGGTGGCGGCGGACACCACATTCACCCCGGGGGCCGCCAGCACCGGGTTGGTGTTGGAGAACGGTGCCACCGAGAGACCGCCGGGACCTTCCCCCAGCGCCCCCACCGAGATCACCCCCTGGGCCGCCGACGGCACGGCCGCAGAGAGTTCGTACCGTGGACGCTGGGATTCATTGCCGCTGGCGGCCACCACCACGGTGCCGCCGTTGAAGGCCGCCCTGGCTTCGACCATGCCGAGCAGCTGGTCGAACATGCGCAGGTTCATGCGGTAGGCCTCCAGGGCGGCGCTGGTGGCCAGTTCCACCGGCCAGCCGGAGTCCACCAGACTCCTGGACATGCCGGGGAAGTCGAATCCCAGGGACATCGACAGCACCTGGGCGTTGTTGCGGGCGGCCCACTCCATGCCGTTGAACAGCATCTCGGAACTGCCGCCGCCGTCGTCGCCGAGCACCTTGCCGATCAGGGCGGTGGTCACGCCACGGGCCACCCCGATCCGCTGGCCGTCCACATCCCGGCCGAGGATCGTGCCGGCGCAGTGGGTGCCATGGCCGTTGGCATCGCCGTTGCCCGAGCCGGAGAAGTCCTCCTCGGTGAGGGTCACACCCGCGAAGGCGGGATGGGCCCGGTCGATGCCGGTGTCCAGCACCGCCACGGTGACCCCCGCGCCGTCGAACCGGCTGCGGTCGGCGCCCACGGCGCGCACCCCCCAGGTGGCTCCGGCCGTGGCGGCGGCGGCGGCACGGCTGGCGGGCTCGATCAGCCGGGTGGGAATGGCCCGGGCCACGCTGAGCACATCGGGATCGCGGGCCGCCTCGCGCAGGTCGGCGGCGTCGAGCCGCTCGAGAGTGACCGAGGGCTCGGGGGGTAGATCGGCGAAGGGGGTGACCCCGAAACTCTCCAGCCCCGGGTAGGGCCTCGATGGAACCGAGAGACCGCTGGCGCGGCGGCCCTGATTGAGATCCCTAAGAAGAATGAAGTCCTGTGAAGTAGTCATGCGTCGGCACCACCAACCTTGCTTGATGTCCAGCTCCTAGCCATGGTGAGAGGGCAACGTCAAGTCACCTGCAGACGCGACAAGCAAAAGGGTCACAGCAGAACGCATCTCGCTCAATCCACTCCAGAAGTGGAACACACAAGCCGGTGATCTGGAACACATCAGCCTGGCCTGAATTCAGCTCGAGACCTGTACATCGGTGCTCATTCAGGGCCACTCAGGCACCGACATCCGTGCACCGACACTCCCGCAATCCCCAGGCCAGACCAGGCCATGCCAATCCGAACAGCATGTCCCTGAAGCATGTCCGAACAGCATGATCGAGCCGCACGAGACCCCATGACGATCGATCCGAACTTCAAGGCGTTGCTCGATGACACACGGGCCCGCTACGACCAGTCCCGCAGCCGGCGGGAGCGGCACATCGCCCTGATCGAGGAGGGGCAGGTGGCCAAGGCCAATCCCACCTCACTGGTGGAGGCCCGGCTGGCGCGCATCCGCGGCGGCCGGGGCGCCTCGAGCGCCTCGGTAGAGCGCGGACTGGAGCGGGTGCTGGGGCGCAACGATCTGATGAGCGTGCGCTTTCTGGAGGACGGCTGGCAGACCTCGCGGGCCGTGGCCCGCATCCAGATCGGCCAGGCGGGAGGGGCCGGTGGCGGCTACGGAACCGGCTTCCTCGTGGGGCCGAGGCTGCTGCTCACCAACCATCACGTGCTGCCCAGCGCTGAGGTGGCCGCCATCAGCCGGGCGCAGTTCGACTATCAGCTGCGTCTCGATGGCCAGCTCAGGCCCGGCACCCTGATCGAGCTGGATCCCGCCGGTTTCTATCTCAGCGACCGCGACCTCGACTATGCCCTGGTGGCCGTCAGGGAGCATCCGGAACTGGCCAGCTTCGGTTGGATCCCGCTGATCGAAGAGCAGGGCAAACTGCTGGTGGGGGAATGGGTGAACATCATCCAGCATCCCAACGGCGAACCGAAACAACTGGCGATCCGGGAGAACCGGGTGGTGGATGAGCTCGACCGCCATCTTCACTACCTCACCGACACGGCTCCCGGATCCTCCGGCTCACCGGTGTTCAACGACCAGTGGGAGGTGGTGGCGCTGCACCGTTCCGGCGTGCCGGAAACCGATGCCAGTGGCGGGATCGTGTCCATCGATGGCCGCCCCTGGGAGCCGTACATGGGCGAACACCGCATCAAGTGGGTCGCCAACGAAGGGGTGAGGGTGAGCCAGCTGGTGGCCCACATCCGCAGCCGGGCCACGCCTGGATCTCCCTGGGAGGCCCAGGTTCGGAGCCTGTTCA
>JALOOQ010000109.1 GCA_025454305.1 Cyanobium sp. Prado107
TGGCCTACTCCCACTGCATCGCCCATGGCATCGACATGGCCCAGGGGATGGCCCACCAGAAGCTGGCGGTGGACACCGGCCGCTGGCTGCTCTACCGCTACGACCCGCGCCGCGCCGAGCGCGGCGAGAACCCGCTGCAGCTCGACAGTCCGGCGCCGCGGCGCAAGCTGGAGGAGGGCATGGCGGCGGAGAACCGCTTCCGCATGCTGCGCTACAGCCAGCCGGAGCGGGCCCGGGAGCTGGGCCGCGCCGCCCAGAAGGAACTCGATCGCCGCTGGGCCGCCTACCGCGCCCTCGCCGGCCAGAGCGCCGCCGGCGGCACAGAGCCGGGAGGTGCGTCATGAGCGTGGAGACCGCCGTGGACCTCAGCACCACCTACCTCGGCCTGCCCCTGCGCACCCCCCTGGTGGTGGGCGCCGCCTGGCCCCTCAGCGAACACGTGGAACAGCTGCAGGAGCTGGAGCGGCACGGGGCGGCGGCGATCGTGCTGCACTCCCTGTTTGAGGAGCAGATCGAGCAGGAGCAGCTCGATCTGCACTGGCACGCCAGCCACGGCGCCGAGAGCTACGGCGAGGCCCTCAGCTACCTGCCCGACACCGCCGTGCTGCACGAGGGCCAGGATCTCTACCTGCGCCTGATCGAGCAGGCTCGCCACTGGCTGCAGATCCCGGTGATCGCCAGCCTCAACGGCAACCAGCCCGGCCGCTGGGTGGAAACGGCGCGGCGCATCGAGGCGGCCGGTGCCCACGCTCTGGAGCTCAACATCTACGACTTGCCCACCGACCCGGAGCTGAGCAGCGAGGCGATCGAGAACCAGCTGGAGGAGATCGTCCGCGAGGTGCGTGCCGAGGTGCGGTTGCCCCTGGCGGTGAAGCTCAGCCCCTTCTTCACCAACCTGCGCGCCATGGCCCGGCGGCTGGCGGCGACCGGCGCCGACGGTCTGGTGCTGTTCAACCGCTTCTATCAGCCCGACATCGACATCGAGGAGCTGGAGGTGCGCCCCAACCTGCTGCTCTCGGGCCCCCATGAGCTGCGTCTGCCGCTGCGCTGGATCGCCCTGCTGCATGGCCGTGAGCCCCTGGATCTGATCGCCAGCGGTGGCGTGTCGCGCGGCACCGACGTGGTGCGTCTGCTGATGGCCGGCGCCTGCGCCACCCAGATGGTGGCAGCGCTGCTGCGCCACGGGCCCGAGCGCCTGCGCGGCATCGAGGACGAACTCAGCACCTGGCTGATGGAGCACGACTACAGCTCGCTGCAGGAGCTGATCGGCTGCATGAGCCAGCAGCGCTGCGCCAATCCCGGCGAATACGAGCGCGCCCAGTACATGCGGGTGCTGCAGAGCTACCGCCCGTGACCGCGACGCAGACCCCGGCCCAGCCGTCCGCCGCCCGCCGGGTGGCGGAGCTCGCGGCCGAACTGGCCGCCCTCACCACCCGGCCCTGGACCCTGATGGAGGTGTGCGGCGGCCAGACTCACGCGATCGTGCGCTGGGGCCTCGATCAGCTGCTGCCGCCGGGGGTGGAGCTGATCCACGGACCCGGCTGTCCGGTGTGCGTGACGCCGGCCGCCACCATCGACGCCGCCCTGGCCCTGGCGCGGCGGCAGGAGGTGATCCTCTGCTCCTACGGCGACATGCTGCGGGTGCCGGGCAGCGACCCCGGCGACGATCTGCTCGGGGTGCGGGCCGCCGGCGGCGACGTGCGCCTGCTCACCTCGCCGCTGCAGGCCCTGGAGCTGGCCGCCGGCCACCCCGAGCGCCAGGTGGTGTTCCTGGCGGTGGGCTTCGAGACCACCGCCCCGGCCACGGCGCTGCTGGCCCGCCAGGCCCTGGCCCTGGGGCTGGCCAACCTGTCGCTGCTGGTGGCCCACGTGCGTGTGGTGCCGGCCATGGCCACGATCCTGAGCGACCCCGGCAACCGGGTGCAGGGCTTCCTGGCGGCCGGCCATGTGGGCACCGTGATGGGGCTGGCGGAACTGCAGGCGCTGGTGGAGCGGCACGGACTGCCGGTGGTGATGACCGGCTTCGAGCCCGCCGACGTGATGGCCGGCCTGCTGGCCTGCGTGCACCTGCTGGAGGCCGGCACCCCTCGGGTGGTGAACGCCTACGGGCGGGTGGTGCGGCCGAAGGGCAACGCCGCCGCTCAGGCGCTGATGGAGGCTGTGTTCGAGGTGGTGGACCAGCCCTGGCGCGGTCTGGGGGTGCTGGCCGGCGGCGGGCTGGCCCTGCGCGGCACCTACCGCAGCCTCGATGCCCGCGAGCGCTTCGGGGTGGATCGCCCCTTCAGCGGCGGTGGCGGCTGCGGCTGCACGGGTGGGGCTGACGGCCTGAAGCAGGAGCGACCCGATCTACCGGGCGATCAACGGGGTGAAGCATCCCTCTGCATCGCCGGTGCCATCCTGCGCGGTCAGGCCGTTCCGCCCGATTGCCCCGCGTTCGGCACCGCCTGCACGCCCCTGCATCCCCTGGGGGCGCCGATGGTGTCGAGTGAGGGGGCCTGCGCGGCCTACCACCGCTACCGGCCGGCGTCGATCGGGCCCTGACCGGCGGGCTTCCAGGGCATCTTCGCCAGCCCCAGCTGCTGCAGCCGCTCCAGGGCGGTGAGCTGCAGGCTGCCGACGCGGCCGCGCACCCAGGGCAGGGCGAGGGGATCGAGACCGTTCCAGGGCAGGTAGGGGTTGCGGCGCAGGGAGGCGTAGATCTCCACCCGGCAGGTGGGGTGGTCGCTGGCGGTGCGGCCGTGGAAGCCGCGGGTGTCGGCGATCACCAGGGTGTTGGCCTTCACCGTGAAGCGGCGCGGCGCCGGCAGCCCCATGGCCGCCAGGTCGTCCGGCCCCACCCGGAACGAGCCGCGGGCGTGGTACGGGATCGGGTGGTCGGCCGCCTCCAGGCTCTGGCGCCGCTCCCACCCCAGCCGCTCGGGCGTCATCCGGTGGGAGCCCGGCACGTAGGCGAAGGGCCCCTCGCTCTCGGCCACGTCGTGCAGGAAGAACCAGGCCTTGGCGATCGAGTGGAAGGTGTCGGCGTGGAGGGTGGCCTGGGGATCGGGCCGCTCGCTCGGCAGCCCGGCCAGGATCGCCTGCAGGGAGAAGATCGGCTCGGCGCCGGTGCCGGCCACGTAGCGGATCAGGTCGCGGACCTCGCGGCTGGCCAGCAGTGCCTCCAGCTGGGGATGGCTGTCGCGCAGGTGGGTGCGATCGAGAGCGACGCGGCGGGTGATGGCGTTGCCCTGGCGCATCTCCAGCCGCGGCCAGGCGCTGCCGTACACCTCCCGCCTGAGGGCCTCGAACTGCTCGGGGGGCAGCAGGTTCTCGCGGATCACGAAGCCCTGCTCGGCGTACTGCCGCCGGTCGGCCGGATCGATGCGCCGGCCCAGGCGCCAGCGGCGCTGGGCGGTGACGGCGTCGGCCAGGCGGATGCGGCCCACGTGCAGGCCGAGACGGTTGAGCCGCCGGCTGCCGATCACCGGGTTGTCGCGGAACGACTTGGCGCCGCTGAGCAGGGCCAGGGGCGCCAGGGCGGTGCGCAGCGCTCGGGAGGGTGTGGCCATGGCCATCGGGCGGCGGATCGCGCGGCGGATCTGCCATTCTCCGCCCACCGCCACAGCCCCTCGCCACGGCCCAACGCCCCCCCCCGATGACCGAACGGATCCAGCTGGCCCACGGCGGCGGCGGCAGCCTCATGCAGGAGCTGATCCGCCGCGAACTGCTGCCGCTCTACGGCGCGCCGCCGCCGCTGCTGCACGACGCCGCCAGCCTGGCACTGCCGGGCGATCGGCTGGCCTTCACCACCGACTCCTACGTGGTGCAGCCGCTGGAGTTTCCCGGCGGCGACATCGGCAGCCTGGCGGTGACGGGCACCTCCAACGATCTGGCGATGGCCGGGGCCCGGCCGCGGCACCTGAGCGTGGCCCTGATCCTGGAGGAGGGGCTGCCGCTGGAGCTGCTGCGCCGCATGGTGGCGTCGATGCAGGCGGCGGCCGCTGCCTGCGGGGTGAGCATCGTCACCGGCGACACCAAGGTGGTGGAGCGGGGCAAGGCCGACCGTCTGTTCATCAGCACCAGCGGCATCGGCGTGCTCGAGGCCGCCGAGCCGATCGGGCCGGGGGCGATCCGGGCCGGCGACGCCCTGCTGGTGAGCGGCGATCTGGGCCGCCACGGCGTGGCGATCCTGGCGGCCCGGCATGGGCTCGACCTGCAGCCGCCGGTGCTCAGCGACTGTGCGCCGCTGTGGCCCCAGGTGGCCGCCCTGCTGGAGGCCGGCATCACCCCCCACTGCCTGCGTGACCTCACCCGCGGCGGGCTGGCCAGCGCCCTGGTGGAGCTGGCCGAGGCCTCGGGGCTGGAATTCGCCGTGCAGGAGGAGCGCCTGCCGGTGATCGAGCCGGTGGCGCGCACCTGCGAGCTGCTGGGGTTCGAGCCGCTGCACCTGGCCAACGAGGGCCGTTTCCTGGCGGTGCTGCCCGCCGGGCAGCTGGAGCGGGCCCTGGCGGTGCTGGCGGCGCTGCCGGGTCGGAGCGGGGCGGCCTGGATCGGCACGGTGCGGCCGCCGGCCGCCGGCGCCGGGCCGCGGGTGCTGCTGGCCACGGCCCTCGGCACCGAGCGGCTGCTGCTACCGCTGAGCGGCGAGCTGCTGCCCCGCATCTGCTGACGGGCAGCGCCAGCAGGCCAGACCGCCGCCCCGGCCCCGGGCCAGCAGCCAGTGGCCCTGCCCATCGCTGCCGGCGGCGATCAGGGCGAAGAAGGGCTGCCGCCGAGGATCGCCCGGGGGCAGGGAGCGCTGCAGCAGCAGCCGCGGGCCCAGCCCCAGCTCCAGCCGCTCGAACCCGAACTGCAGCAGCGGTCGCCGGCCCACCAGCCGCCCCCAGCCGAGGAAGCGCAGCTCCAGCGCGCCGATGCGCACGCTGTTGCACAGCCGCAGCGGCTCATCGGGCTGGTCGCCGGGGCTGATCGCCAGGCGGGCCCCCAGCAGCCGCAGCAGAGCCGCCGGCGCCTCCTGGGGGGTGGCCCGCTCGCGGCCCCACAGGTGGCGCAGCTCCCAGGGGCCGGTGAGCTGTGCCGTGCCGATCCCCGAGCCGTTGCGGCGCGCCTGCCGTTCCAGCTCCAGCACCCAGGCTCCGCCGGGATGGCCCCCGGGCGGCAACGGGCTCTCCGGGCTGGGGGGGGAGGTGCTCAAGGAGGAGCCTGCTTCACATTGCTTGATGCCGTTCTGAGTATCCCTGCTCAACCTGCTTGTGCCCACAGAGGCCTGGTCATACGTTGAAAATCACCAGCCGCCACCCCCAAGCCATGACCTTCCAGCCCGGCCATTCACAGCTTGATTCCGATCCCCGGTCCGATCACCTGTCGGACCGTCAGTTGCTGGGTGTGGCCTCCCTGGAGGTGCACACCGAGACGCTGTGCGATCCGGTGGAGGCCTACTTCGAGTGCATCACCACCTGCTCCCTTGACGACGGTGAGTGCATCACCACCTGCACGGAACTGCTGCGGGAGCAGGTGTGAAGCCTGGGTGGCGATCCCGGCTCAGACGATTTCGACGGTGCCGTTGTTGCGCACCACCAGGGTGCCGCTGAAATCGATGTCGATGCGATCATCCCGTCGGCTGTTGATCGCGCCGACCAGGTCGAAGTCGAACATCCGCAGCTGGTCGTCACCCTGCTCGATCCGCACTTCCCTGCCACCCCGGGTGCCTCCACGCCGTCTGACTTCGTAGCTGCCGCTGGGCAGCAGCAGTGTGTCTTGATCATTCCTGATCCCGAAGATCCGGTGATTGCCGTAGCCGATGAAGGTGTTGCTGCCCTGGCCCATGTCGACGAAGCCGCCACCACGGATGCCGCCTTCGCTCACATCCATCACATCGTCGCCGTTCTGCATGAAGATGAAGCGGCGGTTGCGGATTCCCAGCTTCCCGCCCGAGGCTTCGATGCGGTCGTCTCCCGATCCCATGAAGATGAAGCCCCGGTTGTCGATGCCATTCCCCTCGTCGCTGCCGCCGATCAGCAGGTCGTTGCCGGCACCCATCTGAAACCTGCCGCCCTGGCTGAAATAACCGGGCTCGTCGTTGCCGGTGCGGCCGATGATCTCATCGTCGCCGCCGACGGCGTTGATGAGGTCTCTGCCCTCGGTGGACACCCCACGGCGCTCGTCGATCACCCGGTTGGCGCGTCGGCTCCAGCGTCCGTTGGTGGCACCGGACCAGCCTTCAGGGGTGAGAATGGTTGTCAAATCCGGCGTGCGCAGGGTCGCCGTGATCCTCCCACTGTGCTCACGGCAGGGTCAAGGTTGCAGGCTCGGGGCCGCAGGGCCGGGACTGGGAGGCTCAGGCGTCCTCCACCAGAGCCGGGTGCAGCAGCACGGCATCGCCGCCGGACAGGGGCTGCAGCAGGTTGCGCTGGCGCAGCTGGCTGATCTGACGGGTCACGGTGGAGCGGGTGCTGCCGATCAGTTCGGCCAGCCGGGCGTGGCCGAGGGCCATTGGCAGGTGATAGCCGGCACCGCTGCGGCGCCCGAAGCGCTGCACCAGCAGCTGCAGCAGCGAGCGCAGGCGCAGGTCGGCCCCCACCGGATGGCGCACCAGATGCAGTTCCAGGAGCCAGTCGCTGCAGGTCGCAGCGCAGCGGCGTCTGGGCCTCCAGCAGGCAACTGGTGCTTGCCGGCAGGCGCAGCCAGGGGCGCTCCTCGCTGGCGGCGAAGGCCGGGGCACGGCGGCGAGCGCGTTGGTCACGGCCGAGCCGCCGCCCCGCCAGGGTGGAGCTCCGTCGACTCCAGCCCCGTCGGGCCGCGCATGCGATGAAGGCCGCCCCGCCCAGGCCCCTGCCGTCCACCGGCGCCGCCAGCGGCGTGCTGGAGACCGTGGCCTTCTTCTGCGATCCGGGCTTCGCGCGACGGCGGTTCGCCCGCCACGGCAACGTGTTCGAAACGCGGCTGCTGGGCCAGCCGCTGGTGTTCATCCGCGGCCAGCGGGCGATCGAGGATCTGTTTGCCCATCCCGAGAACCTCGAGGGCTGGTGGCCGGCCAGCGTGCGCGAGCTCCTGGGCAGCCGCTCGCTGGCCAACCGCAACGGGCCCGATCACCGGGCACGGCGGCGGGTGGTGGGTCAGCTGTTCGCCGCGGGCGCCCTGCGCCGCTACAGCCCGGCGATCGTGGCCCTGGTGGAACAGCTGGTGGCGGAGCTGGCGGCCACCCAGGAGCCGGTGGCCCTGGTCGATCGCCTGCGGCGCTTCGCCTTCACCGTGATCGCCACGGTGGTGCTGGGGCTCGAG
>JALOOQ010000110.1 GCA_025454305.1 Cyanobium sp. Prado107
CCACCACGCCGTAGGGGGCCACCGCTTCGCCCGCCTCGGCCAGCAGCAGGTGCTCCTTCGCCGCCCGGCCCCCACCGCTGGTGCCGGTCTTGGCGTCGATCACGATCCCCCGCGTCTCGATCAGGCCCTGCTTGAGCAGGGGCAGGAGGCCCAGCAGGGAGGCGGTGGGGAAACAGCCGGGAGCCGCCACCAGCCTGGCCGTGCGGATGGCATCGGCGTGCCACTCCGGCAGGCCGTACGCCGCCTCGGCACAGAGGTCGCCGTCCTGGCGAGGCACCTGGCGGGCCTCCGCCGCGTAGACCTCCTGCCAGCGGGCGAGGGAGCGGTAGCGGTAGTCGGCCGAGAGATCCACCACACGCACGCCCCGCTCCAGCAGCGGGGGCACCAGCTGGGCCGCCAGACCGTTGGGCAGGCTGAGCACGGCGAAGTCGGCCGCCGCGGCGATCGCATCGGGATCCGGGCTCTGCACCAGGGGATCACCCGGCAGGGGCAGGAACGGATTGATCTCGCTCCAGTGCCGGCCGCTGCTGCGCTCCCCGCCGAGGAAGGTCACGGTCAGGGCGGGATGGTCCTCCAGCAGCCGCAGGGTCTGCAGCCCGCCGTAGCCGCTGGCACCGATCACGGCCACCCGGTTGCGGACTGGAGGTGGGCTGGCCATGGCGGGTGAGCCCTTCACGGGAACAACCCGGGCTTTATAAAGGATGATTGCGCCATGGCCCGCGGCGCGCGCCAGCGGCGACGCGGACCCCAGGACGCCACACCAGCCGCCCCTGGCGCCGCCCATGAGTCCTGCGACCGGCAGCACGTCCGCCATCCGCTTCGATGCCATCGCCGACGCCCTGGCGGCGATCCGCAACGGCGATGCCGTGGTGGTGGTGGATGACGAGAACCGGGAGAACGAGGGAGACCTGATCTGCGCCGCCCAGTTCGCCACCCCCGAACAGATCAACTTCATGGCCACCGAGGCCCGGGGCCTGATCTGCCTGGCGATGGAGGGGGACCGGCTGGACGCCCTGGATCTGCCCCTGATGGTGGATCACAACACCGACGAGAACCAGACCGCCTTCACCGTGAGCGTGGACGCGGGGCCTGAGAACGGCGTGAGCACCGGGATCTCGGCGGAAGACCGGGCCCGGACGATCCAGGTGGCGATCCATCCCCAGACCCGGCCTGGGGATCTGCGCCGGCCGGGGCACATCTTCCCGTTGCGCGCCCGCCAGGGCGGCGTGCTCAAGCGCGCCGGCCACACCGAGGCGGCCGTGGACCTGGCCCGCCTGGCGGGCCTCTACCCGGCGGGAGTGATCTGCGAGATCCAGAACCCGGACGGCTCGATGGCGCGGCTGCCCGAGCTGGCCGACTACGCACGGCGTCACGGCCTGCGTCTGATCTCGATCGCCGATCTGATCCGCTACCGGCTGGACACGGAGCGGTTCGTGCGACGCCAGGCGGAAGCGGCGCTGCCCAGTGCCTTCGGCATGTTCCGGGCGATCGGCTTCCGCAACGAACTGGACGGCGGCGAGCACGTGGCGATCGTGAAGGGGCATCCGGAGCGGGCGAACGGACCGGTGCTGGTGCGGGTGCACAGCGAGTGCCTCACCGGCGATGCCTTCGGATCCCTGCGCTGCGACTGCCGTCCCCAGCTGGAGGCGGCCCTGCGCATGATCGAATCCGCCGGTGAGGGCGTGGTGGTGTATCTGCGCCAGGAGGGCCGGGGCATCGGCCTGATCAACAAGCTGCGGGCCTACTCGCTGCAGGACACGGGCCTGGACACGGTGGAGGCCAACGAGCGGCTGGGCTTCCCCGCCGACCTGCGCAACTACGGCGTGGGGGCCCAGATCCTGAGTGATCTCGGGGTGCACCGGCTGCGGCTGATCACCAACAATCCGCGCAAGATCGCCGGCCTCGGCGGCTACGGGCTGCAGGTGGTGGACCGGGTTCCCCTGGTGATGGACCCCGGCGCCCACAACGCCGCCTACCTGGCCGCCAAGCGCAGCAAGCTGGGCCATCTGATGGGGGAAGGCCCCACCTGCCCGATCGCCGGTCCCACCGCCGTGCTCGCCTGGCAGGGTCATCCCGAAGTGGGGAGCGTGGCTGATGTTCGGGAGCGGCTGGAAACCTGGGCCCTGGAGCAGGGGCTGAAGGTGGAGCCGGAGGAGGACCCGAGGCTGCTGGCGCTGCTCAACCAGCCCCAGCTGGCACTGCTGCTCAGCACCGGCGAACGGGCTTCCCTGGAGCCGCAGAGTCTGCGCAGGGCCCTGGAGCTGCTGGCCAGCAGCGACGGCACCAGCCGGGTGGCCCTGCTGCTCAGCCCCGAACCTCAGCGCATCAACCACCCCAGCGCCTCGCTGGAGGCGCAGCAACGGCCCCTGGCGGAGCTGCTTCAGCCCAGGGGCCAGGGTCCGCGGCTCGATGCCGGCGTTCTGGTGGTGTGGCGCTGAGCCCGGGGCTGGAAGGTCACAGCGGGGCCGTCACTCCTGGACCGTCACTCCTGGATGGTCACCTTGTTGATCCGGCTGCCGGTCTTGAGGGCCATCACCACGTCCATGTTGCCGGTCTGGCCGAACACGGTGTGCACGCCGTCGAGATGGGGTTGGGCCTCATGGCAGATGTAGAACTGCGAGCCACCGGTGTTGCGGCCGGCATGGGCCATGGCCAGGGTGCCGGCCTGGTGCTTGCGGCTGTTGATCTCGCAGTCGATCACATAGCCGGGGCCACCGGTGCCGGGCATGCCCCGGGAGCCCTCACGGGTGTTCGGGCAGCCCCCCTGGGCCATGAAGCCGGGGATGACGCGGTGGAAGGCGAGCCCGTCATAGAACCCCTCCCGGGCCAGCTTCGTGAAGTTGGCCACCGTGTTGGGCGCGTCGGCATCGAACAGCTCCAGTTCGATGAGGCCGGCGTCGGTGTCCATCAGGGCGCGGGTCATGGGGCTGAGGAGGCAAACGCCGACTGTATGGGGCCGTGCTGAGAATGGAGGGTCGATCGTCCGCTGCCGGCACCCCTCACCCGTCCATGAGCACCCCCCCTTCCGCCAGCACCCCAGGCGTCCCGCTTCACCAAGCCCGGCTCGGGGTGCTGGGGGGCAGCGGTCTGTATGCCATGGACGGACTGGAAGACGTGCGCGAACTGACGCTGGAGACCCCCTTCGGCCAGCCCTCCGACGCTCTCAGGCTGGGCCGCATCGGCGAACTGGAGGTGGTGTTCCTGGCCCGCCACGGGCGCCATCACAGCTACACCCCCAGCGAGGTGCCCTACCGGGCGAACCTCTGGGCGCTGCGCTCCCTGGGCGTGCGCTGGATCCTCTCCGTGTCGGCGGTGGGCTCGTTGCAGGAGCAGGTGCGGCCCCTCGACATGCTGGTGCCGGATCAGTTCATCGACCGAACGCACCAGCGGCCGCTCTCGTTCTTCGGCGACGGGGTGGTGGCCCATGTCACCGCCGCCGACCCCTTCTGCCCCACCCTCAGCCGCCTGCTGGCCGATGTGGGCGAGAGCCTGATGCCGCCCGGTCGCCAGCTGCACCGGGGCGGCACCTACCTGTGCATGGAGGGTCCGGCCTTCTCCACCCGAGCCGAATCCGAGCTGTACCGGAGCTGGGGCTGCGGCGTGATCGGCATGACCAACCACACCGAGGCGCGGCTGGCCCGGGAAGCGGAGATGGCCTACGCCACCCTGGCGATGGTGACCGACTACGACTGCTGGCACCAGGACCACGCCGCGGTGAGCGTGGAGATGGTGATCGACAACCTGCGGGCCAACGCGGCGCTGGCCCAGGAGATCGTGCGCGTGGCCGCCGAGCGGGTCGGCGCCCAGCGGCCCGCCAGCACAGCCCATCGGGCCCTGCGTCACGCGCTGATGACGCCCAGGGAGCAGGTGCCGCTCGACACGCGCCGCCGGGTGGACCTCTTCACCGCCCCCTACTGGGGGCCGCTGGGCGAGGAGGGCTGAGCCCGCGGCGCCTGCAGAGACGCTCCGCAGGCCTCGAGGGCCCGGCGGAGATTCTCGCCGGCGTGCTGCAGCTGCTGCCCTGCGGCGTCGGCATCGAGTCCGGTGGCCACCATCAGCAGGGCCCGTTTCACCGATCCACCGGCCTGCGCCAGCAGTGCGGCACCCGCCGGGCGCTCCACCCCCGCCAGGTCGCGCAGGATGCGCAGGGCCCGATCCTCCAGCTTGCTGTTGGTGACCGCCACATCCACCATGCGGTTGCCGTACACCTTGCCCAGTCGCACCATCACGCCGGTGGAGAGGATGTTCAGCGCCATCTTGGTGGCGGTGCCGGCCTTCAGACGGGTGGAGCCGGTGAGCAGCTCGGGGCCGGTGAGCAGACGGATGTCGATGTCGCAGGGCATCGCCGCCTGATCGGCGGGCACGCAGGCCATGGCCACAGTCAGGGCGCCGATGGCCCGGGCATGGCGCAGGCCCCCCAGCACATACGGCGTGGTGCCACCGGCGGCGATGCCCACCAGGCAGTCGGCCGGACCGAAGCCCCGCTGCTCCAGATCGGCGCGACCGGCCTCCTGAAGATCCTCCAGTCCCTCGGAGCTGCGCAACAGGGCCGGGGCCCCGCCGGCGAGCACCCCCTGCACCAGCTCAGGCGGCGTGCAGAAGGTGGGCGGACACTCGGCGGCGTCCAGCACCCCCAGCCGGCCGGATGTGCCAGCCCCCAGATAGAACAGCCGTCCACCGCCGCCGAGGCGGGCGGCGATGGCGTCCACCGCCGCCGTGAGCGCCGGGGCGGCAGCGGCCACCGCCCGCTGCGGCTCCAGCTCGTTTCGGCAGAACAGCTCCACCAGCTGGTCGGTGGGCAGCTGATCGAGGTTGGCGCTGTGGGGATTGGCCTGCTCGGTCAGCAGGTGGCCGCGGTCCTGGGCGGGAGCGGGAGCGGTCATCAGAGCAGCCCCTCCAGCTGGCGGCGGAAGGCTTCCAGCTCCGCATCGCCGGAACTGATCGGCTCGGCCGGCTGTTCCCGCCGCTGGTCCTCCTCCCGCCCCTGATCCCGGTCCTGCTCCTCGTCCTGCCAGTGGCTCACGTCCATGTTGCGCTCGGGCGGAGCGATCAGCAGGCGCTCCTCGGGGTTCTGGGGCACGAACCCGGCCGGCACGAAGCGGGCCTCGTAGCCCGCCTGGTTGCAGAACAGCTCCATCTCCGTGCGGTCGAGGGCCTCCACGCTGGGCACGGGGAAGTCCTGGGCCTCGAGCAGGCCGGCGTAGCGCTCGGCGTCATCGCGGTTCTCGAACAGCAGCACCACGGTGCGGCCACTGATCTCGAGGGAATGGATGCCCTCCTGGTCGGAGCCGGCATCGAAGAGGAGCACATGCACCGACATGGGTGGACAGGGAAGCGCGGGCGTCGCCTCAGTGTGTCACCGCAGGGCGGGCCTCACAGCCGTCCCGGTTCCTCCTCGGCGGCCTCATCGGCCAGTTCCTGCAGGCGGCGGTAGAGCGCGATCTCGGCATCGCCGGGCTGCTCGGGCACGACGATGCGGATCTCCACCAGCTGATCACCGCGCTGGCCTCCCCATTCCAGCCCGCGTCCGCGCAGGCGCAGCAGGCGACCGCTGGAGGAGCCCGGCGGCACGGTGAGCTTCACCGCGCCCTTCAGGGTGGGAACCACCACCTGGCAGCCCAGCACCGCTTCGGCGGGGCTGACGGGGAGCAGGTAATGCACCCGCAGGCCGTCCACCCGCAGACCCTCGTCGGTGCGCACCCGCAGCTGCAGGAAATGGTCACCACCGCCGGGGGTGACGCCGGCCAGGCGCAGGCGCCAGCCGTCGCCGGCCATGGGCGGCGTCCACACCTCCACGGCAGTGCCGTCGGCGAGTTCCAGCTCCACCCGCTCGCCCTGAAGGGCCTGCTCGGGGGTGAGATCCACGCTGGTCTCGCTGTCGGAGGCCGCCACCACCGGAGGCGGGGGTGGCGGGGAAGCGGTCACCGGGGCGGCGGCGGCATGTCCGGGGAATGAATCGTCGCCAGGGTCCCGGTCGGCGAAGCGCCCGTCGGGGGTGTCGTCCACCCTGTCCGCTCTGGTGTGGCGGCTGCCGAAGAGTTCCTCCAGGTAGGACTCGAAGCTGGGAAAGCCGGTGGCGAAGGGATCCGCCCCTCTGCCTGCGGCTGCCGGCCCGGCAGCGGCATCGCCCAGCTCCCAGGCCCGCCGGCGGCGCGGATCCGACAGCAGGGCATAGGCCTCGTTCACCTGCTTGAAGCGCTCCTCGGCGACGGGATCGTTGCCGTTGAGATCGGGATGCCACCGCCGCGCCTGCCTGCGGAACGCCAGCTTCAGGGCATCGGCATCCGCGCCCGGATCGAGGCCGAGCACCGCCCAGGGGTCGATGGCGGCCTCACCGGAGGCGACGGAGCGGGAGGTCACGGCAGATCGCGGTCGTCCCAGGGATCGTCAGCCGGCACGCGGGATCGCGGCCGGCGGTCCGGCTCCCCGCGGAACGGCTGCTCGCGGGCAGGCTCCTCCCAGCGGGGCTGGACCTGGCGGCGCGGCGGATCGAAGCCGTCCTGCTCATCCCGGTCGTAGGGGTCGTGGTAGGTGCGGTCGCGCTCGAACCGGTCCCGCGGATAGGGATCCCGGTCCTCGCGGTAGCTGTCCTCGCGGTAGCGCTCATCCCGGTAGGGATCCGGTGATCGCGACGGGCCTGTGGCCCAGGGATCGCGGCCGGGGCGGTTCCAGTCGTCCCAGTCGTCATCGTCCGAGAACAGCTCGTCCTTGAGGCTCCCGAGGGTGTTCTTGAGGCCCTGCAGCGGACCCTGGTCGGCGCGGCGCTCGCTGAGCAGGCGGCGGTTGAGCCCGAACAGGGCTTCCTGGAGCTGGCCGGCGGCCATGTCCAGCTCCAGGGGATCAGTCTCGCCGCGCTCCTCCAGGGCCAGCAGATCCTGCACGTCGCGCACCGCCATCTCCACGGCCCGCTGCTGCCGCTCGGCGCCGTAGGGCCCCAGCTCCAGGGCCGCGTCCCGCAGGCGGCGCTCCGCCTGGGCCACCAGGGTGAGGGCCTTGTTGCGGCGGTCGATGGCGGCGCGCTTGCGCCGGTCCTCGGCGGCCTTCTGCTCGGCCTCCTCGATCAGGCGGCCGATCTCCTCCTCGCTGAGGTTGGAGCCGCCCTGGATGCTCACGCTCTGCTGGCGGCCGGTGGTGCGGTCCATCGCCGACACCTGCAGCAGGCCGTTGGCGTCGATGTCGAAGGACACCTGCACCTGGGGAACGCCGCGGGGAGCGGGCGGGATGCCGGAGAGCCGGAAGCGCCCCAGGCTCTTGTTGTC
>JALOOQ010000111.1 GCA_025454305.1 Cyanobium sp. Prado107
TGGTTACCAGGGAATCGCCAAGAGACCTGAGATGGCAGGCAAGCCGACGGAATTCAGGGTGGTGATGCGACACGGGAAACGGCGAGCGCTGCCCGATTCACCAGACGGAAGGCTGCAGGATCTGGTCGAAACCGCCAAGGCCCACATCCGTGCCAAGGGGGAGCATCCATTTGCGTGATCAAGCGGTCTCGCACCTGTTGCAGCAGGGCTTCTGGGGTGGTGCGCAGGCTGCTCACAATCAGGTGCGTGGCCTGGAACGGCTTGCCGTCGCGGGTGCCGGTGGCCGCCACCTCCACGATCCAGCCGGTGCCGATCCAGGACTCAGCAATGTGCACCGGTACCGCTTTGGCTCGCAGCATCCAGGTGATGTCGCGCCCGTGGCTGATCTCGTGATCCGTTGCCACAAGAGGGATCCTGCGCTTTCCCTGGAACTGGCTGCGGATCTGGCGATGCAGCGTCTTCTGGTTGGCCTTGACCGTCAGGAGGACGTCGGCCCGCTGCTCCTGGAGCTGCCGAAAAACGGCTTCTGCGTGTGCAGCGCATCCGCCTGGATCAGCACGCCGTCGAGATCCAGCTCCCCAAGCAGCTGCCGCAACACCGCCCGCTCGTGGTTGTGACCGGTGGCATAGCAGGCCTGGCTGATCGCCACGCCCAGGGCAGCGGAGTAGTGCGTCAGCTGGGCAATGAAGGCGGAGCCGCCACCGGCGGTGGGCTCGATCGAGCCCCTCAGGGTCTTTCCATCACAAATAAGTTGGTCGAGATCGCCGGCTCCACCAGGGATCTGGGCGATCGACCAGTCACGGATCGCCACGCATAGCGCGGCTACATCCACCTGCAGGAAGAAGTAGCGGAACGAGGAATCCGAGGGCGGCCGTCGCAACTCAAGGCCCAGCCCCTCGGTCAACACGCTGTGGTGGCGGATGGCAAAGCGCTCCAGATCCCGCAGGCTCTGGCAGCCACTGAGGATGCCCAGCACCGCCACCAGCAGCAGATACCAGGCCGGAAACCGCACCCCCCGCCGCATCCGCGCAACCGGGATCGCCTTGAGGTAGCTGATCAGGTCGAGATCAGTTGCAGTAGCAGCGGTTTCCGGCACAAAGCAGGGGCGAGCCCGCTCACCTCAACCCATGCTGGCAGCCCCGGCCAGGGCGCCTGTGACACACTTTGAATCAACCCTGCCGCAGATCGTGAGCAAGACCGACGCCTGCCCCAGGATGAGGAACACCATCGCCATCACGAAGATCGGCACCACGATCACCGCCAGGTCGAGGGCCGCCACCGCACTGATGAACAGCACAGCAACCACACCAGCGACCAGGAGCGCGGTGATGCCGGTGCAGAGAATGGCGCGGTTGATCAGAAAGGTGCGACGGCGCTGAACCTTCAGCGCATGCTCCAGCGCCTCGGCCTGGGATGGATCCACACGATCCTGAGCCTGCTGGAGAACCCGGACGCGATCGATGATGCGCGACAGCCGGCCGGTGAAGATGTTGAGCAGGCCAGAGATGCCGGTGAGCAGGAACACCGGGGCCACGGACAGCTGAATGGCGCTGGCGAGGCCGGCGACAGAGGCGTTCGGATCCACCGATCACGACCAGTCAGGCTCACACTGTCCCACCCATCTCCTGGCTCTTGCAGGTCGCCATTAGGGTCCTGTGGCGCGCTGCCGACCGCGATGGGCCTGCTGGTGGATGGGGTCTGGACGGACCGGTGGTACGACACCAGCAGCACCGGCGGGCGGTTTGAACGCTCACGGGCTGCCTTTCGCAACTGGATCACCCCAGACGGAGCGGCCGGGCCGAGTGGCGAGGGCGGATTCGTTGCGGAACCCGATCGCTATCACCTCTACGTGTCGCTGGCCTGCCCGTGGGCCCACCGCACCCTGATCGTGCGTGCCCTCAAGGGCCTGGAGGATCTGATCCCGGTGTCGGTGGTGCACTGGTTCATGGGGGAGCAGGGCTGGACCTTCGAGGAGGGGGAAGGCGGACGTTCTCCACCAGCTCTACACCCTGGCTGACCCCCACTACTCCGGGCGCGTCACGGTACCGGTGCTCTGGGACAGGAAACAGCGCACGATCGTAAGCAATGAATCATCCGAGATCATCCGGATGTTCAACAGCACCTTTGATCACCTGGGAGCCCGGAAAGGAGACTTCTATCCGCCGGCACTGCGGGAGGAGATCGAAGCGCTGAACGAGCGGGTCTACAGCACGGTGAACAACGGTGTGTACCGCTGCGGGTTCGCCACCACTCAGCAGGCCTACGAGGAGGCTCTGGAGCCGCTCTTCTCCACTCTCGATGCCCTGGAGGAGCGCCTGGCCAGCCGGCGGTATCTGACGGGTTCAGCAGTCACCGAAGCGGACTGGCGGCTGTTCACCACCCTGGTGCGATTTGATCCGGTGTATGTGGGACACTTCAAGTGCAACCTCAGGCGATTGATCGACTATCCCCACCTGTTTGCCTACACCCGCGATCTGTTTCAGCTGCCGGGGGTGGCGGAGACGGTGAACTTCAACCACATCAAGCGGCACTACTACCAGAGCCATGGCACCATCAACCCCACCGGTGTGGTGCCGGTGGGCCCGGAGATCGACTTCCTCGCTCCCCATGGCCGCGAGGAACTGCGTGGTTGATTCCTGTGCAGATCAGTGGCGGTCTGTTGTGCCGGTGGATGTGATCGGCTGATCAATCGGCTCAGTCTCATCGAAGCGACTGAAATCCAGGCAGATGCTGTCCGCCCCGTCCATCCGCACCATGTCGCGGAACCGCTCCTCGAAGCGCAGGTCGCCGGCGCCGTAGCTGCAGCGGAAGTGCACCGGTGCCAGGAGAATCTCGTCGATGCCCTGGAAGGCCACCAGGATTTCGCCATGCCGCCGCTCCAGATCCTCCCTGCTCAGGCCGTGGAGTGGGCTGTCGGCGTCGATGCGGTGCATCACCGTCCACATCAGCTGGAGGGAGATCGACTGGTCGCGTACCAGGGGCAGGGGGACGATGCGGCGCATCGTGCGGCCATTGCCGCAGCGCTCATCGATGGCCAGCGACGCCTTGATCCGGCCATCCACCAGGCTGGTCTGCCGAACGCTGGCCACCCGGAAGGTGAGGGTGGGACAGCCCTGCCACGGTTCGATGGTCGCCACGCGGCTGAACTGCAGCCGTGCGCGGCTGCGGGAGAAGCGGGCGAACGCCAGACCGGTGGTGACGGCGATGAACAGCAGCCCGAGGAAGGCTTCCACCGTCACCACCAGATTCACCCACAGGCTGGTGGGGTGGAGCACGCCGTAACCGATCGAGCCGAGGGTCTGCACGCTGAAGAAGAAGGCATCCAGCACCGTCACCGTCTTCCCCATCGGCACTCCGCCGATGCCGCCGAGATCCAGGGCATACAGCCCCGTGAAGATCAGATTGAGCAGCAGGTAACTGGCGGCGATGACCAGCAGAAAACCCGGCCAGGGGATCGCCAGCATGAAGCGGTAGGGCTCCCGCCAGTGGCGGTGCCAGCGCTCAAGGTGTGCCGCCTGGATGACTCCGCCCTGCCTGCGCAGCCGCACCGAGCGGATCTGCTGGCGGCGCTGTGCTGGATGCCGCATCAGGTCAACGCAGTACCCCAGGCCATCGTGACACCGACTGCCGGGCAATCTGAGGGCATGGTGAGAGCTCCGCGCGCCGATGGAAATGCGCATGACCAGTGCGGAACAAGGTCTGCGGCTTCAGACGCTCATAGCCGGCAGGCTGTATCTGCTGGAAACCGGCACCGTCCTGCTGGCCTCCAGCTTTGCTGGCCTGGCGCACCAGCTGGTGGTGATCACAGCCGTAGCCGGAGAAGGGGGATTGTGCAGTGATCTGCTGATCCGCGGTGTTCGATCGTCTGCGTGTCTGGAGGATGCACCACGAGAAGCGGCGTGAAGAACGACGGCGGTTCTGGTCTGCTCTCCGCCCTGCTCGGTGGCGAGGCAGAAGGGGCCAGAACCGAGCCCGGCTTGCCGCCCGCCATCCCCCTCAACCTCAGGCCTCAGCTGAGGGAACGGCCCAGCAGCAGATCCCGCGCCCCGTTCACCAGCTGCATGGTGCCGTGCTCGCCGCCGCGGTCAGGGTGGTGCTCACCGGCGCAGCGCTTCCAGGCCTGGTTCACCTGCGCCTCGCTGAGCCGACCGGAGAGCGGCAGGTGCAGCCGCTGGCGGGCGACGATCGCATCGAGGTCGGGGTGCTTGCCCAACGGGCCCCAGTCGGTCTTGCTGAGGGCGTGGCTGCGCTTGCTGCCCGCCTTGCTCTTTCGTTTCTTCCCGGCGCTGGCGCTGCTGAAACCCCTGGCGCCTGCAGCATCCCTGCTCTGCCGCTGCTGCCTGGATTCGCTTCTGGTGGTGGAGAGCAGCACGGACGGCCGCTCCAGGGTCGTTGTGGACATGAAACACCTCACTGCACTCCAGCTTGGTGCAGCGTCAGCTCACCCCGGGCGGCGGCGGATTGCGCTCGGCGGATTGCGAGCGCTCGTCTGCTGGCAAGAGCTGGTGATGTTGCTGGGGCCGTGGCCCCGGGAGTGACCATGGGCCTCACCCTGATCGAGACGATGAAGCACGCGACGCGGGTGGGCTTGTGGGCTGTGAACGAGGGCTACCGGCGCAGCCTGGGGGCGGTCAAGAACGGCGCTGCCACACGGCACTGAGCACGAGGATCAACGCCATCGCCCCATAGCCGGCGGCCCAGGTGCTGCCCACGCCCCAGCCCAGTTGCAACACCGTGTCGGCCTGATCGAAGCGCCAGGCGTGGATCACCCCGAACCATGACGCCAGTGCCGCCACGCCGGCGCAGAGGGCAGCGGCCAGGAAGCGCTGCTCGATCACATACACCAGCAGCGCTGACAGCAGCATCGCCGTGATGATCAGGCCCTGCTCCAGGGCGAAGGCGCCGTTGGCCCACACGTCGGCACGCTGAAGCGGCTCCAGCAACGCCGGAGCAAAGGGAGCCGCCGGCGTGCCTGCACCCCCGGCCCGCAGTCCGGCTTTGAGCATCAGCGCACCCCAGCCGGCCAACCCGGGCAGGATGCCGAGCACCACCGCTGGCGCATGCTGTTTCGGTGTGGCCTGGAAGGACTGGGCGGCCATCACCACGCCGAGGTAGAGCACGATCGCCATGCCCGCCTCGATCGGCACCAGCTGGGCGATCAGCCCGAAGGCACCGAACAGACAGGCGACACCCATCATCAGGCCGTTCACCCAGGAATAGCCGATGCGGGCCCCCATCGCCTTCCATCCCGGATGCCCGATGTAGATCGTGGTGGGAAAGCAGGAGCCGAACAGCGCCGCCGCCATGCTGCCGATGCCGTTGATCAGCAGCGATTCGCTCGCGGGGTAGTGGTCTCCGGCCGCCGCGGCGCTTTCGAGATTCTGCAGCGAGCCGATCACGTTGAACAGTCCCATCGGCACGATCACCCCGAGCCAGGGCAGCAGCTCGCCGCGGGCCTGCCACAGGGCCCCCAGCTGCATCACGGGCAGGTGGAGTCCGAGCTGGCCCTGAGCCGCACTCCAGGTGGCGGGATCGATTCGCAGCAGGCCGGTGCTCCAGGCCAGGGCCATCCCCAGCAGCAGCGCCACCAGGCCGCCAGGCAGGGGCAGTCGCACCTGCCCGAAATACACCACCAGGATCACCGCGAGCACCGCCAGGCCCACCAGAGGCTCGGCGTAGGTGCGCAGCAGAAACCCCAGGGCGATGTAGCCCAGAGCGATGCCGGCCAGGGTGGAGAGCAGGGCGGCCCGGGGAAGCCAGCTGCGCAGCACCTGGGCCAGGAAGGCACCAGCGGTTTCGATCAGTCCGGAGCCCAGGCAGGCCATCAGTCCGGCCTGCCAGGAGAGGGTCACGGCCTGGTCCTCACTCACCCCCGCGGCAAGCGCGGAGAGTTTCACCGGCAGCATCACCAGGAACACATAGGCGAACAGGCTCACCGTGTTGATGCCGTAGGGCAGCGCCGTGCGCTCGCCCTCGCCCTCGCGCAGGTCGAGGGCATAGGCCTGACGGGCATAGGCCAGATTGCCCACCACCAGGCTGAGTCCGGTGGCCGGCAGCAGCGTGCCGAACACCAGGGAATCCGGATAGCCGAGCAACCCGCGGCACAGGGCCAGGATCAACAGGATCTGGATCAGGTTGTCGAGCGCCAGGCCCAGCAGACCGTCCCAGTCGCCCCTCACCCACCAGCGCGGCTTGATCGGTGCCATGACAGCGGATGCGGGCGGGCCCCAAGCATGCCGGCAGCGCCGCCGGGGGTGAGGAGCCCGGGGTGTCCCTCGTCGCTCACTCCTGCGTCTTCGGTGCTGTCGTGTGGCTGGGCGGCGGCCCCCCGGATCCGCCACCCCTCAGGAGACCGCGAATTCCGCGACGATCCCCACCGTCCCGGATCTGCGGAGGACATCGGGGTGTGCAGCCAGGACCGCGATCACTCGCCCCGTCAGCAGTGGGGTTTGCCAGTTGGCCTGGCTCGCCGGCGACCGCATGGCCCGTCCGTCACCCCTGTTTTGCGGCTCTCCTCAGCCAGCTCCAGGATGTGCTCGGTGCCGACGATGGAGTGCCTGCGCGGTCCCGCTGCATGGCAGGGATCCCAGATGCGCAGACTGCGCTTTGCTCCCCCTCCCGGGGGCTTTCTACGGTGGGGTCTGCCGCTCCAGCGCCATGGCACGGCCTTCCCTGCGCCTGGATGGCAACGTTCCCGGCGCCTTCTACGTCGATTCCAGCTGCATCGACTGCGGCACCTGCTGGCAGTGGGATCCGGATCACTTCGCCCAGGCCGGCACCACCGCCCGCGTCCGGCGTCAGCCCAGCGGGGACGAGGCCATCCGCCGGGCCCTGCTGGCCCTGCAGGCCTGTCCGGTGGCGGCGATCGGCGCCCCCGCTGATCTGCTCGGCAGGACGCCCGCCGATGGCTTTCCGTCACTGCTCACCCACCACCCGGCGGGCGACGTGCACTACTGCGGCTGGGCGTCGCGCAAGAGCTTCGGGGCCAGCAGCTACCTGATCCTGAGGCCTGGCGGCAATGTGCTCATCGACAGCCCGCGCTTCAGCGTGCCGCTGGCCCGCCGCATCGAGGCCATGGGAGGCCTGGCGGCCATCGTGCTCACCCATCGCGACGACGTGGCCGACCATGGGCGCTGGGCCGAACACTTCGGTTGTCCGCGCTGGATCCATCAGGCCGATGCCGATGCCGCCCCGGACGCCGAGCACCACGTCGAGGGTGAGCAGGACCTCGGCCTGGACCGGGACCTCCGCTTGATCCCCACACCGGGCCACACCGCCGGCTCGATGGTGGTCCTGCTGGGCGGTCAGATCCTCTTCTCCGGTGATCACCTCTGGTGGAGCGAGACCGAGCAGGCGGTGGTGGCCTCCCGCCGCTACTGCTGGTGGGACTGGCCGAGCCAGGTGGCGTCGGTGGAGAAGCTGCAGGGCCTGGACGTGCGCTGGCTGCTGCCGGGCCATGGCGACCGCCGGGCCTTCGCAGCGGGGGAATGGTGCGAGCAGATAGAGCGCACCCTGGCCTTCTGCCGCAGCGGCGGCTGATCGGGACCACGCGAATTTCAACATCGTGCGCGCCAACGTCTTCACCGGGTCCGGTCTGCAGGTGGTGGACAACGGCGACCGGAATGCCGTCCAGAGCTTGGGACCAGAACGCTGAGCCCACGACTGGCGCAGTTCATCAGACCACTGGTGCAGCCGCTCCAGGGGCAGGGCGAGTTCGACCCGGAACACGTGGGCCAGGCGCCGGGGGGGCTGCCGGGGCCGGCGGAGGCAACAGACTCCACGGCAACGGGCGGCAACCCGTGGTGACTGCGTTCAGCAACCCAGGCCCCAACCTCCGATGAGCACCACGATCCAGAGCGGCGACACCCCCTTCGGAGGCCTGGATGTGGTGGTGGTGGGGGCGGGTCTCTCCGGCCTGATCTGCGCGCGGGCGCTGCACCGCGACGGCCTGCGGGTGCGGCTGCTGGAGGCCCGCGAGCGCTGGGGCGGACGGATGCATCGCCGCGTCAGCGCCGCCGGCATCCCGGTGGACCTGGGCGGCCAGTGGGTGGGCGCCAGCCACCACCGGCTGCTGGCGCTGCTGGAGGAGTTCGGCCTGCGCCGCTACCCCACCCCCTATGACGGCGATGGGCTGTTCCTCTGGAACGGCATGGCCCACCGCGCCGGCGTGGAGCACGACTTCAGCGCCAGCCTGTTGTTCTTCCGGCCGGCCGAGCTGGGCCTGCCGGCGGACGACCTGAAGCAGGCCCTGACCGTGCAGCAGCGGTTTCAGCAGCTGGTGGAACAGGTGCCTCCAGACGCTCCCTGGGACACCACCGACGCCGGCGCCCTCGACCGGATCAGCGTCTCCCACTGGCTGCAACGGCAGGGTGCCGGCGAGCTGGCCAGCTACCCCCTGGCCTGGCTCACGCGCATGGGCGGCTCCGGCGGCTTCGAGCCGCACGAAAGCTCGATCCTGCATCTGGCCTGGACCCAGGCCGTGGCGCCCCAGCACGAAACCCCGGAGGCCTGGCTGGTGGAGGGAGGCATCGCCCAGGTGGCCGAGCGTCTGGCCGCCGAGCTGGCCCCGCTGATCCAGTTGCGGATGACGGCAGCGGTGATCCGCCAGCACGGCGGCGGCGTGGGGGTGGGCTGCACCGACGGCACGGTGATCGAGGCGGGGGCGGCGGTGGTGGCCGTGCCGCCGCCGCTGCGGCTGGCGATCCACTACGAACCGGCCCTGCCGCCCGAATGGAGCGGACTGCTGCAGCGCTCGCCGATGGGGTCGATGGTGAAGGTGCTGGCGCTCTATCCGCGGCCGTTCTGGCGTGAGCGGGGTCTCAACGGACTGGGGCTCGGCAACCTGGCCACCCTGGAGCTCACGGTGGACAGCTCCCCGCCAGGCGGGCCGGGCGTGCTGGCCGGCTTCATCGCCGGCGAGCGCGCCGTGCGCTGGCAGCGGCTACCGGAAGCCAGGCGCCGGCAGGCGGTGCTGGCCGATCTGCAGAGCTGGTGGGGAGCCGCGGCCGCCGAGCCCCTCGACCTGGTGCTCCACAACTGGAACGCCGAGCCATGGACTGGCGGCGCCTTCACCAGCTTTCTGGTGCCAGGCGCCTGGA
>JALOOQ010000112.1 GCA_025454305.1 Cyanobium sp. Prado107
GGCCGCCCACGTGGAGAAATAACCTTCCGTTTCATTGACCATGATTTCATTGACCATGACGTTCAGAGAGAGATGCAAGCCACAGCACAGCGAAGACAGTAGGAGCGAGAAAATCATGCATCAGGCTTAATCATTCAAGATTGCTTCAGGATCCACCGGATCAAGTTGCGCCAGAAGCCCCTGCCCTCCTCCGAGGTCAACTACAGGTAGTGCTGCAAAGCAAACAGCTTCAACGTATGGGTTAAGGAAGCAAAGCAATGATGATTTGGCCGTAACAGATAGAAGTCATGACTGTCTGAGCCAGAGACGAGGTGGCGACACCAGGACGGGAATCCGCCGATCAGGACTTTGTCTTATCCGTTCAAGATGGCGGCACGCTTCATCACCTCTTCCCCTCCTTGTGCGGGGCGGGCACTGCTGGGTTGGATCACCTGGATGATGCTCAACCTCATGCATCTGCAGTCAGGCTTCACGCTGCCCTGAAGCTCCTGGTGCTCGACCGCTGGGACCGACGGGGCCGATATCTTGGTTGATGGTGCTGGTCAAACCCTCTTTCGCCATCCCGGGCGTCCTTCGGGATGTGCCAGGAACGCCTCGGTGAGCCGGCCATCGGCCCGCCAGATCCGTAACGCGGGCGTTGTGGCGCCCGCAGCCCACCGCTAGCACTGAGGAGCATGCCCGGCCTCTGACCAGCCCATGTCCCTGCTCGAATACACACCCGGCACCAGCTTCCCGGGGGTGATCGGCCGCACCGCCGACGTGTCGGTGCCCGCCTGGCCGAGGCCCAACCGGGCCCGCGCGGGCGCCCCGAACGTGCTGTTCATCGTGCTCGACGACACGGGCTACGGCCAGCTCGGCTGCTACGGCAGCCCGATCGCCACGCCCCATCTCGACGCCCTGGCGGCGGAGGGTCTGCGCTTCAGCAACATGCACACCACGGCGCTCTGCTCGCCGTCGCGCTCGTGCATGCTCACCGGCCGCAACCACCACTCCAACGGCCTGGCCTGCATCACCGAGGGGTCGATGGGCTACCCGGGATCCAACGGCCTGATCCCGTTCGAGAACGGCTTCCTCTCCGAGATCCTGCTGCAGCAGGGCTACAACACCTACGCGGTGGGCAAGTGGCACCTCACCCCCGCCGAGCAGACCTCCGCCGCCGGCCCCTACGACCGCTGGCCCCTGGGGCGCGGCTTCGAGCGCTTCTACGGCTTCATGGGGAGGGCTATCACCTCACCCCCGATCTGGTGGAGAAGGCGAAGGCGATGATCGCCGATGCCAAGCAGGTGGCGCCCGACAAGCCCTTCTTCATGTACTTCTGCACCGGCGCCATGCATGCGCCCCACCATGTGCCGAAGGAGTGGGCCGACAAGTACAAGGGCCGCTTCGATGACGGCTGGGAGGCCTACCGCGAGCGCACCTTCGCCCGCCAGAAGCAGCTCGGCATCATCCCGGCCAACACCGTGCTCTCGCGCCAGGATCCCGATGTGCCCGACTGGGACACCCTCTCCGCGGAGGAGAAGAGGCTCTACGCCCGGATGATGGAGGTGTTCGCCGGCTTCCTCGAGCACACCGACCATCACATCGGCGAGCTGATCGCCTTCCTCAAGGAACTGGGTGAATACGAGAACACCCTGATCATGGTGATCTCCGACAACGGCGCCAGCTCCGAAGGCGGCCCCACCGGCTCGGTGAACGAAGGGAAGTTCTTCAACAACGTGCCGGAGAACCTCGCGCAGAACCTCGCCGCCATCGATGACATCGGCGGCCCGAAATACTTCAACCACTACCCCTGGGGCTGGACCCACGCCGGCAACACGCCCTTCCGCCGCTGGAAGCGCGAGACCTACCGGGGCGGCACCAGCGATCCCTTCATCGTGAGCTGGCCGCAGGGCATCGCCGCCCGCGGCGAGATCCGCTCCCAGTACTGCCATGCGATCGACATGGTGCCCACCGTGCTCGATGCCCTGCAGATCGAGCCGCCCAGTGTCATCCGCGGCGTCACCCAGAGCCCGATCGAGGGCTTCTCGCTGTGCTCCTGTTTCGACGACCCGGCGGCGCCGAGCCGGCATCTCACCCAGTACTTCGAGATGTTCGGCCACCGCTCGCTCTATCACGACGGCTGGCGGGCCGTGTGCCCCTGGCCGGGCACCTCGTTCGTGGAATCGGGGCGCCGTTTCGGTGATCCGATCAGCTACGAGGAGCTGACCCGGCTCGATGCCCACGGCTGGGAGCTCTACAACCTGCAGGAAGACTTCGCCGAGACCAGCGATGTGGCGGCAGCCGAACGCGACCGGCTGATCGCCATGATCGGCATGTGGTACGTGGAGGCCGGCAAGTACAACGTGCTGCCGGTCGACAGCCGCGGCGTGCAGCGCTTCGCCGAGGAACGCCCCCAGATCAGCGCCGACCGGCAGCGCTTCATCTACTACCCGGGCACCCAGATGGTGCCCACCAACGCGGCGCCGCGGGTGCTGAACCGGCCCCATTCGATCTCGGTGGAGGTCGAGGTGCCCGAGGCCGGAGCCGAGGGGGTGCTGTTCAGCATGGGCGGCAACGATGGCGGCTTCGCCTTCTACGTGCAGAACGGCCTGCTCACCTACGGCTACAACTACGTGGCCGAGCAGTTCTTCCGGATCCGCTCAGACGGCCCCCTGCCGGCCGGCCACCACATCGTGAGCGCCGAGTTCACCCCCACCGGTCCCGCCGACCTCGCCAACGGCCGCGGCACCCCGGCCCGGGTGCAGCTGTTCGTGGATGGCCAGCCGGTGGGCGCGGGCGACCTGCCGGTGACGATCCCGCTCAGCCTCGGCCTGGCCGCCGGCGTGGCAGTGGGGGCCGACCCCGGCTCACCCGCCCTGCCGGATTACAGGCCGCCCTTCGCCTACGGCGGCCGCATCAGGCGGGCCCTGGTGGATGTGAGCGGCACCCCGGTCGACGACCTGAAGGAGCGGATGCGCCAGATCCTGGCGCGGCAGTAGCGGCGTCAGGACTCGCTCAGCCGCTCCGGCAGGCGCCTTGCTGCGCCGGGGCGGGGCCGATACGGTTCGGCCCTGCCCCCCGCTGCGGCGATGCGCTGCTCCCTTCCGCGCCTCTCTCGCCCGGCCGCCGTGCTCGTGCTGGCGGTGCTGGCCGTGGCCGTCTCGTGGATGTCGCCGCGCCTGCTGGCGAGCGAAACGCCCCAGGCCGACGCCCTCGCCGCCATCCGCCAGGTGTGGCCGGAAGAACACGAAACCACCGCCATCCAGGTGGCCTACAAGGAGAGCGGCCTCTCGCCCACCGCCCGCGGCTGCAACGGCGACTGCTTCGGCCTGTTTCAGATCCACTACAGCGCCAACCAGCGGCTGATCGCTTCGATGGGTATCGACAAGCCCGAGGACCTGTTCGATCCGGTCGTCAACTCCACGGTGGCCTACCGGCTGTTCCGCCAGGCGGGCTGGAAGCCCTGGGGCATCGAGCCCCAAGATTCGCCATGATGGGTTTGCTGAACTGAGCCTGATGGCGATTGCCGCGTTAGCTGCCGTTCTCGGTCTGGCGGCGTTGATCATGCCCACCCCCGCCAGCGCCGAGGGCGGCTCTCTGTGGGACAACGTCGACGAGACGAAGACGGCACCGCGCTCGTGCCCCGTCCCTGGAGCGAAGCCACGCAGCGGGACCACGCAGCCGGTGAGGGGATCGTTCCGGAACCCCCAGAACGGGACCCCCGGGCCAAGCGGCAACTAGTCGCTAGCCCGCGGCAGGAAGGTGGGCATGGGAACCATCGCAGAACGGGGCGTCCTGCGTGCGCTTGCAACGGCAGAGCAACGCCTTGCGATCACTCTCCACCGTGAATTCCTTGGGGGTGAAGTCGGTGCCTTCATGGGAACCATCACAGAAGGGCTGGTCCGCTGAGCGGCCACAGGCGCAGTAGAAGTACTGTTTGCCGGCTTCCAGTTCGACACGCACGGGCGTTCTGGCCGCGACCACCGCTTCAGCCATGGCTGTGGAACTCCCGAACACTGCTTGGATCCTTGCATTGCAGTCGACACGCTGCTTGCCGACACAGCGCGGAGTGAGCCTGCAGAGAACGGGCAGACCAGCCGGATAGGCTGGCCAGGCCAATCGGGCCCCGCCGGTGAAGGACATCAGCGTTCTCGAGATGGCGGGGCGGTTCGTGGCCCGCTTCGCCGCCATCTCCGGTGGCATCGCCCTGCTGGTGTGGATCACCTGGGTGATGCTCGACCTCAAGCATCTGCAGTCGGGCTTCACCCTGCCCTGAACACCCGGCCAGGGCTCAGCGGCGGCCGTTGACGATCACCGAGCTGCCGCCGCCCGCTTCCGTGCCCGGCAGGGCCGGCACCACGGAGGTCTGGCCGTCCCACTTATCCAGGAAGAGCTTGTAGAGCACCAGGTCGTCAAGGCTGGAATTGAGCGTCTGGTAGCGCTTGGCCTCCTGCTCGGCGATCTTCACTTCGGTCTGGGCCCGCAGCAGCTGCTGCTCGGCGATCTGTTTCTGCTCGATCGCTGCCCGGTATTCCTCGGCGATCTGCAGGCCGGTGAGGTCGAGGCCCTGCACGTTCACATAATCGAACTTGCGCAGTTCCTCGGCCACCTTCTCCTGCACGATCTCGGAGATCGTGTTCCATTCCGTGGCGATGGTCACCAGCTCATACTGGGAAAACACCGATTTCAGCGCCTTCAGCAGCGACGGCTGGATCACCCGTGGATAGATCTGCTGGTTGTCGGTGGCGATCGTTTCGTAGATCCGCCCCGCCTCGCTCGGTTTCATGGCGTACTTCACCGTGGCCGTGGCCTGGATCACCTGCAGGTCCTTGGTGAGGGTGGAGAACTGCTCGGGCCGCACCTGGGTGCGCACATCGAACGGGGAGACGTTCTGCACCAGCGGCAGCTTGAAATTCGCCCCCGGCGAGCGAGGCGCACCGGTCACCTTGCCGAGGGTGGTGACCACCGCCACGTTGCCGGCGGGCACGATGAACACCGTCTGGCTCAGCAGGATCACCAGCCCCAGCACCACCGCCAGGATCAGGCTGAGGCCCGCAGCGGGTCCATCAGGTCTGCCGGCGGAACGAAGCGGAGATTGCATGGAGAAGGCACCAATGCCGAACCCTAGGGTGATCGGCCGGGTTGCCCGTGCGATGGCCCTCCTGCGCCCGCTCGCCCACGCCGCCGGGCTGAGCCTGCTGCTGCTCACACCGGCTGTGGCCCGGGCCGCCTGCCCGGGGCCTGAGGCGCTGGCGGCCTACCTCGCCGACTTCGCGGCGGCCCGCCCCAGCGCCGGCTTCGGCACAGGGCTCACGCTCGCCGATGCCGCCTGCGCCCGTCACCGCCTGATCGACCGGCTCCCCGCCCAGCTCGGACCGGTGGTGGGCTACAAGGCCGCCTTCACCAACCCGGCGGCCCAGCGCCGCTTCGGGGTGGAGGGTCCGGCCTGGGGGGCGATGTTCGCCTGGGGGCTCCACCCCTCCGGCGTCACCCTGCCCGCCGGCTTCGGCTCCAGGCCCCACGTGGAGGCCGACCTGCTGGTGGTGGTGAAGGGCCCGGGCCTCGCCGGCGCCCGCGATGCCAAGGAGGCCCTGCGCCACATCGAGGCCGTGGTGCCGTTCATCGAGCTGCCCGATCTGCTGCTCAGAGGCCCCGTGACGGGCCCGGCGCTGATCGCCACCAACGTGGGCTTCCGCGCCGGTGTGCTCGGCACACGCATCCCCATGGAGCCCAGCGAGGCCTTCCTCGAGGCCCTGGCCGCCATGACCGTGGTGGCGCGCGAGGAGCGCGGCGGCGTGGAACTCGGCCGCGCCCGGGGCGCCGCCCTGATGGAGCATCCGCTGCACGCCGCCCTGTGGCTCGCCCGCAGCCTGCGCCAGGAGGGGATCGAGCTGCGGCCGGGCGACCTGCTCAGCCTCGGCGCCTTCCTACCGGCGGCACCGGCGGCCCCAGGCACCCGCATCAGCGTGCGCTATCTCGGTCTGCCGGGCGACCCGTCGGTGTCGGTGACGTTCGAGTGAGCCGGGTCCGAGCAGCGGTCAGACCAGCGGTAAAACCAGCGCTCAGACCAGCGGGCGGCCGTCGTGGCGGCGGATTGCCACCACCCCCGGGCGGGGCGGGCGGCCGGGCACCGGGGAGGGCCAACTGGAGCCCAGGGGGACTTGGCGCAGCTGCTCGAATCGGCCGCCGTCACGGTCTTCCAGGGTGTGGGCCTGGAACTCCTCGCCGCCGCGCTGGCGGGTGCCGTGGATCTCGCCCGGATGCTGCACCGCCAGGAACAGGGTGGTCTCCTCCCGGTCGAAGCACGGCCCGCACAGCTCGCACTCCATCGGTCCGGTGGCGAACAGCAGCGCCTCACCGGCGCGCGGGCCGCTGGCGGGGAACAGCCAGCAGGCGTTGTTGCCGAACACGTCCAGGCTGCTGCCGCCGGAGCGGTCGGTGACCATCCACACATTGCCGGCGCGGTCGATCGCCAGGTTGTCGGGCATGGCGAAGCCCATGCCCCCCTGCCAGGGCGTGCCGCCGGTGGCCACCATGCGCCAGCGGAAACCCGTGGCATCGCCCCGCTGCAGGCCGTCCTGCAGGCGCATCACCCAGCCGTAGGGCCAGCTCGCCTCCCCGCGCGGGCCGCGGAAGATCGCCGGATCGGCGCGCCCGTCGCCGTCGCTGCCGCCGGAGGTGAAGGCGATCAGCAGATCGCCGCTGCGGGGATCGATGTCGGTGTCCTCCGGGCGGGCGGCCGGGGTCGCCCCGATGGCGTTGGCGGCCAGGTGGGCGTCGATCAGGATCGCCCCCTGCCGCTCCTCGCCGCTGCCCGGATAGAGATCGGCCAGGCGGCGGTGCTGCTGCAGGTAGGCCGCCACCTCGGCGTCGCTGGCCAGGGCCTCGGCGCCGGGCCGGGTGCGGTCGCGGTGGGGCAGCAGGGTGGGCTGGCTGAGCCCGAAGCGCTCGTAGTGGCTGGGGCGCAGGGGCGCCAGCGGCGTCTCGGGAGCCAGGGTCAGCCACCGCCCCGTGCCGTCGGCGTTGAACACCGCCGCCTCCAGCCGGCCCCGCTCCAGGAGCCGTGAGTTGGCGGGATCGGCCGGATCGCGCACCAGCTCCTCGCTCACGAAGCGGTAGAGGTGGCCGCCGTGGCGGTCGCAGCCCGAGAACACCACCAGCGGCCGGCCGGCCGAGGCCTGCACCGCCACCGCCTCGTGGCGGAAGCGGCCCAGCCAGCTGTGCTTCACCGCGGGCCGGTCGGGGCGGCGCGGATCCAGCTCCACCATCCAGCCGTACTTGTTGCCCGCCAGGCCGAAGGGATTGCCCAGGCCGTCGAGGCGCGTGCCATCGAACAGGAAGGGCCGCTCCGCCGGCGGCGGCGAGGAACCGTCGGCGTATACCCGCTCCACCACCTGGCTCTGGAAGTTCTCCTCGGCCGAGAGCACCGTGCCCCAGGGGGTCTGGCCGCCGGCGCAGTTGGCGAAGCTGCCGATCACCCGATCGCCCAGGCCGTCGTCGTAGCCGAGCCGCCGGCGCCGGCGAAACACGGCCGCCGCCGGACCGCTGCAGCGCAGCCGCTCCTGGGGCCGCTCCAGCCCGCTCAGGCCGGTGATGCGCCGGTCGTGCCGGCCCGGGTCGGCGCGCCAGGTGCCCCCCGAGTTGCGGGCGATGCCGGCCACGCCGATGCCCAGGTCGGCCATGGCGGCGCTGGCCACCGCCAGCAGCGGCTGGCGCAGCGGATCGTCCGCCGCCAGCGCGGAGGCATCCACGGTGCCGCCGCGCGGTGTCAGCGCCTCTCGCAGGGCCTCGAAGGGCAGGGATTCGCCGGTGGCCTCGGCGTAGCCCTCCATCCAGGCCCGGGGGCTGATGTATTCGAAGTTCACCGTGAGCAGGGCCCGCCCATCCGCCAGGGGGGTGAAGGCCAGGTAGTCGTTGTTGAAGCCGAAGCGGCCCTCGGCCAGCGGCTCGCCCCAGGTGAACAGCAGGTCGCTGCGGTAGCCCTCCGGCACCACCATCCGGTCGTCGATGGCGATGCGGCCGTAGAGCTGCCGCTGCTGGGCCGCCGTGCGGCCGTCGCCGGGCAGGGGCATGGGGCCCGGCAGCGGCTCGAAGGGCAGGCCGCTGGAGCGGCCCTCCGCACCGGCGGCAGGGGAGCGCGTGGCAGGGGAGCCCGCGGCGCCTGAACCGGCACGGGCGCGGGCGGCGAGGGCGGGCGCAGCGGCCCCCAGGCCCAGCAGCTCGATCAGCAGGGTGCGGCGGTTCATGGCTGGGCGGGACAGGGATCGGCGCGGACAGG
>JALOOQ010000113.1 GCA_025454305.1 Cyanobium sp. Prado107
TGCTGGTCAGTCATTCCCCTCCTCCAGCTCGTCCTGCAGCGCCATCAACGCCGCATGGATCGGCACCCATTCCTCGAGCACCGCATCCCGTTCCGGTGAGCCGAGAGCCGTGGCGCGGCCCTTGGCGTTCAGCTCAGCGCACTGCCGGCGCAGATCAGCCAGACGGGCGAGGCGGTCGTCGTCCATGGGGCGCGATGGGCGGCCTCCACACGCTGGGCAGCCATGGCCAAGGCGGCTACCGCCCGTTGCGGTTTGTTGGCGGTGCTGCCCTGGCCCAACAGATGCCCCGCCAGCGTTAACGCCAGAACCCGCCACCGATCGGCCCGGCAGCGCCCGCGCCGGTGATCTACGGTCCCGAGCAACCGCAGCCGCCGGGCCTGCAGCTCACACATCAGGGCCAGCTGGACGTGATGCCGCTCGGGCCGCTGTTCAGCCAGGAGAGCGGTCAGGAGGGCTCGGGCGGCTGGCCGAGGCCCATCACCCCTCCATCGGCAGGATCGGCGACGAGCGCACCCGGTTGGAGTTCGGGAGATGATGGCGCAAAGCGTCTGCAGAAGCGTGTGCAGCCGAAACCAGAGCCAAAACAACGAGCCCAGTGCTGACCTGGGATTTCAGGCGGTCTTACACAATTCTTTAGATTCCCTTGTTCTCCATCCCCTAACCGCATCATGAGCCGGACGCCTGAGTGGACCGCCGAGGCCGCCGAGCGCCTGCGCGAGGTGCCCTTCTTCGTCAGGCCTGCGGTGCGCAAACGGATTGAAAGCCTGGCCGGCGAGGAGGGCCTGGCTCAGATCGACGGGTCGTTCTACGAACGGGCCAGGGCGCGTTTCGGTCAGCGCTGAGCCAGCGCTGGGCCTTGAATCCGGCCAGGACCCCCCGATGGGGTAAAAGAGACGGACTTCCGTCCGTCTTTCATGTCGCAATCGAAACGCGAACAGGTGGTGAGCCACCTTCGCTACATCCGCCAGGAACTCCGGGAGATGCACCAGGGCGTGATGGAGGACGGACTTCTCCCGGAGGCGGGAGAGGTGCGCGGCGTGATGGCCCAGATGGAAGCACTGCTGGAGCTGCTGGAGGGCAAAGCAAGCCGCAAGAAGGACAGCGACGGCTGAAACGGCACGGACGGCGGCGTCAAGGCCTGAGGGGGACGCTCCTGCAAACGTCCAGGCCACCCTTGCCGGCAGCATCCCGGACCGCTTCCCTTGTGTTGTCCCCATCACCCGGCTCGGGCCTCAGGCTCCGGGCTTTTTTATTGGTATCCCCTATCGGTAGCGCTTCAGACCTTGCACCACGCAAGAGATGGTGTAGACAGGTGACGGCAGGGCTGGGCCGGGTGATGGGGATCGCCAGCCGCTGAACCCTGCCACCTTCACCGCCGCCCCCGTCGGATCGACGGGGGCGGCGGTTCCCGGCCAGGATCGACCGAACCCTCAGACAGCCGACCTGAGCCAGCCGATGCGAGCCCCGCTGCCGGCCGAAACCACCGGGCTTCGCTCCCTGCAGCAGACCCGTTTCCAGCGCAGTCTGGTGCAGGCAGGCGACAGGCTCGTGGCCTGGGCGACGAACCCCTGGCGCCGCGCCTCGCTGCAGCTGATCACGCTGCTGATCAGCTTCTCCATCGGCGGGGTGGTGGGATCCATCAGCGGGCAGGTCGGCCAGATCGACCCGGTCGGAGCTCTGCTCTGCGTTCTCACCATGGAGCTGGCGGTGCGCGCCCGCGGCCCCCTGCGCCGCCGCCCGGGGGATCATCTGCCGCTGCAACTGCTGGACATGGGCCGCATCGGCCTGCTCTACGGCCTGCTGCTGGACGGCTTCAAGCTGCTCTAGGCGTCGCTGGAGGCGAGCAGGTAGAGCAGCGCCATGCGCACCGGGATGCCGTTGCGCACCTGCTCCTCCACCAGGCTGTGCTGGGGATCGTCGAGCAGGGCACCGGCCAGTTCCACGCCCCGGTTCACCGGCCCCGGATGCAGCACGGGCACCGGCCGGCCGCACAGCGCCAGCCGTTCGTGGCTGATGCCATAGCAACGGTGATAGCTCTCCAGGCTGGTGAGCAGGTGCTGGTGCATCCGCTCCTTCTGCAGCCGCAGCGTCATCACCGCGTCAGCCCCCGGCAGGGCCTCCTCGAGGCTGCGCACCAGCCGAACGGGACCGCGATAGGCCACCGGATCGACGGCCTGGCCCGGCGGCGGCGCGGCCACGAAATCGGCGAACTGGTCCGGCAGCAGTGTCGCAGGACCGCAGAGCACCACCTCGGCGCCACAGGCCGTGAGGGCCCAGAGGTTGGATCGGGCCACGCGGGAGTGGAGCACGTCACCCACGATCACCACCCGGCGTCCCCGCAGCGCCTCGGGGGAAGGGGCGTCCGGGCTGAAGTGGCGGGCCAGGGTGAAGAGATCGAGCAGGCCCTGGCTGGGGTGGCTGTGCAGACCATCGCCGGCGTTGAGCACGGCCACCCGATCACCGCTGCGGTCGAGATCCTCCGCCAGGATCTGGGGCACCCCGGCGCAGCCGTGGCGCACCACGAGCAGATTGGCCCCCATGGCCACGTAGGTGCGGGCGGTGTCGAGGAGGCTCTCGCCCTTGACCAGCGAACTGGATCCCGGGGCGAAGCTCTGCACATCGGCCGAGAGGCGCCGGGCCGCGAGTTCGAAGCTGCTGCGCGTGCGCGTGCTGGCCTCGAAGAACAGGGTGGTCATCAGCCGGCCCTGCAGGGCGGGCAGCTTGCGGGTGCCCGTGACCGGCAGAGTGCGGAACCGCTGGGCCAGCTCCAGCACGGTGGCGAAATCGTCGGTCGAGAAGGCCGACAGATCGATCACATGGCGGTGATCCCAGCCGCTCAACACCCGGCCCCGGCGGACCCCCTCAACCTAGGGGCCGGCGGGACGGCTGAGGATCGCCCGGGGCACGCCTGCTGACGCTGCGGCTGCGGCGCAGATACCAGCGCCAGGGCAGTTCCTGGCCCTGGCTGATGCCGATGCGCACCGTCTGCACCAGGTCAGCGGCGGCCAGTGCCAGGGCATCGGGGCGCGGCGACAGCCAAAGGCCCCGGCCGGCAGCCACCGGCGCGCCGTCGTGGCGGCGGTCGATGCCGAAGCGCCGCGCCAGCAACCCGGGCCCCGCGGCGCTGCGCTCCGCCTCACCGGGGAGTTCAGCGGCCCGCAGCAGCACGCCGCCGGCCCAGCCGGGCCTGTCGGTGACCACGTTCACGCAGTGGTGCACCCCGTAGGTGAGATAGACGTAGAAGTGGCCCGGCTCCCCGAACAGGGTGGCGTTGCTGGGACTGCGGCGGCGGTGGCCATGGCAGGCGGGCTCGCTCTGGCAGTAGGCCTCGGTCTCCACGATCACTCCCCAGAGGCGGGAGCCATCCGGCCGTTGCCGCACGAGCAGGCAGCCCACCAGCTCCGGTGCCACCTGCCGGGCCGGCCGTGCAAAGAAGGCGGCGGGCAGCACAATGGAGGTCAGCCCTTCCGCCGTCGCCGCCATGGACAGCTCCGCCGCCACCGCGGCCTCCGGCTTCAACCTCGGCACCGTTCTGCTGGCCATCAGCGGTCTGTTCTGCCTGGCCACACTGTTCTTCGGCACCAAGGGGGGGTACTACGACACGGACGACTACGACGGCAACGGCACCGCCCACTGACCCGGAGAAACGGCCGAGGTGGATCAGCCGCTGAGGCGCTCGGCTTCGGGACAGTCGTCGGCCATGGGCAGCTCCTCACCGGGAGCGCGGCACACGTACGAGAGGCGGGTGCTCACGGCACCGATCGAGTCCAGGCGGACGCTCTCCTCCCAGCTGTGGGCCTCGTCGTCGTCGGCGGCGTCGTAGCGGAGGGTGACCAGATCGCCATCGATCTCCACCACCAGGGCCTCCTCGATCCAGCGCTGCTGGTCCCGCAGAAACACCCACACCGGCCGGCGCTCGGCGGAGAATTGATAGAGCTTGCGATGCAGCATGGGCGCCAACGGCTCAGCTCGCCCGCCGATCCTAGGCAGGGTGAGCAGGGCTGCCGCTGTTCACGCTGACCCGTTTACACCAGCCCCGGCCAGTTCCTTCAGTCCACCCTCACCGACGCCATGACCCAGACCGAGGACATCACCGCCACGGGCGCCGCCGGCACCGAGGCCATCCGCCTGCAGTTGCGCAGCTGGCCGGAGGTGGAGGCCTATCTGGAGCGCTGCCGGGGCGTGATCGTGCCCCTGGGATCCACCGAACAGCATGGCCCCAGCGGGGCCATCGGCACCGACGCCCTCACCGCCGAGGCGGTGGCGCTGGAGGTGGGCCGTCGCACCGGGGTGCTGGTCACCCCCACCCAGGCCTTCGGCATGGCCGAACACCACCTGGGCTTCGCCGGCACCGTGAGCCTCCAGCCGTCCACCCTGATGGCGGTGCTGCACGACGTGGTGCTGTCCCTGGCGCGGCACGGCTTCGAGCGCATCTACGTGATCAACGGCCATGGCGGCAACATCGCCACCGGCAAGGCCGCCTTCGCCCAGGCCTACACCACCGCCTCGGCCCGGGGCCTGGCGGTGGCGCCCCGGCTGCGCTGCAAGCTGGCCAACTGGTTCATGGCGCCGCCCGTGATGCAGAAGGCGCGGGAGCTGTACGGCGATCGCGAGGGACACCACGCCACCCCCAGCGAGATCGCCCTCACCCTCCACCTGGAGCCGAGCCTGATCGACAAGCAGCGGCCGCTGCCGGAGCCGCCGCCGGCAGGACCGATCCATGGACCGGAGGACTTCCGCCGCCGCCACCCGGACGGCCGCATGGGATCGGACCCCTATTTGGCCAGCGCCGAGCATGGCCACACCTTTCTGGAGCTGGCCGCCTCGGCCCTGGCGGCGGATCTGCAGGCCTTCCTGACGGCGGCGGACTGAAGCGCAGACGGCTAGCGTCGCGCCTGCGCCCCCAGCAGTCCGATGAGCAAGATCAGCGCCGAAGACGTGCGCAAGGTGGCCGCCCTGGCCCGACTGGCCCTGCCGGAAGAGAAGATCGCCACCTACACGACCCAGCTGGAGCGCATCCTCGACTACGTGGACCATCTGCAGGCCGTGGACACCGAGGGGGTGCCTCCCACGACCCGGGCTGTGGAAGTGGTGAACGTCACCCGCGAAGACAGCGTGGAACCCACCCCGGTCCGCGACGAACTTCTGGATCTGGCTCCCCAGCGCGAGGGCGACTTCTTCAGGGTGCCGAAGATTCTTGGCGAGTGAGCAGTGAGCGCTCAGCGCACCGGCGACACGGCCGTGCGATGCAGCAGCTCCAGCACCCGCCGGCGGGCATGGCGGGTGGGCATCAGGGCCGCCAGGGGACGCAGCTTGCTGCGGCGCTTTCTGTGGCTGCGCACGCCCAGCAGGATGTCGTAGAGAAAATTGAGCACATCGCTGCGGGATTCGAACAGGCCCAGGCGCTGGGGTGACCCCTTGGCATCAAGCAGATGCTTGGTGGCGTGATAGGCCGGGCGGTATTCAAACCAGGGGATCGAGGGCCAGAGGTGGTGAACCAGGTGATAGTTCTGGCCCATGATCAGCCAGTTCATCAGCCTGCCGGGGTAGACGCGGGCATTGTGCCAGCGGTTGCGTGACTGGAAGGGCCGGTGGGGCAGGTAATCGAAGAACAGCCCGAGGGTGACACCCACCATCAGTGCCGGCGCGAACCAGCAGTTGAAGATATAAGGAAGGAAATCGTATTTCGCGGCGGCGATGACAATGGCAATGAAGACGCCACGGGCGATGCCCCACTCCAGCAGTTCATAGCGGCGCCAGAGGCGGCGCCGGAAGAAGAAGACTTCGTGATAAAAGAAGCGCGGCGCAATCAGCCACAGGGGCCCGAAGGTGCTGACGATGTGATCGGGGTCGTGCCTGGGGTCGTTGACGTGGGCATGGTGCTGGAGATGCACCCGCGTGAACACCGGAAAACTGAATCCCAGCAACATGGCGGCACCGTGGCCCATCACAGCGTTCCAGAAGCGGTTCGGATGGGCGGCGTTATGGCAGGCGTCGTGGATCACCGTGCCCTCCAGGTGGAGGGCGAGAAACCCGATGACCAGCAGGGGCGGCAGGGGCCACTGGCCCACGAACCAGCCCCAGACACTGAGGGCCGCCAGTCCGTAGCCGGCGAGAAACAGACCCACCGTGGGATTCCAGGGACCCGGCGGATCGAGGAACTGCTTGGGAACCGAGCGCGGCAGCGCTGCGGCCGGAGCCTGGGTCATGGGCGCGGACGAATCCGAGGCGATCGCACGGTGGGCCTGCAACTTAGGGAACGGTTCCGGTGCCCCGGGAGGCGGGGCCTTGCCGGCGATGCCCACCGGGGGACTTGAACCCCCACGACCAAGGTCACTGGAACCTAAACCCAGCGCGTCTACCAATTCCGCCAGGTGGGCAGGCCCATGACTGTAGGCATCGCTGACTGGGCGGGCAAAGTGCCTGTGGGCGGACCCGACGCGGCTCAGAATGGCTGCGAACCGCCCCCCGGCCATGCTCGCCACCCTGGGCGGAGCCCTCGCACTGGTGCTGGGGCTCGCCGTGCTGCTGCTGCCGCTGCTGCTGCCGGAGCTGAGCCGCTCCCGTGACGCCGTGTGGGGAGCGGTGGTGCTGCTCCTGGGTCTGGTGCTGGTGACGAGTGCCGAGCGGCTCACCGGCGCGCCGATGCTCGGGGTGCTCTGCGGCGGCCTGCTGATCGGGCGGCTGGGTGTGGAAGTGGCTCAGGGCCGCTGGCGTCAGCTCACGGAGGAGGAGCGCCAGCGCCTCTGGTCTGCCGAGCGCTGGCACAGGGCCCTGGTCGAACTGGGCGGCACCGCCGCCAGGGTGCTGGAGATGGCGAGTCAGCTGGCACAGACGGCAGGAACGTGGCTGAGGGCGCGCAGGCGTCCCCGGAGCGGCGGCAAGCGCTGGGTGCGCCCGGAGCCCACCTCCACGGAGCCCACCTCCACAGAGCCGGCCTCCTCGGCGTCGCACGCACCAGCCGATGCCGGATCCGCGCCGGAGCCCCCAGCCGCCGCTGACCCCACCGCTGATCTCCCCACCGCTGATCTCCCCGAGGCCGTCGATGCCAGCGCC